>NZ_JALNZY010000020.1 GCF_023229105.1 Sulfurimonas sp.
CCGCTACTTTAGAAGAACCATCCAAAAGCTCTAAACTCTAACCTATTTAATGCTATAATCCTTTACATTTACAAACTAAAGGATTTACTATGAATATTACATTAACAGGAAGACATGTAGAACTTACTGAGCCGATTAAAGCACACATGAATGCCTCTATCGAAACACTTGGCAAATACAATATGGATATTATCTCCGTAAATATAGTTGCAACAACTCAAACAAAAAAAAGTAAAGATCATTCTGTTGTTGAGTATGTCATCAACCTAGCTCACAAAAACTCTATCATAATCAAACAGAGTGATGAAGACCTTTACGCTGCTATCGACTTGGCGACAGCAAGAGCGCAAAAAGCACTCCGCCGCATACATGACAGAGACAACCATCACTACAAAGATGGCATTAATGAAACCAAAAATGAAGTGATTTCAAGCGTAAGCCTCAATGAAGCTAGCGAGGCTATGGAAGATGAGATAGTACCGGTTGGACTTGCTCTTTACAAACCGCGTGAAATTGAAGATGTATTAAATGACATAAAAGAGAATAAAAAGCTATTTGAGATTTTCATAGACAACGACGGTAAAACCCGAGTTCTTTACAAAAGAAATGATGGAAGATTTGGACTTTACTAGCTACTACTGCAAGAGGGGTTAAACCCTTTTGCTCAAATCTGCTTTCACATCCTTTACTATCTCCTCATCTTCTGCCAAATCAACCCACTTAAACTGACTTCCACTCTGATTATGCCCTTTTAGCAAATCCCCGCTTTTTCTAAACTTTAAATCCAAATTTGCAATATCAAAGCCGCTTGTCGTTTGTACAAATTTATCAAGCCTCTCTGATGCACTCTGGTTTGTATATAAAAAACAGTACCCTTTTAACCCTGTACGGCTTACACGACCACGAAGCTGATGCAGAGTTGAGAGTCCTAATCTCTCAGCTCCGACAATAACCACAGTGCTAAGACGAGGTAGAGATATGCCGACCTCTATAACAGTTGTGGCGATGAGGATATCGCCGCTTTTGTTAAAATCAAGCAAAACCTCCTCTTTTTCCTTATCTTTTCCATGTGTTACATAGACATTTTTAAATCTCTTCTGCCAAAATCCCCTTGCTTCATCAATGCTTTGATACTCCAAAAAATCACTCTGCTCTACAAGCGGATAGACCAAAAGAACTTGATTTTTTTTAGCTATCTCCCTCTCTATATGAAGTAGTAAATCTTTAAAATCCTGTTTATGTATCACTCTACTGATTATATCTTTTTTAAAAGGTGTTGTTGTAATGAGCGAAACATCAATATGCGCCGTCTCTATCATCGCCTGTGTTCTAGGGATGGGAGTTGCAGAAAACTGTAAAAAATGAGGCTTTGCTTCTTCTTGATTTATGATATCTGCACTACTTACAAGTTTTTCTAGCATATTTCTCTGAGCCGTTCCGAAACGATGCTGTTCATCTACCATAACAAGGGCGGCTTTTGGGAGCTCTCTATAGAGCAGCGCATGTGTGCCTATGATAAAATCATACTCCTCAAGATTTATATCTTTTGTTTTATTTGTCACAAGAGCAATTTTAACATTGGGAAGAAACCTTTTTGCCTCCTCATAGAGTTGGTTTACTAGTATCGTTGTCGGTGCCATAAGAACAGAGCGGTTTGGTAGCATCATAAGAGCAGATGCTAAGATAACCATAGTCTTTCCGCTTCCGACATCTCCGACTATCATTCGACGAGCCGAAACTTCTTTGGTTAAATCAGCCTTTATCTCCTCTATCGCTTTTACCTGCTCCTGAGTCAAGGTAAAAGGCAAAGTTTGCACCCACTCCTTATAATCGCCACATGCAGAAGTTAGCGCCTTAAAATATCTTCTTTTATTAAAGAGCTGTTTCATATAGACAAAAAGTTCCGTATATTTAAGAGCATCTATGGTTTTTGGCTCCAAACTTTTTAAATTTGGTGCTGTTTGCGTAGGAAAATGAACCTTTAAAAGCTCCTCTGCAATCTCCTCTCTTATTCCCTCTGACATTAAATTTTCTTTACTCAGAGTGCTTTGCATAAGCCTAAGCATAACATCGCTTCTAAGTGCGGACTTGTATCTAGGAGTAATGGCACCGACATTCGTCACTTTTTTTGGCATATTCATACTGCATAAGCCGCTTTTACACTCAATCATTCCATAGTAAAAATCTCTCTCGCCAACCTTAAACTGATGAAGCATATAAGGTTTTGGACGAAATATAACACCACTAACAACATGACCGAAATTATGGGCATAAAAGGTAATTTGAATTGAATTGGCAGCTCTATAAACAGACTCTACAGTCGCATCTATGAGCTGCATGGAGTGGGTTTGAAGTTTATCCTGCACTCTTAAATCTTCATAACCTGAGGGAACAATAAGGGCAAGCTCGGCAAAGCTGGTTATAGCTAGTTTTTTAAATTTTTCTTTTTGCTCTTTTGTTATGTTCATCATAAGTCCTTAGTGTTCAATACTGATGTTACGCCATAAAGCTACGAAAAATAAGTTTTTCGAGATTTACAAAGTTTAATATGCCCTTTTTTGCCAAAAGTGCGTAAGGTCAGTTTAATACTATCTCTTTTTATGAACTGTATATAAAAATATTGCAAAGTGTCATATTTTTTGGCTGATTTTTCTAAAGAAACTAGCGTTTTCTAAAGAAACTAGCGTTTTGTGACAATAGCAAAACTTGTGTCTAAAATCTCTTTGTGCTCTTTTATAAACTCATTTAAATCATTTAGTTTTAGTTTTTCGATTTTTTCCAACTCTTTAAAAGAGTGTCCAATCTCCTGCTCGTTATAAAACTCCATAAAAGTTCTGTGAAGTCTCTGGCTCATAGTCTCAACTCTTAAAGGCTCACTTCCAAGTAAAAACTTCTTTGTCTGCTCAAGTTCCTCTTTTGTAACACCATTTTTTACAAAATCCTCTATAACATACTTTACGGTCTCTTTAGCATCTTTGAGCGACTCGAGTTTTGTCTGCAGATATCCGCTCATGTAGCTGCTTGATTTTGTAACATCCAACCTTGCATAAGCTGAATAGGCAAGCCCTTTTTTGACTCTTATCTCCTCCATAAGTCTTGAGCCAAATCCTCCTGCGCCCAAGATAAAAGTAGCAACTCTTGCCTTGTAATAATCCTCGGAATTTACGCTTATGTTATATGGCGAGCCAAAGTACACATAAGCCTGTTGTGTCTCTTTTAGAACTACTTTTTCTTTTGCATCTTTAGCAGCTTCATACTTTATAGGCTCTGTTGACTTACCCTTTGGAAGCAACTCTATAAGTTTAGCAATCTTCTCTTTGCTCGTTTTCAAATCCACATCGCCGCCTATTGCAACAATAAGCTTTGAGCTAACAATATTTTTAGATAGAAACTCTTTTACATCCTTTAGCTCAATCTTATTTACACTCTCAATCGTTCCCGCAGACGGCTTTGCAAGCACACTCCCGGCAAAAAGGAGTGTTTTAAGCTCGTTTGATGCTATATAGTCAAAATCGTTCTCTTTTCTCGCAAGAGAGCCTAAAGTGGTAGTTTTTACTTTGTCTATTGCTTCTTGAGTAAGATTTGGGTCGCTAAGAAGCATCTCTAAATATTTAAGTCCCTCGTCAAACTCCTCCTTTAAGCAGCCAAGTTCTATGACAAAAGTCTCTTTGCCCGTTGATGCTGATATATGGATAGCCCTACCCTCAAGCGCCTCGGCAAACTTACTTGAGCCTAGCTTTTTCGTACCTTCGTTCATTATTTTTGAACTAAATTTCGCTAAACCGGCTTTTGTGTCATCTGCCACACTTCCGCTATTTTTAAAAATAAACTGCATGGTTACCAGAGGCAATCTCCTATCCTCTTGAAAAATCACAGGTATTTTTAAACTTTTTATCTCTATATTATCTATTGTTGCTGCCATTATTATATTTCCTAAAATCAGTAGTGTTATAGCTATCTTTTTCATCTATGCAAATTTCTCTAAAATCTCATACGCCGTATTTCGCACAGCTGGTATCTCGCCCACATCTCGTATGAGATGCACCATTTCACTCTTTGCCATCGTGTAAGCCGCTCCAGCGCTACTTACGACATTCTCTTCCATCATAGTCGAGCCTAAATCGTTTGCTCCAAACATCAGAGCCATCTGCCCGATATAAGGACCCTGTGTAACCCATGAACTTTGGATGTTTGGCACATTATCAAGGTAGAGTCTAGCAACGGCAAGAAGCCGTAAGTAGCGGTTTGAAGATGGTTTATCCATATCTGGGATTAACCTTAAGAGCTCAGTATTTTGTCCTTGAAAACTCCACATGATAAAAGCACGAAATCCACCAGTCTCATCTTGAAGTCTTCTTATCATATCAAAATGTTCTATGATATCTTCATCGCTCTCAATAGTACCATACATCATAGTAGCCGTTGACATTATGCCGAGTTTATGGGCTTTTCTATGAACATCCACCCAAACTTCACTATCGATTTTTTTTGGAGCGATGATATCTCTTACTTTATCACTCAGTATCTCAGCCCCAGCTCCCGGGATAGAAGCCAAACCTTTAGCATGTAGTCTCTCTAAAACCTCTTCAACACTGATGCGTGAGACTTTAGCGATAAAGTCTATCTCTATGGAAGAGAATCCGTGAATTGTAATCGTAGGATATTTTGTGTGAATATGCTCCACCAAATCCTCATACCACTCAATCTTTAATTTTGGATGCACTCCGCCTTGAAAAAGTATCTGTGTTCCGCCGATTTCAAGAAGTTCGTCTATCTTTGCATCTATCTCATCAAATGTAAGCACATAAGCATCAGCATCTTTTTCATGTCTGTAAAATGCGCAAAACTTGCAATCCACCCAGCAAATATTTGTATAGTTAATATTTCTATCTACCACAAAAGTGGTAATATTATCAGGATGAAGCTCTTTTTTACGAGCTGTTGCCATGCGACCTAGCTCTTTCAAATCTGCATTTTTTATAAGCGCTAAGGCTTCTTGTTTAGTTAATCTTTTCATTGCCAACCATTTTACTTTTTAGTGATTGGATTTTACTCTTTTTTTCACAATAAACAAACAAACAACTTGTAATTAATATTGCCGCTCTTGCCTAAATCAAACTCAATTTATGCTATGCTTAAGCAAAAATAATATTATGCAGTAGGCTATCATGTACTTACACAAACAAATAAAAGATGAAATTATAAAAGAAGCATTCCGCTCTTTATGCTTGGTTTTAAAACAGTGAAGAGTGTATTACTTTTATTAAATAGGGTACTCTTTATTACCCTGCTTCTTACAATAAGCTCTTATCTCATGGCTGCTGAAGAGAAGACAGCCGTAATATGCAATGAAGAAGAGACAGCTGTAATATCCAGTGAAGATGAAGCAAAAAAACTTTTTCTTTTTCAACATCTAAATATGCCGGAAGATTCAGATGCAAAAGATGCAATGGTAGCAAAAATTTTTAGTAATTTTGGTTTACTTCCATATGAAAAAAACTTCTTAATTCCTTTTGCATATACAACAGCAAATTATGAGCAAAGAGACCTTGTTGCACACCCAGGCTATGAACAATTTAATAAAAACATTGAAGCAGAGTTTCAAATAAGTTTAAAAAAAGATATAAGCTACAATCTATTTGGTTTAAATGAAATAATAACTTTGGGATACACGCAAGAGGTGTGGTGGCAGTTTTATTCAGTCTCTGCTCCGTTTCGTGAAACAAATTACAGACCTGAAATATTTCTTACTCTACCTATCCAAGATAAAAAATTATCTGAATTTGGATTTAGAGCTATTAAAGTCGGTTTTTGGCATGAGTCAAACGGAATGGGAGCCCCGCTCTCTAGGGAGTGGAACCAAATCTATTTTGACACTATTTTTTACAGAGGGGATCTTATGACAACTCTTAGGTTATGGATATCAGATGCAGGAGATGATAATAAAAACATAACCTCTTATCTCGGATATGGGCACTTAAAGCTAAACTATTTTCTTAAAAAACATCAGTTTGACTTAACCTGGCGCAATAATCTTCGCTTTAACGGCTCAAATCGAGGCTCCCTTGAAATGGAGTGGTCACACCCCATAGGACATTCAAAAAATACCTTTTGGTATATTAAACTATTTAACGGATATGGAGCAAGTTTAGTGGATTATAATAATCATCAAAACAGAGTAGGATTTGGTTTTTCATTTTCAAGATAGAAGTGTAAAAACAGCGCTTTTTTGCTGTTTTTACTATCTTAAGCTTTACTTATCTTTTGCAATTGCGTCTAACACACCGTTTATAAATTTTGGAGACTGCTCTGTACCAAACGCTTTTGTTATCTCAACCGCCTCGTTTATTACAACCGCAGAGTCAAGTTCACCAAAAAGTATCTCATAAGTTGCAAGTCTTAAAGTAGCTCTCTCGATAGCTCCGAGTCTCTCAAAATCCCAATCTTTAAGATGCTTGACTATCGCCGCATCAACAGGCGTTATATTTTTCATAACACCCTCATAAAGAGTAAGTGCAAAATCTCTTTGCTTATTTCTAATCTTCTTCTCTTCTAAAATCTCATCCGTATGCTCTGCAATATTTCCATTACCGAGATCAAATGCGTACAACAAACTTACAACCGCCATTCTGGCTTGATGTCTAGTAGCCATAATTAAAGGTTCTTATAAAGGTCTAGCATCTCGATAACGGTAGTCATCGCTTCAAAGCCTTTGTTTCCTGCTTTTGTACCAGCTCTCTCGATAGCCTGCTCGATTGTGTCGGTCGTTAAAAGCCCGAATGAAACAGGTTTTTGATACTTAAGACTCATTGTCGAGATCCCCTTTGTTGCCTCAGCTGAGACATAATCAAAATGAGGAGTTGCCCCACGGATAACCGCACCTAAAGCACAAACTGCATCATACTTGCCGCTGGCTAGTAGCTGATCTATTATCATAGGAAGCTCAAATGCGCCCGGAACCAAAACATGCGTTAAATCAGCATCATCTCCGCCGTGACGCGCAAATGCATCCTTCGCACCCTCTACAAGTCTATCAACTATAAAGTGATTCCATCTTGTGCTTACTATCGCTATTTTTTTACCATTTACAACTTTTAGTTGTCCTTCAATTAATCTCATTTTATATCTCCCGTATCTTTTTAATTTTATTTATTAGTGTTTCTAACTCATCTAATTTTATCATATTTGGTCCATCACTAAGTGCCACGCTCGGGTCAAAGTGAGTTTCGAAAAAGAAACCGTCCACTCCAACAGCCGCCGCCGCACTTGAGAGGTATGGAACCATAGTTCTGTCTCCACCTGTTTTTCCGCCAAGCGCGCCCGGGGCTTGAACTGAGTGCGTTGCATCAAAAATAGTAGGTGCAAACTCTCTCATTATTACAAGAGAGCGCATATCCACAACGATATTTCCATATCCAAATGATGAACCTCTTTCGCACAAATATACTCCATGTTTTTTTGAGTTTTCATAGCTTACCTCATCACAGCCTCTTGTTTTAAGCACTTTTGCCACGGAGTATTTCATATCAGGCGGATTTATAAACTGCCCTTTTTTGATATTTATCTCTTTTGTAGTTTTAGCACAAGCCACAAGCAAGTCTGTTTGACGACATAAAAATGCAGGGATTTGGAGCATATCGACAACTTCGGCAACGGCAGGAACCTGATGCGACTCATGCACATCCGTTACAACTTTGTACCCAAAATCATCTTTTACTTTTTGCAAAATTCTAAGTCCCTCATCTATCCCCAAACCGCGAAAACTATCCAAAGATGTACGGTTTGCTTTATCAAAAGATGACTTAAAATAGAAGTCTATCGTTGAATCATTTTGATATGTCTCCAAAGCCTTAGCGATTTTAAAGATGTTCTCTTCGCTCTCAATAACGCAAGGTCCAGCGAGTAATTTCATATATTTACCTTTTAGAAAATAGAGAGTGATTATAGCATAATGAGTTTAAGGGTGCATATAAAAATCATTTTGCCTTTGCTACTATGATTCCCGCAGCTACAATAAGCATAATTCCAAACGCAGTTATAAAACTCGGCAACGTATCCCCTAGTAAAACACCAACTAAAATCGCAAAAACAATATTTGAGTAGCTAACAGCACCGACGATTCCAGCCTTTGTCTCGCCGTACGCTTTTGTCATATAGTATTGAGAGAGCGTTCCTAGCACTCCCAGACCTACTATATATAACCAAACAATTCCACTGGGCATAACAAACTCTCCCATCATAAAATCAAGTTCGGCTATATAAAAATAGTGAGAGAGCATAAAAAGCAGTATAGGAACTACCGTTCCCACAAGTGTAAAGGAGAGCACTATCGCTCTTGTATCGTAGTAGTTTCTAAGCTCTCTTACCGACGTATAAGCAAGAGCAGCTCCAATTCCGCTAAAAATACCAAGCAGGTCATATTTACTAAAGCCGATTCCGCTGGGCTGAGCTATGAGAACTATACCGCCAAAACCTATAAATACGGCTACCCAAGAGCTTAAAGAGAGCTTTTCCTTTAAAAAAAGCCAAGCAAATATTGCTGTAAAAATGGGCGCGGTTTTTGAGAATGTAACAGCATCACCGAGCGGAATATGGGCAATATTGTAAAAATATGCCAAAAGAGCTGAAAAACCCATCAACCCTCTGAAAAAAAGCAAAAAAGGTCTTCCTCCTTTGCTTATCATGGGAGTTCTGTAGAGTGCGTAACCTATAAAAATAACGCCAAATATATTTCTAAAAAATACAACCTCTAGGGAGCTCATATGCTCTGATGCAAGCTTTGCAAATGCGCCCATTATCGCAAACAAAAAGGATGCAAAGAGCATATATTTGATACCGTTATCTAATTTTTTAATACGTTTCATAAACGAAAGTATACCAATCTTTTTCAATTGAAATGCGCTATAATAATCTACATTGAGCAAAGGGGATGTTATAATGTTGCGTATTGCTACTCTTTTAATAAGCTTATTTTTAGCACTCAATGCAGCTGCACAAGAAGATAAAACGCAACAGACATATCACGGATACTTAGATGAGAAACACAAAAGTTTTTCAAAATATGTTGTTAAATTATTTGACAATGTAGATAAAAGTATAAGCCTCTGGGTTAAAGAGTCTGATAATAATAAGACTGACTATGAGACAAACGAAGATGAAGTTATATACGCAATCGATGAATTTTTTAAAAATGAAAAATTTATTGAAGAAACTGAAAAAAGTTTTCTTCGTATCCGTCTTGGCTCTGAGTTTCAATCAAAAGAGTCAATTGAGTTTAATCAAAAAATAAGCGCACAAATTCCGCTAAGTAGAACTAAAAAAAACATTCAGCTTTTTATTGGCAATTCTGAAAAAAACTATTTAAGCAACGTCCCTTCTGGAGCAAATAGCGCCTCAAGTGTTGGGGTCGGTGTTAACCTTTTTACACCCTTTTACAAAGGAATAAAATCAAAATACTCCATAGGAATAAAAAGCTTTTCAACTTATGCAAAAGCAAGATACTCCAAAGATTTTAAAACCAAAGATTGGCTCCTGCAGCCGACACAACAGTTTATTTACTCGACAAAAGATGATTTTAGCGAGGAGACAAATATCTATCTTAATAAAACTCTAAATGAAAACTCTATTTTTAGAACAACCCTGCACCGCAAAACACAATCTAATGTAGATGGATTTGATTATGCTGTTGCCTTTTCTTACTATTTAGCACTCTCACAGAAAAAAGGGTTTAGCTTCACACAACAATTTTGGGGCAACTCCGAATATAGATGTGAAGCTGCACCACAAAAATATGATGGAATAAGCAGCTACTCCAGTTTTGCCTCATGGCGTCAAAATATTTTTCGAAAATGGATAGCACTCGAGATAAAATCAGGTGTAGATTTTCACAGGCAGTATGAATACGAGCCAAACTATATATTTAGATTTGATATAGATTTTTATTTTGGGAATATATAAAGAGAAATTATAGTATAATCTAAAATTATAATAAAGTATATTTTTTGATATAAATGTAAAAATTTAGGAGTTTTTTATGAGATTTGTTTTGCTGCTTTTTTTGCTTATAAGCTCTATTTTTTCAAAGGAGATTTCAACACGTTATGGTGTCCATGTTACTCTGTTTGGCGATGTTGGTTACGCAGATATTTCACTAAAAGAGCACGATAATAGCTATGAGATAAAACTTACTGCCAACACAACAGGTGTTGCTGCTACACTTTTAAAAAACAGGGTTGAAACTTTTATCAGCAAAGGCAAGATAGTAGAGGGCAGATATATCCCTGACATTTTTATAGAAACCAAGGAGACTACAAAAAGATTAAGAGTTCGAACTTATTACTTTGACCATGAAAAAAAAGAGGTAAAATTTATAGAAGAGAAGACGAAACTAGTTAACGTAACAAAATTTGACCTTAAGGATTTTAACCTCATAACAGAGGAGGTCAAAAAAAGTTTTACACAAGAGAGCACCCTTGATATTTACAAAGATAGTGACGTTCTTACTTCTTATCTCAATACCAAAACTACATGCAACTCCGAAAAAAAGTTTTATAAACTGATTGCATTTGGCGCGAATGATGAAAAAAACGACATCACAGTGTCTTGCCTAGAGGGAGCAAAAAAAGAGTCTGCAATACTCAACTTTTCTGATAGCACGCAAGATATATACAATCTGCATGTTGAGCCGTTTGACAAAGAAGATGATATCGTTGATGTACTTATTGCGTTTGACAATGATGGACTGCTAAAAGAAGCCTTTTTAGGCGAAATATTTTGGGTAGGGAAAATCACTGCAAAAAGAGTTTATCACGAGATTAGTCAAAATTAGACAATTTGCAATCCTCTATTAACTTCTATTTTATATAATTATGCAATTAATAAAGGGAAGTTATGGGAAATATAATATTATTGTCGATTTTAATCGGATTTTTTTACTGGATTTTTAAGAGTTACTCAAGATATACGCTCTACTCTCAAGAGGCGTTTAAAAATTTCTCTATCACTAAAGAGTCTCTACAAAAGAGTGAACTTGGTCTTTTTGTCGCACTTGTTGCAAAAGTTGCAAAAGCTGATGGCAGAGTTGATGCTCTTGAGGCAGAACTTATCGGGATTATGTTTGATGATATCTCAGCTCTTTTCCCTCAACCGCAAAAAACAAAAGAGATACTAAAAGAGATTTTTAACGAGCATAAAAATAGTTCTCAGGGCGAAAAAGAGATTGCTTATGTCTTAGCAAAAACAATCAAAAGAGATAGAGCAAAACAGCACCAATTTATGGGATTTTTGATTCAGCTTGCGTTTGTCGATGGGAAAGTAAGCCAAAGCGAAGAGGAGATTTTAGCCTCTATTGCCGAAGCGTTAGAGTTTGATCCAAATATATACCATGCCATGTTTGATCAGTTTGAGAAGATGCTCCATAGCATCAAGCCAAAAACAAACATCAAAGATGCCTATCGTTTGCTAGGCGTAAGTGAGGACGATGACTTAAATACAATCAAAAAAGCGTATAGAAAATTAGTCAAAGAGTATCATCCCGATATCATCAAATCTCAAGGCAAAAATGATGCCTATATGCAAGAAGCAACTGCAAAAACGCAGGAGATAAATCAGGCGTATGAGATGATAAAAGAGCATAAAAAGTAGTAGCAGATGATAAAAACTATTTTTTTACTTTTTATGCTCTCCCTCTTTTGTCTATGCAACGCGCAAAATTTGGGCGCTCTTTTGTTTAACGGCAACTGCATCACATGTCATCACCCCACAAAAACAATCTCCGCCCCTTCTATATCTGAGGTTAAAGAAAGATATAAAAAAGCGTTTGAAAACAAAGAGGAGTTTGTCTCATACATGGCAACGTGGGTAGAAAAGCCCGCTTATGAGGGTTCTTTAATGCTTGATGCTATCGAAAAACATGAACTTATGCCCGAACTTGCCTTTAATAAAGAGGCGCTAAGAGTTATCAGCGAGTACATTTATGAAACAGATTTCACAAAATACGAAACCGCATACTAACTAAAATCTCTCTCCCAAAAAAAGTCAATCCAATCATCTGCTTCATTTATCCAAAAATGAGGCTCATAAACAGATGTTTTTTTGTAAAAAAGAGTACATGAGACAAACTCAATATCTATATATTTTTTCTCTAAATACTCCATAACTGCCTTTAACGTAGCTCCGCTGTCTGCTATATCATCAACAACCAGCACTTTTTTTACGCCCCCAAGTTCACATGTTTGAAATATATTTATCATATCTCTTTTGATGGTTTTGTCATAAAGTTCTGTTCTTATGCTTTGAACATTGCGTATATCCAAGCCCTCTGCCATTGCATGTGAGAGGGTATATCCTCCCCTTGCAACTGCAACTATCGCCTCAAAATGTGACCCTTTGACTCTCTGTAATAAAGAGCGTGTATCGATTTTAAAATCTTCATAACTATAATATTTCATAAACAAATTATACAATTAAGAAGCAAAATTTAATAAATACCCTTTAAGATTAAAACTGATACAATAATTTTAGAAAAAAAGGAGATTTTAAAAATGATTAAAACTGTTTCATCTATTTTATTTGCAGGCTTGCTATTATCCCTAGTTACTGGGTGTAGCAAAGATGCTAAGCTTGAAGAGAGAAGTGTAGATTTTGCCTGCAAACAGGAGAATGTACTTGCTCCAAAATGGACATGTATTCCTGATATACAAGATGCTTATGCGGGTGTCGGCATGGCTCATAAGAGTGCTGCGGGAATGGATCATATGAGAAGAGTAGCTATGGCTAACGGTCGCTCAGACTTAGCACAGCAGATAGAGTCTGAAGTTAAAGATAAAATCACAATATACACGGGGACAACAGGAGTCAGCGCATCAGAGAGTGTTGATAAATCAATAGAAACCGTGACAAAACAGGTAGCAAAAGTTAACCTTCAAGGATCAAAAGCAATTGACATGTGGACCGCACCATCAGGCGCTATATTTATGTTGGTTACAGTTTCAAAAAACTCTGCAAATAAGCAGATTAAAAATAATATTAATACAAGTTTTAAAAATGACCAAGCTCTTTGGCAGCAGTTTAAAGCTAAAAATGCACTTGAGGATTTAGAAAAAGAGTTCCCTACAAACTAAAGAGCACCTTATGCCAGCAGAGAGCCTAGCATCTCTGCATCCTCAAAAACAGACTCCTATTACGAATATGCAAGAGTGTAAGATTTGTTTATAAACCTGAAATTACTCTTATATTTCGCTATAATTGCGAATAAACTACAAATTTAATCTTCTTCACTTAGGTAAAAATATGAAAAAAATCGCCATTATCGGTCGTCCAAATGTTGGCAAAAGCTCACTTTTTAACAGACTCGTCAAAAAAAGAGATGCTATAACCTCAGATATAGCAGGAACAACAAGGGATGTCAAAAGACGACCTGTTATGATTATAAATAAAGAGGCTCTGCTTTTTGACACCGGAGGGCTTGACCAAGGGTGTGAACTCTTTAATAAAATAAAAGAGAAGTCACTAGAGGCGGCGAAAAAAGCAGACATTATTCTCTATATGGTAGATGGTAAAAGTATCCCCGAGGAGGAGGATAAAAAACTCTTTTATGAGCTTCAGACATTGGGAAAAGATGTAGCTTTGGTTGTCAATAAAATTGACAATGACAAGCTTAAAGATAACCTTTGGGACTTTTATGAGTTTGGCACAGATGCTATTTTTGGCATATCCGTTGCACATAACAGAAGTGTAGTTCCTCTACTTGAGTGGGTATATGACAGAATTCCTGATTCTGACATTGTAAAAGAAAATAGTGAAGAAGAGGATGATGTAAATCTAGTCGAGGAGGATGAGAGTGAGTTTGAGTTTGAGCATCACGGCGAAGATGATGAAGATGACGGCTTTTTCTATCCGGATGATACACAAGAGGATGAAGATTTTGAAGATGACTCTATCTTTGCACAAAATGATAGAATCAAAGAGTTTGACGAAAACGATATTAACCATATTAAAATCTCGATTATCGGGCGTACAAATGTCGGAAAAAGCTCACTTCTAAATGCCCTATTAGGCGAAGAACGCTCCGTAGTAAGTAGTGTTGCGGGAACAACTATTGACCCGATTGATGAGAGTATTGAGTACAAAGGCAAGCAGCTTACTTTTGTAGATACAGCAGGACTTAGACGACGAGGAAAGATTGTAGGAATCGAGAAATTTGCTCTTATGCGTACAAAAGAGATGCTTGAGAACTCAAACATGGCTCTAGTTGTTTTAGATGCAAGTGAACCTTTTTTAGACCTTGATGAAAAAATTGCGGGTTTAGTTGATAGCAACCGTCTTGCATGTATCATTGTTTTGAACAAGTGGGATATCGCAAATAGAGAAGATTATGACAAAATCATACAAGAAGTTAGAGACAGATTTAAGTTTTTGGCTTATGCACCTATCGTAACTCTCTCCGCAAAATCTCATAAGAGAGTAGATAAACTCCATGATATGATTTTAGAGATAAATGAAAATTACTCTCAGCGCATCAAAACATCTGAACTTAATGAAGCTTTGGAAAAAGCTATGAGAAAACACCATCTTCCATCTATGCATGGACAAATTATAAAAATATATTATGCAACCCAGTACGAAACAAGACCGCCAAAAATTGCTATCGTGATGAACAAACCAAGAGGGCTTCACTTTACATACAGAAGATATTTGACAAATAAACTAAGAGAGTCTTTTAACTTTAGCGGAACGCCAGTTTTATTTAAAGCTAAAAAACGTGGGGAGAGATAAAAGGAGTTTTTCTCCTTTTATCTCTAGATTTTTAAAACGGTTTTATAACCACCATCGCTACAATAATAAGTAGCAAAATTGTCGGAACTTCATTGTAAGCTCTGAAAAATTTACCACTTTTTGTACACTCATCATTTAAAAACTTAACTCTAAAAAATCCCAGCGAAAAGAAATATGCAATCAAAACAAGAACAAAAAATATCTTTGCATGTAGCCAGCCGTTACCGCTAAAGCCAAATTCATATGCAAGATAAGTACCACTTAACACGGTAGCCCACATAGCAGGGATACCTATATATTTGTAAATTTTCATCTCCATGACTTTTACGACTTTTATAAAGCCCTCGTTTTCAATATTTTCTGCATGATATACAAAAAGACGTGGCATATAAAAAAGCACGGCGTACCAAGAAATAAAAGACAACACATGAAACCAGACTACCCAGTTATACATGACTACTCTTCTTCTACTTCTATCTCTTTAATGGAAGCCGCTTTGTGCGAAACTATCTTATCATGAAGACGACGAAGTGCTTTTGAGGCTCTGTCTATTGCCATATCAATAGCTGCATCTAAATCTTCATCACTCTGATTTATAACAACCGGCTGCGAATGCGCTATATGAATATCAAACTCCACCGACACACCCTTTTTTTCTGCTCTTAAGTTAACATTTACCGTAGTAATATCAAGCGAGTATTTTTTAAAAGCTTCTATAGCAGCCTCTATATGGGCTCTTGTATTTGCGTGAAGCGTTACATCTTTTGCATGAATTTGTATATTCATAAGTAAATCCTTTTTATTTGGCATACTGCCTATTTTAGCCAAATAGTAGCCAAATAAAGCTAAAAAATGTATAATGTCACAAATAAAATTTAGAAATTTTTGGAGTTCATTTATGAGAGTTTTGACAGGTATTCAGCCATCGGGAGATCTTCATATCGGAAATTATTTCGGTTCGATAAAACATATGGTAGAAGCTCAGGAAAAAAGTGAAACGTTTATGTTTATCGCAAACTATCATGCCATGACAACAGTAAACGAGGGCGAGCGCCTTAGCAAATTAACCATGCAGTGCGCAACTGACTTTTTAGCACTTGGAATAGATCCGCAAAAATCCACATTTTGGGTTCAATCAGACGTAAAAGAGGTTCTTGAACTATACTGGATTTTATCCTCATTTACGCCTATGGGCCTTTTAGAGAGAGCGCATGGCTATAAGGATAAAGTAGCAAAGGGAATAGCGGCAAACCATTCACTATTTTCATACCCTGTTTTAATGGCGGCGGACATTTTACTCTTTGGCTCAGAAGTTGTCCCTGTAGGAAAAGATCAGATTCAACATGTTGAAATCGCCAGAGATATCGCTATAAAGTTTAACAACCAATATGGAGATATTTTAACTATCCCCGAGTTTAGAGTTCAAGAAGAAGTGGCGACTGTTTTAGGGATAGATGGGCAAAAAATGTCAAAAAGTTATAAGAATGTGGTAAATATTTTTGCAGATGAAAAAAGCCAGCTAAAAACTATAAAAAAAATAGTCACTGAGAATGCACCTCTTGAAGAGCCTAAAGAGCATGAAACATGTAATGTTTACAATATGGCAAAACTTTTTCTAGAGGGCAATAACCTAAAAGCACTTCAAGATAGATATAAAAGAGGCGGCGAAGGTCATGGTCACTTTAAAATCTACCTTGCAGAGGTAATGTGGGAATACTTTAGAGAGTATAGAGAAAAAAGAGAGTATTTTGAAGCTCATCAAGATGAAGTAAGAGAGATACTAAATATAGGTGCCGCTAAGGCCAAAAAGGCAGCTATGCCTTCCATCGAGAAGATAAGAGAAGCAACAGGGATAAGATACTAATATTCACAAGAGGTTACGCATAAACAAAGTTGTGCCACTTTTAAAAAGCGAGATTATTCTTCATTTTGGAAGCGAGGTTTCAACCTCGTCAAGAGGCGAAGATAAATCTTCACTTCCTTACTCTGCCTTGTGTCTATCTAGCCAGACCATCAAACCTTTTTGAGCGTGAAGTCTATTTTGCGCCTCGTTAAAAACTATCTCGGAATGTTTTTCAAAAAGCTCTTCACTTACTTCTAAGCCTCTATAAGCAGGAAGACAGTGCAGAAATTTTGCATCTTTTCTAGCCAAAGACATCATTGCATTATCTACCATAAAGCCCTTAAAAGTCTTGATGCGCTTATCCTTCTCATCCTCTTGTCCCATGGAAACCCATGTATCTGTTGTTACAACCGTAGCACCTTTTACAGCCTCCATTGGGTCGTTCATAATCTTTATAACTGCCCCACTCTCCTTAGCGATATCAAGTGCCTCTTGAAGTATTTTAGCATCTACCTCATACCCTTTTGGTGTCGCAACTCGTAACTCAAAACCAAGTTTTGCAGCGAGCATCATCCATGAGTGTGTCATGTTGTTTCCATCGCCGACATACGCTGCTACAATATTTTCATGAGAATTGTATTCAACCAAAGTCATATAATCCGCCAAAAGCTGAACAGGATGATAAGAGTCGGTCAAGCCGTTTATAACCGGAACTTTTGAATATGCGGCAAACTCCTCTATTTTAGAGTGCTCAAAAGTCCTAATCATAACCATGTCGCACATGCCTGAGATAACACGTGCCGTATCTTTTACCGGCTCCCCGCGTCCTAAGTGTATGTCTCGGTTTGAGAGAAAAAGTGCATGTCCGCCGAGCTGAAATATCCCTGTCTCAAAACTTACGCGTGTTCTTGTAGAACTCTTTTCAAATATCATAGCAAGCGTTTGATTTTTAAGTTCTTGATTATAGATTTTTGACTTTAAATTTTTTTTGATAGAGAGCCCCGTCTCAATTATCTCCAAAATTTCTTCTTTAGTAAAATCTTTAAGTGTTAAAAAATGTCTCAATAGTTTCCCCGAAATTGTAAAATAAGCGTTAAGTCTATAGTAATTTTCTTTAAGGTTGCTTCTAAAAACGTGTATAGAGATTTTAGCAGAGGACTAAAGGTTACTTTTGTAACATCTTTGCCACCTCTTTTGCATGGTAGGAGATTATAATATCTGCGCCCGCTCTTTTAAAGCTCATCATCGTCTCCATAACAACTCTATCATAATCAATCAAATTATTCATTCCAGCTATTTTAAGCATAGCATACTCCCCGCTTACATTATATACCGCCATCGGCAAAGATGTGTTATCTTTAATCTCCCTGACTATATCAAGATATGCAAGAGCCGGTTTTACCATTAAAATATCTGCACCCTGTGCTTCATCTGAAATACTCTCAGCAACTGCTTCTCTTCTATTTGCCGGATCCATCTGATACGAGGCACGGTCGCCAAAACTTGGTGTTGATTCCGCAACATCTCGAAACGGCCCATAATATCCCGAAGCAAATTTTGTGGAGTAACTCATAATCGGCAAGTTTTCATATCCTGATGCATCAAGCGCATCTCTTAGCGTGTGGATTATTCCATCCATCATGCCCGAGGGTGCTATCATATCTGCGCCGGCTTTTGCGTGAATAATAGCTTGTTGTGCAGAAATTTTAAGTGTTGCATCATTATTTACCGTTTGATGTTTTTCATCAATAATTCCGCAGTGCCCATGATCTGTATATTCGCAAAAACATAAATCAGTTACGACAAACATATCCGGATGAGCCTCTTTTACAGCGCGCACGGCTTTTGCTATTATCCCATGTTCGCACAGAGAGTCTGAGCCTATAGAGTCTTTAACATCGGGAATTCCAAAGAGTATAATCGAGTAAAGTCCCAATTTTTTTATCTCGCCGCACTCTTTTAAAACCTCATCAATACTCATCTGAAACACTCCCGGCATAGATGCGACTTCAGTTTTAATCCCCTCCCCCGAGCGTACAAAAAGTGGATAGATAAAATCATTTACACTTACACTTGTTTCACGAACGAGCGAGCGAAGATGGGCATTTAGGCGAGTTCTACGAAATCTTTGAAACATTGTTAAACCTTTTTTAGATATAATCTTGAAAAATATTTTACCTTTTTAAAGTTAAAGTTAGGACAAATTATTGAATATAAAGATTTCTGAAATAGCAAATTTACCAACAAGATTTGGTGATTTTAAAGTTAAAGCCTTCAAAGAGGGCAGTAAAGAGCATCTTGTAATATTTAAAAAAAATTTAGATGAAATACCGATAGTCAGAGTTCATTCAGAGTGTCTAACAGGAGATGCTATGGGAAGCTTAAAGTGTGACTGTAGAGATCAGTTAGAACATGCTCTAAAATTAGCATCAAAAACAAACGGTATGGTTATTTACTTAAGGCAAGAGGGCAGAAATATAGGATTGCTTAACAAAATAAACGCCTATGCGCTTCAAGACAAGGGTCTAAATACTGTAGAAGCAAATCATCAGCTTGGCTTTGCTGCAGATGAGAGAACGTATGAGATTGTGATTTTTATACTCAACCATTTCAATATAAATAGAATAAAACTTCTTACAAACAACCCAAGAAAGATAGACTCTTTAGGGGGAATTGAAATCGTAGAACGAATACCCATTATTATGAAGTCAAACCCACACAATGAAGCTTATTTAAATGTAAAAAAAGATGAAATGGGTCACCTGCTTTAAACAAAAAGGATATATCTTTGAATATAAAAACTGCGCTTGAAAAAGAGAAGCTTTACTTAAGCGATGACTTTTTTCATAATATCCAAAAATATAAAGAGCATCTTTTTAAATGGAATAAAATCCACAACTTAACGGGGGCAAAAGATGAAAAAACAGTGGATGAGTTTATCTATGATGCCATCTTCCCCTTAAGCTTTCTGCCAAAGTGCAAAAAACTTCTCGATATCGGCACCGGAGCAGGTTTCCCAGGTCTAATTCTAGCCATGGGGCTTCCTGATACAGAGGTTACGTTAGTAGAACCTCTAGCAAAAAGAGCAAGTTTTTTACAGTTTATAAAAGCGGATTTGAATCTAAAAAATGTTCGCGTCGTAAAAAAACGCGTTGAAGATATGCAGAGTGAAATCTTTGATCTTGTAACCTCTAGAGCTGTTACGGATACGGACATGCTTTTAGAGTTGAGTAAAAATTTTAGAGATAAAAACTCAAAACTTCTTTTTTATAAAGGAGAGAAAGTGTATGATGAAGTCTCACAAGATATAAAACATAGAGTGATAAAAATGAAAAATAGACACTATTTGCTTATCGGAGAAGAGATATGATACTAAAAATTTTACTAGTAGCAAGCATTATAGCGTTTGTCTATTTTATATTAATAAAGAAAAAACCGACTCTAGAAAAGTCAAAAAAAGAGGAAATCAAAAGTAGCGAGATGGTGGAGTGTGCCTCATGCAAGATTTACTGTGAGCTCGATGATGCGATTTTAAGCAATGCTAAATACTACTGCTCAAAAGAGTGCGCAAAGAAGGCAAGTTGATATTTTTTGGACATAGATTTTTAAAAAGTGAGAGCTTCTACCATATTTTTGATATAGACTCCATTCTTCATACTCCGCCATCATCAACCATATATATTGAGTTTGAGGAAAAAAATCTTGATGTAATAACGCATGCGGCATCAAACCTTATCAAAGTTGCCCTACATGTAAAGAGTATCACAGAAGTTCTTTACGCATCTTCCCTTGGCGCTTCTTTTATCGTCATAGAAAAAGAGCTTGCTAAAACTGCACAAAATATAGCAGAGAACTATCTTTTTGATGCAAAGATATTAGTTTTAATTGAAGATGAAGATGAGATTGAGGAGCTTGCTCTTTTGGGAGTTGATGGGGTAATTTTTTCAAATGCGATTATTAAAATAGCGTCTTAAGAAAAGATAGTATAAAATGCATAAACTTAAAAATGGTAGTTAAATAGTGGGGATTGGCTTGTGAGAATTTTTTTAAATAATAAAGTTTTAAAAACCATTCCTATTATATTTTTAATCATTATTTTATTAAAGGTTACATACTCTTACTTTGAGATAAAAGAGAGAGAATATAATTTTGCAAAAAAAGAGGCAGAAGTTTTAAACAGTTACGCCACTGAAAATAGAGCATACTACCAAAATCTTTTCTTAGACGGCACACTAGCGCTTAATGAAAAAACACTTCCTGCTCTTCCACCATTAAGCTCACACACAATATCGGAAAATTTTTCAAAAAACAATCCTCTTAATATAACGGTTGCAATAGTCTCTGACCGTGCTAGAAACAGCGAAAATCAAGCAAATGATGAGGAGATGAAAGCAATAGAGTTTTTCAAAAACAATCTAGACGAAAAGGTATATTTCAGCAGTGAAAATCCTAAATTTTATCAACATGCGGCAGTTTTAAGAGTTGAGCAGATTTGTTTAAATTGTCATGGCAAAAAAGAGCAAGCTCCTCTTTTTATCCAAAAAAATTATCAAAATGCGTATGATTATAAACTCGGTGAAGTCATAGGAATTTTGAGCATACAGATTCCTTCAAAAAATTTAAACACCTATTTTTTTAAAAATTTTATAGAATCTATCACTTATGATATCCTTCTTTTCCTGCTCCTCTTTTTAGGCGTTATCTTCTTGATGAAAAAATCAAGAGAGATAAGTGCAACCCTTAAAAAAAATGTAAAAGAGAAAACAAAAGAGCTCAAGGAGTCATTTTTATTTGATAGACTTACTAACCTGCCAAACAGGTTAAAACTTATGGAGGATATTAAAAACAGCAATGATTTAGGCTCCTCACATCTTGCACTTATAAACATAGACTCCTTTAAAGACATTAATGATCTTTATGGTTTTGGAGTAGGGGATGAAATTTTAGTTCAGGTTTCAAAAAGAATTAGAGAATTTTGCGAATATTCAAACTTTGTTTACAAGCTGCCAAATGATGAGTTTGCAATATTTACCACTTCACAACTTTCTCAAGAGAAGTTCCTAGAAAGCATTAAAGAGATGCTTCACAAAATAGGCGAAACTAAATTTGGCATAGCAGATCAGTCGGTATTTATAACTTTTAGCTGCGGAATCGCCTCAAATAAAGAGTCACTTCTAATAAAAACAAATACTGCTCTACAAATTGCAAAAAGAAACTCAAAAAATATAGTAATCTACAATGACTCACTTAATGCAAAAAAACAGATTCTAGAAAATATGGATGCTCTCTTAATACTCAAAAATGCTATAAAATATGATCAAATTACTCCATTTTATCAAGCCATATATAACACTAAAACAAAAAAAATTGATAAGTATGAAGTCTTAGCTAGGATTGTTACTAAGAGCAAGGAGGTTATTTTGCCTTTTGTTTTTTTAGATATCGCCGTAAAATCAAAACTCTATCCGCAAATCACAAAAGCAATAATTACAAAATCATTTGAATTTTTCAAAGATAAAGATTTTGAATTTTCTGTAAACTTGTCCATAGTTGATATTCAAAGCAAGGAGATAACAAAGTTTATTTTTAACAAACTAAATGAATTTACAGAGCCTAAAAGGGTAGTTTTTGAAATTTTAGAAACAGATAAAATAGAAAACTATGAGGAGATGAAAACTTTTATCAAAGAGGTTAAAAAATATGGTTGTAAAGTAGCAATAGATGATTTTGGAAGCGGTTACTCAAACTTTTCACACATATTGGAGCTAAATGTCGATTGTCTTAAGATTGATTCTTCTTTGGTCAAGCTTATAACCACTCACGAAAACTCACAAACTATCGTAAAAACTATAATTAATTTTGCCAAAGATCTCAATCTTGTGACAATTGCTGAATTTGTCGAAGACAGAGAGTCTCTAGATTTATTAGATAAAATGGGCGTTGATTTTATTCAAGGTTATTATATTGGGAAACCTGATAAAAATCTTATAGAAAATTTTTAATAAAATTTATTGACTTTCATTTATCATTAGAGTATTATCACATTATAAATTCTAATATTTAGGATGTTTATGAATACCTCAACTTTACAAAATGTTGCACTATCAAATTTACTCCAGCTCATACTTTTCATTATAGGATTTTTTGTAGAAATTCTTCTGCTTGGCTCTTCGACTATTGTTGTTGGCATGATAATAGTACATATTAGTTTGGCTTTTTATCTGCGTTCACAACTCCTTATCGTGAAAAAGTCCATTGAGGAGGTAACTGTTGCAATAACAAAAGCATCAGCGGGAAATTTAGATATCGTCGCACCTGTTATAGGAGTTGGCGAGATTAAAAAACTCGCAGAAGAGTTTAACTCTCTGCTTTTTCAAATAAGAGTTTATATGCAAGAGACGATGAAAGCCATTGATGTTGCAGCAGATATAAATAGTTCTTACTATGCTAAAACAGGGGATTTAAATCCAACCTTAGCCACAGCAGCTCAAACAATCAACAGCTCTGTTAAAGATATAGAAAGAGGTTATAAACTTCAAATCAGGGGCAACTTTACACAAAAACTCCATGATTTAGGCGGAGGAATAGCTCATGGTTTAAAGGTTATTCAAGATAATCTGCTAAGCAACTCCAAAGAGATAGATACCATATCAAGCCTCTCTAAAAATACGGCAACCCAAGCAAGCAAAAGCATTAACTCCATGAATGATGTTATGAATCAGTTTCATGAACTAATAGAAAAAATCGACGCTACTCATCACAATATTAGCGGTCTCTCTGAGCGCTCAACAGAGATATCTGCTATGGCGGATCTTATCAAAGATATTGCAGAACAGACAAACCTTCTAGCGCTTAATGCCGCGATTGAAGCTGCCCGCGCAGGTGAACATGGCAGAGGATTTGCCGTTGTTGCAGATGAAGTAAGAAAACTAGCCGAGAGAACTCAAAAAGCAACACAAGAGATATCTATAACCATATCTGCTCTGCAACAAGAGTCGCAAGATATAGAAAACAGCTCACAAGAAATGTCAACTATTGCCCAAAATGCAACACAAACCATAAATATATTTGCAGATACGCTTGAAGGTTTTCATACTAATGCTAAGGATTCGGCAGATTATGCCGGCTATATCAGAGATTCCCTCTTTATGGTCTTAATAAAAATTGACCATATCTTATTTAAATCAAACGCTTACTCCTCCGTGATAGGAGAAAAAAGTAACTCATCTTTTTCAGATCATAAAAACTGCCGCTTAGGAAAATGGTATCTGGGCGTAGGAAAAGAGGCTTACGGTCATACGCAAAACTATAAGTTTATAGATGAGCCGCATGCGAAGGTGCATGACCATGCGATAAAAAATGTAACGTATATTGAAGAAGGAACTGCAATGGATCCTAAAAATGAGAAGACAATTATTAATAATTTTGAAATGATGGAAGAGGAGAGTTTAAAACTATTTCATGTACTAGACAAAATTGTCGAGGAACTTGACCCCACAAAAAAATAGCTCTTTAAAAAAGTTCTAAACTATCTCTCTTTTGATTTTTTCTTTGAGCGCTGTTAAGACCTCATAACCGATTGTTTTTGCATACTTTGCGACAACTCTTGCATCGTTAAATACCAAAAGCTTCTCTTTGGAGGTTGCGAAGGTGCTGTTATCCATGGAGATTCTACCAAGAAGTTCTACCCCCTCTGGAGTAACATAGCCATTTGCGCAGGCTCTTAAGAACCCATCACCGTATCCAAAGTTGTAGTTACTAATGACACAATCTCTATGGGCTACATAATCGCCGCCATAACCAACTCTCTCTCCTGCTTTTACTGCTCTTGATGAGAGTCTTGTGGCCCAAAGAGACAAGACAGGTTTCAACCCATCCACTTGGAGCGCTTTTGGAAGTTCTAAGCAGCCATAAGCTGCTATTCCAACTCTTGTCATATCTTCATCAAAATTTGTGAGTCGAAAAAGCGAGGCTGAGTTTGAGGAGTGAAATCTAAGAGCACCTAGCCCAAGCTCATGTGCAAGCATACGTGACTTCTCTTTTACTTTTTTGAAATTCTCTTTTTGCCAAAACCACTCACTTGTAAGCTCATCAGCGCTACTATGATGCGTAAAAACAGCTTCTAGGAGCAAACCTGCTTCTTTTGTTTTTATAAACGCTTCCTCTAGTTCACTCATGGAGATGCCGTTTCGGTGCATTCCCGTATCTACTTTTAGTTCCACTTTGGTGCCGATGGGAAATTTATCTATACTTTTTATATCATTTATCGTATAACGTATCTTGTCGCTTTTTGAAGTCGGTATCTCGCCTAAAACCAAAATATACTCAAAAAAATCATCTACTAATTTAGCTTCTTTACATGAGCAAACAACCGCTTTACTGATGCCATACTCTTTTGCCATAGAAGCCACCTCTAATAGCCCGTGTCCATACGCATTATCTTTTAATACTAGTGCAATTTTATCTCTTGTTTTGGTACTTTTGGAGATAATGTCGAGATTGTTAAAGAAATTATTTTTATTTAAAATTATAGTAGCCATAAAGGAATTATAGCAAATGAGACGATTAATTGCAGAGTTTGAAGAACAGAGTTTTACGCAAATTATATTTCCGCATGCAAAAAGTGATTGGGTAGAGTATTTGCCAGAGGCACAAGAGACATTTATAAACATCATAAATGCAATTACCAAATATCAAGAGTGTCTTGTTATTTGTGATGATCTACAGAGCGTAAAGAGTAGATTTGACGAAAATGAAAATCTCTACTTTATAGAGTATGAAACAAACGATACTTGGGCTAGAGACTGTTCTACTCTTTGCCTTAAAGAGGACAATACCGTAAAGCTTCTTGACTTTACATTTACGGGATGGGGCGGAAAGTTTGAAGCCTCAAAAGATAACGCCATGAGCAGCGCTATAAAAAGATGTTATGACAAAGAGCTTAAAAAGGTAGATTTAATCTTAGAAGGCGGCGCTATTGAGAGCAACGGCTTAGATACCATCCTTACGACTTCAGAGTGCATATTAAACAAAAATAGAAATGCTTCGCTAAACAGGGAGCAGATGACAAAAAGAGTTCAAGAAGAGTTCGGCATGAGTAGGGTTTTATACCTTAACCACGGCTATCTGGCAGGAGATGACACGGACTCGCATGTAGATACTTTAGCTAGATTTATAGATGAAAAAACCATAATGTATGTTAAATGCGAAGATAAGAGCGATGAGCACTACTTAGAGTTAAAACTTATGCAAGAGGAGCTTCAAGCATTCTCAAAAGCATACGATTTTAAACTTATAGCACTTCCTATGAGTGATGCATGTTTTTTTAACGGCGAGAGACTCCCTGCAACATATGCTAACTTTTTGTTTGTTAATGGTGCCGTTTTAGTTCCGACATACGGGGTAAAGAGAGATGAAGAGGCGCTGAGTATTTTTAGAGAAACCTTCCCAACAAAAGATATTATAGGCATCAACTGCTTCTCACTTATAAAGCAGCATGGCTCACTTCACTGTGTTACTATGAACTTTGCCGCTGGAGTTAACATCTCCTGCTAAGAGGGCTTCCTCTTGGTTTAAAATAGCAAATCCGCTATATAGCAAATAAGCCGAGAAACTTAAACCCAAAATAATCAAAATTATTCGTTTTATCTTTTCAATTTTACTCATACCGCAATTTTATCATAATGTTTAGAGATAAATTTAACACTTTTGTAACACTATTGTTATACCATTAACTAATTTAGAAAATAAAGGTTGATTTTATGTTATATAAAAAAATTATTCCATTGTCATTAGTTGCAGTCGCTGTTTTGGGCGCAAATGAGCTTGAGCTTCCTAAGATAAGCATCGAATCCACTATCATTACAGAAGTTAGCCAAAATGCTCAGCTCTCTGCTGATTTGGCACAGGCTCTTAGTTCAAGTGTACCGAGCATAGATATGAACCGCCGTAGCGGTATCGCAAACGACATCTACATCCGCGGTCAAAAAAGAGACAATATCTCTATTGATGTTGATGGCACAAAAATTTTCGGTGCATGTCCAAACAGAATGGATCCACCGACGTCACATATCGTAACAAGTCAAATTGAAAATGTCGAAGTTATTGAGGGACCTTATGATGTTGAAAACTTTGGAACGCTAAGCGGTGGTCTTAAGATAACAACAAAAGCACCTACAAAAGATTTAAGCGGGGAAGTTACCTTTGGTGTGGGAAGCTGGAACTATAGAAAAGTAGGTGCTACGGTAAGCGGCGGAAATGATTTTATCAGAGTTTTAATAAGCGGATCAACCGAAACAGGCGATCAGTATAAAGACGGTGACGGAAATACTTTAGCAGAACAAATTGACAATGCAGTTTTAAACGGCTCGGCACTAAGTGGCAATAAATATCAATCGCAATATCATGATATGCAAGCATATAAGAAAAAAAGTCTTATGACAAAAGCATATATCACTGTAACGGATGATCAAGAACTTCGTTTAAGTATGACGAACAACAGAAGTGATGATGTACTCTATCCAAACTCCAAAATGGATGCCGCGTATGATTACTCAAATATCTACAGCATTGCATATGATATAAAAAATATCAGTGATATATACAAAAATATCAATTTGAAATACTACTACTCAGACGTTGATCACCCAATGGATACAAGATTTAGAATAGCAGGTGCTGCAAGTTACAGCACAAATCGTCTAAAAACTTCCATGGAGGGCATCAAACTCAAAAATAGTTTTGACATAGCTTCTTACAAACTTTTAGTCGGACTTGACGGAAGCAAAAGAACATGGGAAGGTGAAAAGTACATGACAGATGCAACAACGGAAGTTGAGGGCGCACACTCCATAAGTCTTACGCACACGCAAACGAAAAACAGAGCAATCTTTGCAAAGCTTGAAAAAACAACAGGTAATTTTGATGTTGAAATTGGAGCAAGATATGATGATACAGAGATTACACCTGATGATCTTACAAAAAGATCAAGAGATTATGATGCACTTAGCGCAAATCTCCTAACTACTTATAACCTAAACAAAGAAAATAAAATTTTCTTAGGTTTTGGACAAGCAAGCCGTGTTCCGGATGCAAGAGAACTCTATCTTTCAAGCCCTGCTGGAAATAATGATTTAAAGCAAACAACAAACACCGAAGTAGATTTAGGGTATGAACTTAACAACGACCTGATGAGATTTAAAATCAAAGCTTTCTACTCTACGCTAGACGATTATATCTACTATATCAAAAGCGCAAATACCTTCAATAATATAGATGCAACAGTTTACGGGACAGAGTTAAGTGCCTCTATTTATGCTACAGATGCTCTTAGTGTTGACATGAAAGCATCTTATAAAGTCGGCGAGAAAGATAATGTAGCTGCGGGAGCAGACAAAGATTTAGCAGATATCGCACCTCTAAGAGGAGATATAGCTCTAAACTATGAGTACATGAATAACTCTGTAGCTACTCTTGAATTACAAGCTTCAGATAAATGGAGTGATTATGATGCAGACAGCGGCGAACAAGAGCTAGGCTCATGGGCAATTGTAAATATGAAGGTAAAACATGCGGTAAACAAAAATTTTGATTTCACTCTAGGAGTAAACAATCTTTTTGATAAAACTTATGTTCTCTCAAACACATACGCAGATTTAATCCTTTTAGCCGGCAGCGGTCCTGATACAATGCTTCTTAACGAACCGGGAAGATATATCTATACAAACCTTACTTTTAAATTTTAACTCCTCCTGTTTTCGCATGCATGTGCATGTGAAAATAGAGCCCCTTTTTTAGCTATATGAGCTGTTGCTTGTTATAAATATTGTCTTTTTTTTGCTATTAACGCTTTAATAAGCGAAGTTTTTATCGATAAATATGCTTCTTCATTTTGTTGTAGAATTTTTTCATCTCTTTTTTGTTGTCTCTTAAGAGAGTCCATATCTTTTTTGATGTTGTTGTACTGCATTAAAACATGCTGTTTTATAAGTTTTTCACTTAGCTTCTTTTTGTTATCTGCTAAAGATTGTAAGAGATTTTTGATATTTCTTATATCATCTTTGAGTTTTTTTCCCTCTTTTTCATCTTTTGAGGTAGCCAGCACATCTTCAAGTGTGATTTGTCTTCTTAAGGCAGCATTGATTTCTAAAGTAATTTCATCAATATTTTTATTTATCATACTATTATATTCAATCGGGGAGAGCTTTGCTGTGCTAAATTCACTAAGCTCTTTTGCTAAAAGTTCTCTTTTAGAATTAATCTGCTCTATGGATAGAGCAACTTTATTGTAGATTTTTACTATAGACATCATTGAAACAACGTTCCATTTTAAGCCGCTCTGTGCTTTGATTTGAGGAACTTTATATTTTTTGCCGTTAACGACTATGACATTTAAAGAGTAGTAGTTTAAAAAATCTATAACCTGTTTATTTAACATACTTACTTCAAAGAGTATAAAATGTGCGATATATTCAAACATCTCCTCAAAGTGTATTCTAAAAACATATCCCGAAAACCCTTTGAAAAAAATCTCATTTTTGTCATATTTTGAAGTTAACTTCTCATTTATGATTGATTGAATATATTGAAAAACATATTTTTCATAGGTTTCATTGTCTATCTTTTTCTCAATTATATAGATATCTATAAACTCTCTTGCAGCTTCACGATAAAAATCATCGCTCTCTTTTGCACTACAAAAATTATCATAAAATAATTTTAGTTCATCTTCATCAAGCCCGTTATATCTACCTGCAATCGTTCCTTTTTCCTCTTCAGGAATAATCTTCACTTTAGAAGTATCGAAAAATTTTATAAAGATACAATCATTTTTAAAAAATACGATATCACTCTCATGCAGATTATGTGCTTCTCTAACTGCCTGCCTGATAAGCTCCTTTTGATTTGCCTCCTCCTCTGATTCTGTTTTTAAATAAGCGTTTATTTTATCTACCAATTTTTCAGAAATACAGGTCAAATCATCTTTGCCTTTATAGCAATGTGTTATCAGGTTTTCGTTAGAATTTAAAATTTTTATAATATTTATAATTGTAGCAGACATAATTACCCTGTTCTTACCGTTGTCGGCTGATTTGTAAAAAAAGCATTTTTTATATATTTTATATCTTATTTTGTTGAGAACATTTTAAATATCTATAAAATTTATTCCAATTATACTATAATTATTTATAACTTCCATGACGTAAATATGTCTATACAAACCTTACTTTTAGATTTTAACTCCTCCTATTTTCACATGTATATACATATTAAAATAAAGCACCTTTTTATCCCAATCAAGCTAAAATCTCTTTATGATAAAAAGAGTACAAACAAAACAGATATTTGTCGGTAATGTAGCAGTAGGTGGGGATGCGCCTATTAGCGTGCAATCCATGACATTTTCAAAAACCTCAGATGTAGCTTCCACTGTTGCGCAGATAAAACGGCTCCACTTTGCCGGCTGCGATATAGTTCGCGTTGCAGTTCCTCAAATGGAAGATGCCCTCGCACTAAAGTCAATCAAGGAGCAGATTTCACTCCCTCTTGTTGCAGACATCCACTTTAACCATCGTCTAGCACTCATAGCTGCAGAAGTTGTTGACTGCATACGCATAAATCCCGGAAACATCGGCTCAAAAGAGCGAGTAAAAGAGGTTGTAAAAGCTTGTCAAACAAGAAATATTCCTATACGAATTGGCGTAAATGCTGGAAGTTTGGAAAAAGAGTTCTTAAACAAATATGGACAAACATCTCAGGGGATGGTGGCATCAGCCGAATACAACATCAAATTTTT
>NZ_JALNZY010000127.1 GCF_023229105.1 Sulfurimonas sp.
TTTTTAAATCTTGCACGAAGATCTTTAACTTTAGCTATTGCAATTTCTAGCGTCTCTTTTGTTCTAAACGCACCTGCATTTATAGTCATGCACTGCTGAAGCTCTTCTCTTAGTTGTGTGATTGTCTCGTTTCCGTTGTTGTTTAAGATAAAATCAATTTCTCCAAGAGCTCTTTTTGCATCTTCTTGTGTTGCTTCACGAAGAGTAATCGTGTCAATTTCGCATGCCATTGTTTTACCGACAAAACGACCAAACAGAAGTGCTTCAAGAACAGAGTTTGCACCTAGACGGTTTGCACCATGCACAGAAACACAAGAGCACTCGCCTGCCGCATAAAAGCCTTCTACAAATTCGTCATTATTTTTGCGAACATTTCCTGCGATGTTTACCGGAATACCACCCATAGAGTAGTGTGCTGTTGCTGAGATTAGAATTGGTTCTTTTATCATATCTAGACCCAAGAATGTCATAGCAAGTTCACGAAGTTCAGGAAGCCTCTCCATGATTAAATCACGTCCAAGATGTGTCACGTCAATAAAAACTGCATCTTTTCTCGGTCCGACTCCGCGTCCTTCTCTTATCTCGTTTAAAATAGCACGACTTACAACATCGCGAGATGCAAGCTCCATAGCATTTGGAGCATATTTTTCCATAAATCGTTCACCTAGAGAGTTAAAAAGACGTCCGCCTTCTCCACGAGCTGCTTCAGAGATTAAAACACCGTTTCCAGAAAGCCCCGATGGATGAAACTGAACAAACTCCATGTCTTCTAATGGAAGACCATGACGTGCTACTATAGAGAGTCCATCACCTGTATTAGCGTGTGCATTTGAGTTGATTTTGTAGCTTCTTGCGTATCCGCCTGTTGCAAACATTACTGATTTTGCGTTGAATATTGCTATTTGTAAATCTCGTATATTAAACGCAACTACGCCTGAGACTTTTCCCTCTTTGTAGATAAGATCAGCAGCATACCACTCATCCCAAAACTCAACACCGACGCGGTAAGCTTGTTCATAAATTGTTTGTAGTAGAGTAAGCCCCGTTCTATCTTTTGCATAACATGCACGAGGAGAGGATTGTCCTCCAAAAGGACGTTGCGCTATTTTTCCATCAGGAGTTCTGCTAAATGCAGCTCCCATTCTCTCTGCCCAGCGGATAGTCTCAGGTGCATTTTTACACATAAACTCTACAGCATCTTGATCAGCTAAATAGTCACTCCCTTTAACTGTGTCAAATTCGTGCAGCTCTACACTGTCCTGATCACTAAAAGCAGCATTAACACCACCTTGAGCAGCTCCTGAGTGGCTTCTAAGTGGATGAAGTTTTGTAATAACTGCAACTTTCTTGCCTGCATTTTGTAACTCTCTTGCAGCGGCGCATCCTGCGAGTCCTGCACCGACAACAATTGCATCGTAAGTATAAATAGGAATACCCATTAGCTTTCCTTTGTTAATAAGAATAAAGTAAGGCGGATTGTACAATCTCTAGCCTTTGCGAATGATAAAAGATTGTTATAAAAGTGCAGAATGTTCCATAATAACACACTTGTAGCGAATTTGAGAGTGTAGAATCTACACACTCTGTTTTTGTCTTTTTGTGATATACTCCACGCTTATTTTTATCATAAACAGAGGAAGCAGGATGATGAGAGAAGTAGAGATAGAGTTATTTAGATTTGATTCAAAAGTAGATTATCTACCATACTATAAAAAATATAAACTTAAATATAAAGAAAATGAGACTGTTTTAGAACTTTTAAATAAAATAAATAGCCTTGAAAAATTTGCCTATGAAGCAACTCTTGAATTTAATCTAAATATCAATGGACTCTATCTCAACGTAAGTGAGCTTATCAAAGATATAGTAGATAAAACATCTAATGAGCTGAGGATAGAGCCTTTGAGCATCTACAGAGCAATTAATGATTTACTTATTGACAAGAGGGATTATCTTGAAAAAATAGTCCTCTTTAAAGAGTATATCTCCCCTATGGAGATGGATGGATATGCTAAAAAATATGAGTTAGACTATTTCGCTTCAAACACCTATGAAATAAACAGAAGCTATATAGGAGACCATGCTCTTTTGATTGCGGCTGAGATTATTGAGCACAATCCTAAAGTAAAAAATGAAATAATTGAGCTTATTTCCTCTGCAGATAACGGCATTTGGTATCATACTTCACTTCAAAACAGAGTTTTAAACTACGATATAAATAAAGAGATTAAGATAAAGTCACTTCTAAATATGTTACCTAAAGTTACATATTCAGGAATTAGTGCACATTTAAATAAAGCTGTTAAAATAGAAGATGTAAAAATATCCCAATTTTTTGACGGATTTAACATAGCCGAGTTTGAAGGTTTAAACAAAAACTCATGTGTAACAGTAATAAAAAAATCCAAAGCGAACTATATCAAACTCTCGTCCTCACAAGAGGATTTAGCACCATATTCTACTCTTGTAAGCAAAGATTTTTCTCACAAGATAGCAGGTAAGATTCTTATTGAAGCAAAAGATAGTAATGCAGATTTTTTAATAGTTAGAACAAAAAGCGATTTGATGCTTTTTGACGGGGAGCAAAAAAAGATACAAAAAGTTATAGGCAGAGAGATAGAGCTTCCTGTTATTACTCAAGAGCAGTTTAAGAAGCTTTTAGAGGGGGAGAAAAGCAGGGCGGTTTTAGGTTTTGACAAACATAAAGTGAAAGTCTCTTTTTTATAATTCGCTGTGTGCTAAATCTCTAACTTGAGAAATTTTGCCTCCGCCCGTCTCCTTAGCATGTTCTAGAATTTTTTTGGCCTGTTTTATTGCCTCTTCAAGTGAGATATGATTTGGTTTTATGACAAATCCGCCACTGAGCTTTATCACGATAGATCCGAGTTCTGGGGTGCTTAGTTTTAACTCAGAAATACTTTGACGAATCATATCTATATCTTT
>NZ_JALNZY010000043.1 GCF_023229105.1 Sulfurimonas sp.
ATGTTAACAAAAAACTTTTTTGATGCCTAAGAAGAAAACTTAAGGCTCTTTGGTAGAGTAGATTTACTCTCTCCCATGAGCGTGCTTTTGAATTTGAGCCTAAGATATGCGTAGCATGAAGTGGCAGAAAGATAAATGACTCTATGAGCGAAGCAACAACAAGTGCACTAAAGGCTATTGGTATGAGTTGAACTATCTCTCCTAGTTTTCCGCTTATCATCAAAAGAGGTATAAAAGAAAATATAGTAGTTATAGAGGCTATAACTACCGGTTTTGCGACCTCTTTTGCTCCTAGATAGGCTGCTTCTTTTGCACTGTAGCCTTTTTCAATATATTGTTGGATATTTTCACTCACAACAATGGCATCATCGACAATAATTCCTATAGCGATTAAAACTCCGATAAGTGAATTTATGTTGATACTATGGCCTGTGAGATAAAAATAGATAGCACCCATAACAAAAGAGGTAGGAATTCCTAGGGCAATTACTAGCGCCATTCTGATGTTGATTAAAACAGCCATTAGGAGTGTAATAAGAAGGACGCCAAATATGATATTTGATATAACAATATTTAGTCTATCTTTTATAATGGTTGAGGCGTCCATTCTCACGCTAAACTCAACATCATCAATCTTCATTTTTGACATAAGTTTATTGATATCTTCTGTTATGGCAATAGCATCTCCCTTTGGGTTTTGAGAGATGGCAAGCGTGATAGAATTTTTTCCATCTGTGCTTGCAAGTGTTGATGCATCCTCATACTTTTTACTTATGGAAGCTATATCTTTTAAGACAATTTGCTGATTGTTTATATTGAGTATGGTATTTTCAAGTTCAGAGGAGAATTTTTTATCATTATGTATTGATATATAATAGGGTTCCTTAATGTTATCTATCTTTCCAAGTGGAAATATATAAGAGACCTCTGAAAAAAGACGCAAAACTTCACTCACAGATAAATTGTAGGCATTGACTTTTTTCTCGTCAATTAAAACTTCATAAAAAAGTTCAGAGTCTCCAAATATAGTCACATCCGATATATCTTTGAGAGAGAGCAGTTTGCTTTTAACATTTTTAGATAACTCTTTTAATCTGTCTCTAGGAACACTCAAAGATTGAATTGATATCTGCATAATGCTTCTTGAGTGTGCAACACCTCTTATAACAGGATCATCCATATCACTCGGGAGATTAACTTTAATAAGGGAGAGTGCATCTTCAACGTCACGTGTAACGGTTGCTTTATCTACTCTTTTGTCAAGCTCAAGAATTATGCTGAATTTTCCCGGTGTTATTATGGAGGATACGCTCTCTACGCCGGTAATATTTTTTACTTCATCTTCAATTTCCCCAACAGCCATCGTATTTAAGCTATCTACAGAAGCCCCTTGATATGAGCCTCTAATAGTTATAGAGTCAGGTTCGATTACAGGCGATATTTCCTTTGGTATTTTTGTATAGGAGTAGATGCCCACTGCGAAAATTAAAAAAAACAGAGTGTAATTTACTCTATAGTTTTCAATAAAAAACTTTATAATTCCATCAAACATCTATTACGCTCTATTTTGATAATAGTAAGAATCTACCCCTAAAATTGCAGCACCGTAAGATGTAGTAACTTGAGGATATGCAGGTATAAATATTTTTTTACCCAATTCATTTTCTATTGCATTTACAAGCCCGCTATTTAATGCAGGTCCTCCGTCAAAATATATTCCTTCTTTGATGCCTACACGTTTTACAAGCTTTATGATTCTTTTTGCAATAGAGTAGTGCACACCACAGACAATATCTTCAACGCTGTGATTATTTCCTAGAAGTCCTATGATTTCAGATTCTGCAAAGACCGCACAGGTACTGTTTATTGAAAGAGGCGTACCTTTAGAGTTAAAATGTCTATCACCCAACTCTTCAACCCCAATCTCAAGGTTCATAGCACAGGCATCTAAAAATTTTCCTGTTCCTGCTGCACATCTATCATTCATGGCAAAATTAACTACATTTCCCATATCATCAAGTGAAATTGCCTTAGAGTCTTGACCGCCTATATTTATAATGGTTTTAATCTCACCAAACTCCTTTGCAGCCGCAACTGCTCCGATAGCATTTGCAGTGATTTCACTGATATTTTCATCAGCTTCTTTAAAAAGTTTTCTGCCATAACCCGTTGCAACAGTATAAGCGATATCATCCTTTGAAATATTTAGTTCTTTTATTAAATCATCAAGTGTTTGGTGGGCATATTTGTAAAACATACTTCCACTCGCACTTATTCTATGCCCTATAAGTTCTTTGTTTTCATTGATAATTGTTATTTTTATTGCTGTTGAGCCTATATCTATACCTGTAAAATATTTCATTATTTATTCCTGTTTTTTATTTTTAAAGATTCGACAAAAGCTTCGACTCTTGTACTTAACTGTCCCTGCTGAGATGGGCTGTAGTCACTCTCAATATATAAAATAGAGATACCTGCTTTTTCCATCGCTTCTAGCACGCTTCTTTGTTCAAGTTCATAAACAGTGCATCCTGCAAAAGCCTGGTATATAACTCCATCAGCATTGTGCGACTTGACTAGCTCTATAATTCGTCGTATGCGGTCATTGTTTTTACTAAAGATAGGGCATGTACAAGCTTTTAGGTATTTGTCTGCCAATGAATCTATCATATCATTTACGAACCACTCATCTACGGCAACTCTATCATTAAACATTCTATTTGAACTACATGTCTCATCTGCTACTATTATGGCATCTGAGTCTTCGATAATAATCGGAATTTTATAGTTTGGAAAGATGGGAGGTGAGCCTGTATATACGATTCTAGGGCTTATTTTACCACCTGCATGAATATCATCTTTTACTCTTTGTTCTAGTTCATCTACTAGTTTTTCACATGCATCTATCCAGTTATCTATTTTGTCAAAGAAAAAAGCGTTTGTAACTAAGAACATATCATTACCAAGTATTGGAACAGTTCTGTTTTTTCTAAAATCACTGAGTCTATGATAAAGAGATTGGGCATAACCGATTTTAGAAATAGATGCTTTTAGCTTTTTTTTGCTTAGTTTTTTACCCATTTTTAAAGATAAATCAGCACTAAATTCTCTTATACTTCTTCTAAAAAACTCTCTACTTATTTCACTCTCTTTTGTTCGTGGAAAATCTACATCAACTACATCGTAGCCAAAACTTGCTATTAGAGTTCCTGCTTTTGTTTTTTGGTCACAAGTAGTGGGGGAGTAAATCATGTCAGGTTTGTCGGTGAGGTTTTTAGAGGCTAAATGACCTACGCTCGCTTTTACCAAAGGACAAGCTTTTTGTGGTAAAAAATCGCTTCCTATCTCATCATCTGTATAAAAACCGTTACAAAGTCTTATAGGAACTCCATCAAGAGCGTAGATGATTTCTGAAGGAATTTGAATACACATTGTTCCTACTTTTACTTTATCATCGTGTAGAGCTTTTTGCTTACAGTAAACATCTTCAAAAAGATTATAAAAATAATCCATCGCTTTTGGCGGTGTTTTAAAGCCCTCTTTGAGAGTGTTTAAAACCTTTATCGCCTCCATGGCTTTATGCCTATTTTGTTTTTCATTTGGTGTTTCTATAGTATGAGATTGTAGACTACTCATTTGTCGTTCCTTTTGGTGTTTGCATTCCCATTCTTTTTTCAAAACCGCCTTTTGTAGATGTAAAGAGTTTCATATTTAAAATATCAAAATGCAAAGCATCATCCTCTGGACAAGCTGCTACGCATTTCAGGCATAAAATACAATCATCTCTGAGTATGTTTGTGCTTGTGACATCATCAGCAATATCTTTTATCTGCATATCGCAAACTGCGTAACAGTCTCCGCATTTTGTACATTTATCACCATCTTTTTTTAGTTTTAAAAGTGCCGCGTCACTAAATATGTAGTGCATAGCACTCATCGGGCAAAAAAAGCAGAAAAACCTTTTTTTAAAAAATGAGCCGATAAGAAACAGACCCGTAAAAATTAGCCCTAAAGAGGTTAGTATCATCGCTGTTTTTGTTGAGAAATCCAAACTCCACTGAGAGATATCTCCTACAAAAAGAGGCGTTATCATTCTGCCGGGACATATTTCACAAAATGCGGTTACCCATTCACGATCAAGTAACCCCATTCCTACAGCCATAGGAGAGAGGATTACAAGTGCTAGCATTATGTACTTTATTTTTTTAAGTTTCTCAAATTGTGGCTGCGTGTAGGTGCTAAATCTAATGCCCATCTTTTTTCGCAAACCAGTAATCCAGTCCTGCATTGTTCCAAGAGGACAGGCATAACCGCACCATGCTTTGTTAAAGACGATAAACCAGAGTAAAAAGGTAACAAAACCAATCAAAACCGAAATGCTTGCCGCACTAAGGAGTACATCCAAAGGGCGGGCAAGCTGATGCTGAAGCGGCAGAAAATAGCACATACCACCCACTTCTCTGTCAAATCCACAAGAAAAAACAGGGATGCTGTTTCCAAGATTTATGGCAAAATAGCCGCCATAAATAAAGATGATAAAAAAGAACAGCTGCAACCAAAAACGAAATTTTCTGATATCTGCTTTATTTATAAACTCTCTAATTTTCTTCATTAAAACGTACCTCTTTAAACGGTTTTTCTCGTCTTGCTCTGTACCAGTAAATTGCAAAACCAGAAAATATCATAGTTATAATTGCCGCTGATAGGCCATAAGCGTAAGAGCTGTATTGTGCGCTGTTTGGATAGTAATAGGCTGGATATGTTGCACTATATTTTACCTTTTCGTACCCGTTGCCTTTAGCATCTGCACTTGCATTTTTTGTATAAGATGCAGTAAGTAAAAATTCATTTTTATGTCTTTTATCAAAATCACTCCAATTAAGAAAATAGTCCTCAATTAGCGTAAAAGTCGCAACTCCATCTTTGTCGGTTTTTAGAGTTTTTGACCAGAGAGTTTTTGTAGATAACGTTACATCTGCGCCCTCAATAGCTCTGCCCTCAAGCAAAACCTGAACACTTATCTTTTCACCCGAGTAGAGATTATGGTAAAAAGTTTCATCATCTTCCCTTACTCTCACTATATCAAAAGGAGTCTCCTTTATCGTATGCCCTGCCATCTTCTCTTTATCATAAACAGCATCATGGCTATGATTAAATCTCATAAACTCATACTTTGCGGTTTTTACATAGAGTGTGTCGTCATGAATCTTTTTATCTACATAAAAAAGGTTGTAGTATCCGTTATCGGGCATTTTAAAGCTTATCGACTTGCATCCTGACTCCTCTGATTGAGAGGTTTTTGCCATGCTTATATTTGCATCAAGTAGGTAAATCTCTGCTTCTATAGTGCCCAAGCAGTTCTCTATGTTACTGCTGTCTTTAAAAACAGGCCAGACCTCTCTCCCCGGAACTCTGTTGTAGTATCCTCTGCTGTAAACTTCTTTCTTAAGAGTAGGATTTGTTGGTGAAAAATAGATAATATCTTCCTTCGCAGGCTTTTTAAAAACAGAGATGTCTGAGGGTTGAAAATTTTGAGCAGCACCCCGAAAACGCTTTTGTGCATCTCCATGATTTGCATGTTCGCTTGATGCTTTGCCGTAAGTTTTAAAGATATAACCTGCGTACATGTTAACACCCAAAAAGAAGATTATTAAAGAAGCAGCAAAAGGAAAAGCGGCTATTTTTCTTAACTTAGACACATTTAAAAGTTTTACTCTTTTATATAAAATGATAAGAGACCAGATGATTGCAATCCATTTTAGCAAGCCAAATATATGCAGCCAGCTATTACCTCTGTTTGCCAAAGGTGCCACATCTAAAGTAAATCCAAATCCATAAGCAAATCCCTCTACAATATGCTCATACCCTTTTGTGAAAAACACCTCTAGTGAATGGGCGATAGAACCTAAGATAAATAAGGGTGCATAGGAGTATCCCAAATTATAAAAAGTAGTGCTAAAATCTTTTTTGAGTATTTTTGATGCTATAAACATACCTATAAGTGCGGCTGAGACGGTAAAAATAAGTGCATAAACAAATGCAAACAAGCCGATGGCATCCATAGAGCCAAAATCTATATAATTTTTTAAAAACTCAGCCGTTTTTGACCAAATCATATCGCCTGCAGCATTGCTTCTTCCGATGCCGTGATGAAATGACATGGTTATAGATATGGAAGCAAGGATAAGTATAAATGCCCAAATCTCGGCTTTAAGAGGCTGTAGTTTTGAAAAAAGAGAAAATGAGGGCTTTTTAAATTTAAAACTAACTGCTTCGCATGCACTGCTACAGTCCATGCAGAGCGTACAATCCGTCATAGAGTTTCTATTATCAAACGTAAAGGGTTTTAGATTGTAAGGACAAGCCGTTGCACACTCAAAAGTTTTACACTCATTGCAGGCACTCTTGTATGTACCAAGCCAGGTAAATGAGAGTTTCGAGTAAGCACGCGTGAGTGTCCCGATAGGGCAGATATATTTGCAGTAACTCATATCTTTGTATAGAAAATAAATCACAAAAGCGATAAGTGTCATAACAGTAAATAAAATTGCCGTGCCTTGTGCGGTTCTAAAGAGACCCGGGAACATATAGTAAACGCCCCACCAGCCAAAAACAAGCAACAATACGCCGATAAATCTGTTTTGCATCCATTTTGGCATGGTTTTTTTGAGTCCATATTTTGTGATATATTTTCCCATAAAACCGTGAGGACAGATGCCGCAAAAAATTCGCCCAAATGTAGGAAGCGACACAACCATAAACAAAGACCAGAAAATTCCCCAAAAAACAGCGGTTGTAAATGTGTTATCCTTGCCAGTATGCGTAAAACCAAAGTAAAGAGCATATATAAACAGCGCAAAAACTGCTATTTTAAAGGTCATTAAAAACTTCTGATTTTTAAAGAAAAAGCCCAGTATAGGCTTGCCATAAATATCATTTTTGTCACGCTTTATAAAATTTACCATTTTCGTCCTTTATTAAAGTATTAAAATACCATTGAGTACAAGTACACCTACTATCATAAGCAAAAGTGCTGCCGCACGTTCTATATAAAGTTTATAAGAGGAGAACTGAATCATAAATCCCTTAATAACTTTTGATACTATAAATCCGTAAAATAGTATTGAGAATATAACGGCACCAATTCCGAAAAAGAGTCCCAATCCTATAGTGTTGTAAATATTACTGCTGTTTGCAGCTACTGCCAAAAGTGCCATTATCGGGGCGCATGGGTTTATGGACATCGTTGCACCGATAGCAAAAAAACCAACTTTATTTAGCTTAGGTTTTTTTATTAGCGGTGTTGTGTGGCCGCACGATGATGCCGGTTTAAAACTTTTATATAGCAAATAAGCTCCCATGCTCATGGTGCTGATTCCAAGTATTAAACTAAATAGACTATTATCATCAAGTATCTCCTTTACCCAAGCAGAACTTAAATATGCAATTATGGCTATAAATGTATAGCTAAATATCCTGCCCAAACTAAAAGGCAAGATAATCCCAAGAGCCTGTTTTGTAGAGTTTGAATTACTCACAAGCAAAGGGCTAAGAAACGGCATACATGAGAACATACATGCAGTCGCTCCATAAGAGAGACCTATAATAAATATCGAAAATAAAACTGGGTATTGCACTTTAGCACCTTATTAAAATCTATAATTTACACCTGCATAAAATACACGACCCGGGTCAACAGTTATACTCGCATCTTCTCCATTAATAATATCATCTGTGCCACCATCGGCAGCACCTCTTTTGTCACTATTAAGAAAAACTGCCCTGTAGTATTGTTTGTCTAGTGCATTATCAACTTTTACAAAGCACTCAAGGTTGTTGCCGAAAAATTTGGTATTGTACCTAGCTTGAAGATTTAACAGCGTATAACCATCCATTTTTACCAAGTTTGATTCATCTGCATAATAACTACTTTTTGCATATACTTCTGCGATAAACTTTAGCTTATCTGTTGCTTTATAGTTAACAAATAAATCTACAGTATGCTTTGATACTCTCGGTAGGGTTTTACCTACAATATCTACATAGTAGTCAGCACCTCTTGAGCCTAAATTTACTAAAAAAGGATTGTGTTTTGTATAGGTTACATCGAGATAAGTATATGCTAGATTAAATGATAAAATTTTTGCCTGATTGCTATTTAAGCTTAGCTCAAGGCCTCTGCTTCTTGAATCACCTATGTTATCTTTAAACTCACTAAAAGCGTAGCTTCCATCTACCGGCCCTATAATATCTTTATTATCAAGCTGAAATATAGAAACTTCATAATTGAAATTATTGTCTGAAATAGCTTCTCTTCCTCTTGCTCCAATTTCATAGTTTATACTTGTTTGTTCCTTAAGAGAGGGGTTTATTACTAAATCTCGAACTTCAGGATTTTGAAAACCTGTGGATACACTGGTAAATAGAGTATTATTAGAAGACAAACTATATGTTGCACCAGCTCTATAAGCAGTATTTCTATATGTATGGCTTACACTCTCTGTAGAGTTCGACCAAGTAGTTCCATCATAGCCATATTTTTGAGTAATATACTCTTTCTTCTGTATATTATATCTGGCATTTATTGTTGTAGTTAATTTCGAGGTTATATTATATTTTAACTCTCCATACAGAGCTTGTATATCTTCTTTACTGTTTGTATGAGAGGTTTCACCCTCATAATAATTATCATTTGACTTTGTGTAATAATTCCACGCACTGTAATCAGCTAAAGTTTGACTTTTGTTTTCATAATCTCTTTTGCCAAACTCCAGTCCAATAAGCGATGCTATATTATCAGAGTCTATTGTAAACTCAGATTTTATACCTTTTTGATTAAGGTCGGTATTGCTATGTTTTACATATACATTTTGAGTTGTTGGGTCATTATCTAAATCTTGAGGATTTGAGGTGTCGTCATATAAATCCTGATAATTGTAAGCCGTAACCATTAAATTTTTATTGCCAAAATCTTTTGAGTAAGTTAAAAAATATTTATTGAGATCTATAGCACTATCTTTTGTATATCCACTGTTTGGCTCTCCTTTTGGATTGGTCTCAGCTTCTGTTACACCACCAACAACTGATCTAGAGCCGCCTTGATCAAATTTTTCCGTAAGATCAACACCAAGTGTAATATCGCTAGTATCATCAACATAGTATGAAAACTTTCCATTAAAAGATTGCGTCCATAACTCCGCTTCTCTCCAGTAGCCATCCGAACTTCTCTTACTTGCATTTAGGTTAATCGCAAAATTTTCTGTACCCTGTATCGTACCTGCAGTATATTCTTGGTACCCATAACTACCAATTTCGGCACTTACCATTGATTCATTTTTACCTTTTGGTTTTTTTGTAGTAATAATTAGTGCACCTGCCAATGCTCCATCCCCATAGAGATATGAGGCAGAACCTTTTACGATTTTTATGCTTTTTATATCCGCCATATTTATTCTTAATCCACCAGATTTTGCCATAACCGGTACACCATCAACAATAATGGCAACTCCAGGATTTTCCCCCATGTACTGTTGCTGTCCAACACCTCTAAATCTTATCTGCATCATCTCCCCGGCTCTTTCTACTGAAGTCATTCCCGGAACAGTCTTTAAAATATCTACTAAGTTTTTTGGACCTACAGTTTTAATTGTCTCTTCATCTATAATATCTACATTTGACACTTCTGTCTTTTTGTCTGTTTTTACATTAATTGTCGATGATTCAACAGTAACCAATCCTAAGTCTTCAGAAGCACTTACATTAAGATTAAGTGAACTTAACAGCAGTGTTGTAACTAAACTAAAGTTTTTAGTTTTCATTATTTTTCCTTCGTATAAAAAATTCTTAACAAGTTAGGTGTTAAGGATTTTTATAAATATTTATACTAATTTCTCTACTCTTTTTCTGAGACAATTCCAAGATTTGTAAAGTTTTTTTGCTTTAAAACATCTAGAAGAATGACAAAGTGATCGAATTTTGCATTTTTGTCACAATTTATATGAATAGGCATATCAGCTTTGTAATCACATAATTTACTCTCAACATCATCTATAAGTACAACTGTTTGATCAAAGAGTATTTCACCGTCATGTTTAATTGTAATAGTTAAATTTTTTCTATTATCCTGTTTAGCTGCTACTTCTGACTCAGGAAGATCAACAGGAATAACTCCCTTCGCAACGAAAGTAGCAGTGGTTAGCACTATTACAAGAAGTACAAGCATAATGTCTATAAAAGGTACTACATTTATAGAATCAAATTTTTTAATTTGCATGTTTTTTCTTTTGATGAATATCCCAAAGAGCTAAAACAACCTCAATTTTTCTAGCCAAATGGTTATAAAATACTGTAGCTGGGATAGCTACTAAAAGACCCATCGCCGTAGCCTTAAGAGCAAGAGCTAGGGATGTCATGATTATCTTAACATCCAAATCATTGCTTTGCCCCATGGCATAAAAAGTGATAATAATTCCAAAAACAGTGCCAAGAAGACCAATATATGGAGCATTTGAACCAAAAGTTGAGATTATGTTGATATTGTTTGTAAGAACAATTTCAAGTTCCTCTTTTGTCTCAAAACTAGCTACGTCTATCCCTCTGTAAAAGAGAAGCCGCTCAATCCAAAACCAAAAAGCGATAAAGCTCATCACCCCAAGGAGTCCAATAATGCCATAATCAACAGCATCTTTGAGTAGTTCTATGTTCATATATTTGCCTACTTTCTATTATTAAAATTTTACAGATAATCCTGCTGTAAGGATTCTTCCAGAGTTTACCGTGATAGATAAATCCTCTGCGTTAAACACACCATCTTCATTTCTGTCACCGCTAGCTCTTGCCGTGTTGTAGTAAAACTTATCAAAAAGATTATCTACTCTTGCAAAAAGGTTGTACTGATAGTTACCTATTTTATTTGTATAGCTCGCTAGCAGGTTAAGCGTAGCGTGTCCTGGTATTTTGATTTCATTTAAATCATCCGCATAGTAGTTAGACTTTGCGTTTATCTCTGTTGTTAGCTTTAACTCTTTCATCGGTATATAATCTAAGATAAGATTTAACTGATGCTTTGGAGTTCTAGGGATTTGGTTGTTTGTAGCATCAAAAAATGTAACAATTGAAGTACGAGAATTGCCGTCCAAATCAATACCGAAGTTGTCATATTTTGTATAATATGCATCAAGGTAGGTATAAGCAATATTAAATGATAACTCCTCAACAACATTGCCAATTGCAGAGAGCTCTAAACCTCTATGTCTTGCCCCTCCGACATTGTCCCACATATCTGTAGTGTCCGTATCTCCATAGTTACCCGATGTTTTCATGATAAAGTCTTCTCTATCAATTTGAAAAATCGCAGCTTCATAAGTGATGCCTTTTGCTTTGGCACGAACACCTATTTCATAGTTATATGATTTTTCCGGATCTAGATCAGGATTGTTTGCCGTGCTTCCCCAGGCGCTTGTGCTTCCGGCGTAAAGTTGCGTAACTGTCGGTGCTCTAAAACCTGTTGAGTAATTTGCATAAACATCAAAGCTCTCATTTATCTTATAGTTCGTTCCTAGTCTGTAGGAGTAAATATTAAAATCCTCTTTAAAGTTGCTGCTCTTGTAATCTTCATAATCGAGTTTGATAACATCGTACCTTAAGTTTGCAGTAACACTTAAATCTTTTGTAATCTCTTGCTTATATTCTCCGTAAATAGCATAAACATTTTCATCTGTCGTATCATCACTTTTTGCATCGCCTGCTAAGTAGTAATCAGGAGTTACAGAGTAAGACGGGTAGTATTTTATTAAAGCTTGATTGACTCTATAAGATGTTTTGTTCTCATACTCATTAAATCTTAAATCAAGACCTAAAAGAGTAGCAAAGGTGTCAAATGAACTTCTGTATTCACTTTTTATTCCTCTTTGTATCTGTGCATAGTCATTATCCATAGTGTAATCTTTATCATTTAGAGAGGGATTTAAAGCTCCGCTGCCGTCTCTGGTTTGCGGTCCTGATATAAATGATGTATCGTCTTTATAAATATATCCGTTTAGAAGCAGATTTGAGTTGTTGCTAAAATCTTTAGAGTAGGTAAGAAAGAGCTTAAGAAGTTCTACATTATAATCTCTTGAGTAGTCTCTACTCTCTTGATCTCCATCATAAACAGACTCGGGATTTGTTCTTGCTGCTGTTTCTCCGCCTACTGTTCCGTGTGAATCTTTTGTTCTGTCTGAATACTCAAATCCAAAAGAGATGTCTGAGGTATCATCAAGGTAGTATTGCAGTTTACCGTTGAGGTAGTTCGATTCATACTCTGAACCTTCCCAATAGCCATCAGCTTTTCTTTGACTTGCTTGAATATGAAAACTTAAGTTATCATTTGCATAACCGCTTCTTGCAAGCATTTTTTGAAAACCATAACTGCCAAACTCAACTGCTCCAAAGTTGTTGTTATACTTTGCGCCTTTTTTTGTTGTTATGATAATGGCACCAGAGAGTGCATCATCTCCAAAAAGGTATGAAGCGCCGCCTTTTACAACTTTAATGCTCTCAATGTTGTCAAGGTCTATATTTACCTTTCCTGTTCTCTCAAACACGGGAACACCGTCAATAACGACCGCAACACCCGGCTTTTCACCCATATACATCTGGTTTTCTACACCTCTTAGGTGGATTTTTAATGAATCACCAGTAGAATACTCCGTGGTTACTCCCGGAATTGATTGTAAAAGTTGTTGCACACTTTCTGCATGCGCTTCATCAACTTTTTCACCGCTAATAGTAGTCGTAGTCGAGACTTCCGTTCTTTTTGTGTCAAATTTACTGTCAATAGTGGAAGACTCGACCTGAATCGTTCCTATATCCAATGCGCTCGCATTAATAGCCAACGCACAAATTGCTGAGAGATATACCCTTTTTTTCATCTACTTACTCCATTTTAGTAATTTTTAATTTTACTTATGACGAAGTATAATAAACAAGTGTTAATTTTGTGTTAATTTTTAAATTTAAATTTAATTTAATAATGAAGTGTTGCATAAAGGTGTGTAGATTTTTTAGAAGGCACCTCTTTTACCCTATATAAAGGCACCTTCTTATTCTATATATTAGGAAGCAAGGTTTTAACCTTGCCAAAGACGGAAGCTGTCAAAGCAAGACGAGGTTAAATTAAAATAGCACTTAGCATAATAGTAGTGTGCTAAAAGATAAAATGCTTAAATATTTTCTATAAAAGTTCTGCTCTTAACTCTTGCGCTGATTTTATAGATAAAAGTCCAGGAGCAACATCAAACGCAGTTTTTGCTCCAAAATTACCCTTTTTATAAAGTCTATATGTTGCTCTTGCATAGGCAACCATTACGCTTGCTGTAAACTCTGGGTTGCTCTCTAGGGCTAGCGAATACTCCACCACTTGATTGTTTTGTTCACTTGATTTTCCACTTCTGATAACAAATCCACCGTGAGGCATTTCATTGTGATTTTTTAATAACTCCTCTTCGCTTATAAAATGCACTATCGTATCATAAGGCTCAAAGTAGTTTGGCATATTTTTAATCTCAGACGAAACTATCGCAGCATCTGCGCCATCTTCTAGTACAACATAACACTCTCTGGTGTGTTTCTCTTTTGTAGAGAGAGTAGGGCGTACACCGCTTCGCACTTTTGCTATAGCTTGTGTTGATGGTAGAGTGTACTGAACTCCATTTTTTACACCTTTTACCCTTCTGATGGCATCTGAATGTCCTTGGCTAAGACCTTTTCCCCAAAATGTATAAGTTTCTCCTTCTGGCAAGATTGCTTCGCCATAAAGTCTATTTATAGAAAACATCCCCGGATCCCAACCGATAGCTATCATAGCGACTCTGTTATTTTCACATGAAGGTTTATCTACGCTCAAAAAATACTCAGGAATTTTGGCATGTGTATCATAGCTATCTACGATATTGAAGTTTTTTGCAAACTCTGGGCCTTGAATTGGCAAATCATCTTTAGAACCACCACAAAGCACTAAAACATCGATGTTCTCTTTAAACTTTAAAATATCATCAATAGCAAAAACTTTTGTCTGTGGAAATAGTGTCTTAACGCTTTGTGGGTCACGTCTTGAAAAAACTCCAATCAACTCCATATCTGGGTTTTTAGAGATAGATAGTTCAACTCCTCTTCCAAGGTTTCCATAACCTGCAATCGCGATTTTTATTTTCATATGAGTTTTCCAGTATTAAAATATAGTTTTTATGACATGTTTGACAAAAAAATAGGTAGGTATTGTACACTTTAGCATATTTTATAACACTTAAAAAGAAAATAGCTGTGATTTATATAATAAGACCTCTAATGAGAGAGTTGGATTTCAAAAGAGTGTGTAACACCATTTTTGTCAAAATGACATGTAAAACAGAAGTAAGGTTTTAACCTTGCCAAATCAAGACGAGGTTGAAACCTCGTTTGTTTAAAATAGTGCTTCGTATAATATTAGTGTGGTAAAAAAATTTGAATTTTCTAGTAAGAAAAATATAAAGAAGTTATTTATCAAACATGATAGAGCCAAGCCTTAGCATGTTTGACCCGCACTCGATAGCAAGTTCAAAATCTCCACTCATGCCCATGGAGCAGATAGTTGCGCTCTCTAGTTGTTTGTAGATGCCGTAAGTAGTCTCAAAACTCTTTTTTATTACCACTTTATCATCGCTGTGTGCACCGATGCTCATTACGCCTTTTAGGTATATATTTGGGCACTCTTTTTTTATTTTGTTAAAAATCGCAACTGCATCTTCTGGCATCACACCATGTTTAGACTCCTCTTTTGCAGAGTTTATCTGAAGAAGTGCTTCAAGCGTCATCTCTCTTGCTTCTAACTTTTTTTGCAGCTCATGTGCGAGTTCAATAGAATCCAAAGCGTGAAAAAGAGCAGGGTTGATATCTAGCAGGTTGTTTATCTTGTTTTTTTGAAGATTTCCCACAAAATGCCACTCAAGCGGCAAATCTTCAAGCTCACTGCTTTTTGCTCTTAAGTCTTGAACTTTGTTCTCCCCAAAAGCACGTTGACCTATCTCATAGAGTGCTTTTATCTCGTTTGCTGTTGAGTATTTGCTGATTGCTACGATTTTAACTATATGTTTTTCATTAAATCGCACTCTGGCAAATTCAACTCTTCTTATAACATTGTCAATATATAATTTATACTCTTCTTTGTTCATCATCTACCCCACAAGTCTATTTATATCGTTATACAGTCCAAGCCCCATAAGTGAAAAAAGTATCACCCAGCCGGCAATGGTTAATTTTATCATAATCCTCTCGCTTACCTCACGTCTAAAGATAAGTTCATAGAGGTTAAACATGATATGTCCGCCATCAAGGGCAGGGATGGGAAGCAGGTTTAAAACTCCTAAGTTTACGGAGATTAGTGCTGCAAAAAAGAGCACGCTCATCCAGCCTGCATCTGTAGCATCAGAGGTTAGTTTTACTATAGAGATTATTCCGCCTAGCTCCTTAGCAGGAACTTCGCCTACTATAAGTTTTTTAAGTCCTGTAAATATCAAAGTAGATGCAAAAGCAGTCTGCTGTGATGCATAAGAGAGTGTTTCCCCAGCACTAAGTTCAAGCTTATGTGAAACTCCTGCACTTCCTATACCAATCATCTTTTTCTCAATAACTTCATTAAACATGTTTGTCGTTTGCGTTATATTTGGCGTTAGTGTTATAAAGTGAATATATCCAGCTCTCTCAACTTCAAGATGCAGCTTACCCTCAGAGGTTTCAATAATCTCTGCCATATCCCTCCATGCAGCAACCGGAGTACCATTTATAGAGCGGATTGTGTCATTAGTCTCAAGTCCCGCAACAAATGCCGGAGAATCTTTTACGACATTTCCGATTACAGCAGAGAGAATATTCGGTCCGCCAAGGGCTATAACAAAATAGAGAACAAATGCCAAAACAAAGTTTGCCAATGGACCTGCAAGAAGAATGAAAATCTTCTGTGAGGGTGTTTTTACATTATAGCTATCTTCATCATAGCTCTTCTTTGTCGGGTCACTATCGTCTTGCCCTTTCATCCTTACGTAACCGCCAAGAGGGATAATTGCAATCTTCCACTCGGTTCCCCATTTTTTAAAGGAAGCTACTTTGCGACCAAAACCTATGCTAAAAACCTCTACATATACTCCCATCGCACGCGCTGCAAAGTAGTGACCGAGTTCATGAAAAAATATAAGTGCGGAAATTACTATTATAGAGACTAAAAAACTCATGCGTTACTTCCTTTTAAGATTGCAGCCCTAAAACCCCAAAGATACTCAAAGCCGGAGTAGAGCGTTAATGCTACGGCAAACCACAGAAGCTCACTTCCAAAAGGCCAGTGCATAAGCAAAAAGCCTATGGCAATCATCTGCACCACAGTTTTTACTTTTCCAGCCCATGAAGCTTTCACGCTTAAACCTTCACTTACGGCAACGGTGCGGATTCCTGTAATAAAAAGTTCACGGATAATGATGATATATATTGCCCATGCACTCGCCTCGCCAATAACCATAAGTCCTAAAAACGCGGCAATAATGAGCATCTTATCTGCAAGCGGGTCGATGATAGCGCCGAGCATCGTCATCTGGTTCCACTCTCTTGCGATAAAACCGTCAAAAAAGTCCGTCACGCTTGCTAGAACAAACAAAAGTGAAGCAAAGTAGTAGTTCCAAGTTATATCGTAACCAGCTTGTGTAAAATAGTCGGGATTTAAGATAATCCAAAACATAAGTGGTGCTAAAAGGATGCGTGAAAACGCTAAGATATTGGGAAGATTTAACAAAAACAGCCTTAATAATTAATTCTGTATTTTAGCTTTTTGGCTCTTAATTTAGGCTTGACATTCTCTTTGTCTCTTGGGTATGATAAAGCCAATATAGAAGCTAAGAGATAAAATGGATTTAAAAAAAATAGAAGAAAAAGTTCTCTCAAGTTCACCTTTTGTAAAAGAGGTAGCTGTAATCTTACATAAGCAGCATCCGTTTGCATTTATCTATCTCGATTTTGATGCCCTTAAAGAGGCAAAAATCATCAATATCAAGGAGGAGATACGGTGGTATGCAGTCGAGCTTTACAATATGAAAGCAAAAGAGTCACAAAAGATAAAGGGTTTTAAAATTTTAACTACTCCGCTTAAAAAAAATGTTTCAGAGGAGTTGATTTGGGCGGATAAGCAAGCGAGTCATGAAAAGGAGCCAAACGACGAGGTGTACAAGGTTTTAAAGTCATTCATAGCGACAATGACTAAAAAAGAGATTTTTCTCTCTTGTC
>NZ_JALNZY010000044.1 GCF_023229105.1 Sulfurimonas sp.
AAAACAAAAGTAGAAAAAATGTTTGATAGTTTTTATAACAACACCATTGGAAGATTAGTGACACCTTATGTTGGGATCATAAAATTTTCTAACGGAAAGTTTAGAATTTTTCGCCGCATCTTACTTACAGTTGGCGTTATCTTGCTTCTTGGTATTAGTTTGAAAAATATTATGCCTACTATCGGTAAAGATGCTATGCCGCCTATGGATACTGGTATTATAAAAGCTCAAGTTGCTTTTAGTGCCAATGAAACTGTTGAGAGTGCAGAGGAAAAAATCAAACCGATTTTAAAGTGGTTACATGAGCAAAAATGGGTAAAAATGAGTTCAGTTGCCTTTGGTACAGAACCCGGTGTTTTATCTCTAGGAAGTGGAAATTTACCTGCTGAAGCTACTCTTACCATTAACTGCATCAATAGATTTGATAGAGAAGAGACAATCTGGGAGCTTGAAGATATTATTCGTGAGAAAATTTCTCATGTTGAGGGAGTTAAGAGAAATGATGTTTTTGACTTTGGAGCAACTGCACTCTCAAGCATAAAAGCAACTGTGGATGTGAGGCTATCCTCCGCGGTTGTAGAGGGACTAAGTGATAAATCGTATTTGGTCAAGCAGGCTCTTAGCGATGTTGCAGGACTTACCTCTGTAAGTACAAGTTGGGATAAAGACTTTATGGAAGTTGAGTTAAGCATAGATGAAAATAAGGCACTAAGTTATGGAATTACGCCATATCAAATTGCTATGCAACTTCCAATAAAAGGTGAAATAATCGGACTCAATGCAAATTTAGAATCTATGAATACCCAATTTGTAAGGCTCTACTTAAAGGGGAAATTTTCTCAAAATATTGAGACTTTAAGACTTCTTCCAATCGCAACACCGATGGGCGAAATACCACTTTCACACATTGCCTCACTCAATCGTCATCTTACCTTTGCAAAGATAGAAAGAGATAAGATGCTCTACTCTTTAGATGTAAATGGTTATCGTTCAAAACGTCCTGTTACCCACTTGACAGATGACACAATAGAAGCATTAAAGAGTGTAAAACTAAACGATGTTATAGTTGAGCAAACAGGAGATATAGCTCAATTGAACGATAGTTTCAAGCGTATGATAAAAGCCATTGGGCTTGGAGTTATAATTTTAACTATGGTTCTTATTGCGATATATCGTTCTGTTAGGATGGCATTGATTATGATATTAGTTTTACCTTTGTCATTAATCGGTGCAGCTTGGGGAATGTTGATTTTTGAGAAACCTAGTTGTATGCCAAGTTTGCTAGGTATTCTTCTACTCTTTGGAATCATAATAAAAAATGCAGTTCTTCTAATTGACTTTTATCAAAACAATCGTGAGAGTGGAGAGGGTGCTTTTGAGAGTGCAATAGAAGCAGTAAAAGTTCGTTTTCGTCCTGTTATGATGACTGCTTTTGCTACATCCGCAGGAATGATACCTATAGCCTTAGAGCAAGCCGTTGGGCTAGAGAGGCTTAGCCCTTTAGCAGATGTTGCAATCGGTGGAGTTATAGTTGGAACACTTCTTACACTAATCTATGTACCAATGTTTGCTTATATATTTGATAAAGATAAGAGTAGCGATAAAGCAGAAAAAGCACCGCTTTAATAAGGAAATAGTAATGGATAATGAAGCTTGTCACAGTTGTGCTATCAAGCACTTGAAGCTTTATATATAAATCAAGATATATTGATATTTGAATTTAATTCTGCTATAGTTTTATCTTTTAAGATAAGAGGAGTTACGCATGGCGTTGGCAATGTCCGTTTTTTTGGTTACTTTGTTCTTTATAATCTGGCAACCAAAAGGTCTTCAAATCGGCTCTTCTGCAATCATGGGAGCGATTGTTGCACTTGTAGTTGGGGTTGTAAGCTTTGCAGATGTGATAAGTGTAATAGAAATTGTCTGGGATGCAACGCTGGCTTTTATCGGGATAATTCTTCTTTCTATGATTTTGGATGAGATTGGTTTTTTTGAGTATGCAGCCATAAAGATGGCAAAACTTAGTGGCGGGAACGGACATAAGATGTTTGTATATATACTGCTTTTGGGTGCAATTGTTGCCGCATTTTTTGCAAATGACGGTGCGGCGCTTATTTTAACGCCGATACTCCTTGCTAAGATGAAGTATCTTAAGATGAAGCCGTTGGCGATATTTGCTTTTTTAATGGCAGGCGGTTTTATCGGCGATAGTGCATCAAACCCGCTTGTTATCTCAAACCTTACTAATATAGTTACAGCCGGTTATTTTGATATTGGTTTTGTCGAGTATGCAAAAAATATGTTTTTACCGAATTTGCTTAGCATCATCGCTTCCATTGCGGTTTTGTGGATCTATTTTCGTAAAGATATCCCTTTTACGATTGATGTATCAAAACTTCCAGAAGCTTCATCTGTGATAAAAAACAGGATTATGTTTATGTTTAGCTGGTTTTTTCTCACATTTTTAATGGCAGGCTACTTCATGGGCGATTACTACAATCTCCCTGTCTCTCTTTTTGCACTCGGAGGCGCTCTGGTTCTTTTGGTAATTGCAAATTATTACAAAGCACTAAAACCTATGGCGACTATAAAAGCCGCACCTTGGCAGGTTGTATGGTTTAGCATCGGTCTGTATGTTGTAGTTTATGGCCTGAAAAATGAGGGTTTGACGGATGTTATCGCTTCTTGGATTAGGGAGTTAAATATGCATGGAGATGCTATTGCTATTATCGGAACCGGATTTCTCTCGGCAATTGTAAGCTCTGTTATGAACAACATGCCGACAATTATGATTATGGATATAGCTATTGATCAAGTTGGTTACGTTGGAAATGAGGCGCTTGTTTATGCAAACATTTTAGGTTCAAATCTTGGTCCAAAAATGACTCCTATCGGTTCCTTGGCTACTCTTTTATGGCTGCATGTGTTAGCTAAGAAGGGAGTGAAAATAGGGTGGGGCGAGTATATGAAAGTCGGACTCATCATAACGCCGCCGGTGCTTCTTATTGCACTTCTTGGTTTGATATAAAGGGTTATTTGTCGTATAGGTAGAGTTTATTGTATCTGATTATTTTAGTTAAATCATCAGCATATTTATCGCCGATTTCAGAGTAGTTCTCTAGTTTCTCTACTAGCAGATACGGATTATCAGTCTGCATCTTAAGCTCTCTAAAGTCTTTGTAGGCTTTGGAGCGGGCAAGTGTTTTGTAGTAGTCTCTAATGGAGTCTTCAATACTTGGGTATCTTTTAAGCCAAACTACTCTTTCGCCTCTTTGTTTTGATGCTGATATTCGTGGCTTATTTTTGTTTACAGACCAGATGCCGTATAGATTGTTTGCCTCTTTGAAAAACCTAGATTTTGCCCAGGCACTCTCCATAGCAGCCTGAGCAATAGCTATGCTTTTTGGGTGAGGTTTCAGAGCCATTAGCAGCTCCTCGTCACTCTCTGCCGAATATGCCTCTTTTAGCTCTAAAATTTTATCTCTGTATAGAATATTTGTAAGATTTTGCGAAATTTCATTGTACTGATCTTCAAGTTCATCATGAACTCTGTCTATCGCGGGTATCACTAAGGTGCTAAAATTTTTTTTGTTCTGATTTGCCAATAACATTTTGTTTGTAGGTTTTTTTTTGGTTTCTTGAATATTCGATATATTTGATGGTTGCTCCCTCTCTACTAAAAAAGTATCATATATAGCAAAGATGATAAGAGCTGCCAAATAGATAAACAGCAGATACTTTGATAAAAATTTCAAATCAAAAACTCCATCTCTAATTTTTTTGCATACGAGCCAAGCATCGCTCTCTCAAAGTCGTTGTTTGTAGAGTATTGGTAGCCAAAAGTCTGGCTCCACATGCTATGCTCTTCCATGCATAGATAAAAGAAAACATCCTTGTGCCAAGGGGCAAAACTTCCATAAGCATGTCTGAACATCTCTACTTTGGTTGCAAGCGGATATGAGTTTTTTCCACTTGCATCTTCAAATGGCATCTGAGTTATTTTACTTCTAAATTCCCGCTCTCTTAACTGCTTGATAACAGGTTTTATAAATGTCAGCGTTCCAAAGCTAACAAGTGCAACCTCGTTCGCCTTAAACTCTTTTATCAGCTGAGAATAAACCTCGCCATACTCATTTAAATAATCCTCATACTCAACAATTGGGTGAAAATGAAAACCAATCTTCACTCCCTTGTCTGCTACTCTTCTCGCAGCGTTAATTCTTTTGTCTAGGGAAGCTGTTAAATGCTCCTCATTTTCTATAATAGTAGGCGTGTTAAGTGACCAAGTACAAAGTATGTTTTTAGGTACATCGTTTTCTAGGAAGTAGTTAATATTATCAGACTTTGTTTTAAATTCTAGTATTACGTTTGGATTCTCATGTGCAAAAAGAAATAGCGCATCTAAAATGCCCTCTCTGTTTCCCCACATAAGAGAGTCGGAAGCCTGACCTGTTCCGATATGGTAAGTTCTATTTTTTTCAAGTTTTAAATTCTTTAGTTTTGCTCCAAAACCGCTGTCAAATGTTATAGTGTTTTGATTGTAAAATGATTGTATTGAGCAGTATGAGCAGTCAAAGCCGCAGCTCTCAACAGCATCAAGTGTGAGGAGGTTGCAGCACCTAGTCTTCTGTGATGCAACAGGACAAAGTCCCAGACCAAAACCCTCTTTTTCCTGAGTCTTAAAGTTGAATTTTTGCTCATCTCTTATATTTTTGAGTTCAAATTCTTTATAGGAGTTGGGCTTTTTTCTGATATCTTCATATGCTTTTATGAGCCTTGAGAAAACAACTTTTTTTTGAGGATGAGTTGGAAAAATATCTATAATTCTTTTTTCATCCCACATCTGCAAATCCCTGCTAATCTCTACTAGGCGTTTGATTTGTGAGAACGAGAAGTTCAACTCTAAAGATTTTATTTTTATAAACTCTCGCTCATCTGCGCAAAGTTTGTAAAAAGTGCTATTTTCAATTGCGCTGTTAAATTTGTCTATATATGAATCCATTTTGTAATTTTATCTAATTTTGGTATTTTTATAATAACGGTTGTCCCTATATTTAAAATAGTCTTAATTTCTATATCATAATGATGGATATCTAAAATCATCTTTACTATAGAGAGACCCAGACCTGTTCCCCCGTCTTTCCTTGAGCGGGCTTTGTCTGCTCTGTAAAATCTCTCAAATATATGCTCCAAATCCTCATTTGCTATTCCCTGCCCGTTATCTTCTATTATGAGTAGGTACTCTTTGCTGTTTTCATCTAAAGATATGTTTATAAAAGAGTTACTGTTGCTGTAGAGTATAGCGTTTCTGATAATATTGCTTATCGCAATTTTTAAGAGTGTTTCGTTTGCATAAATCGTTATAGGAATAATTTTTTTTATCTCTATATGTATATCTTTACTTAGAGCAAATTTTTCTAGCTGCGAAATCGTGTCCGTTAAAACTTCATCCAGATATAGCTCGCCGAACTCGTTAGCAAGCTCGGTCATATCTTTTTTAGCAAGAAAAAATAGCTGCTCAATCATTTTTTGAATACTTATGCTCTCTTGTAAAATATCTTCTAAAACTTCTTTGTACTCCACAGGTTCTCTATCTTGCTTTAGTGCCACTTCTATCTCTCCGCGTATAACTGTTAGCGGTGTTTTTAGCTCATGTGAAGCGTTGTTGCTAAAGTCGGTTATCTTATTAAACGACTCCTCAAGATTGTTTAAAAGTTGGTTGAAAGTTGCTACTAAATCCTTGATTTCACTCGGAATCCCCTTTGTGCTTACTCGGCTAGAGAGGTTGTTTGCTGAGATTGATTTGACAGAAGAGATAACTTCCTTTACCGGCGAGAGTGTTCTGTTTATCAAGATGCCTGCGATGATTAAAAACACAACCAAAAGAATCGGTGTTGCGATTATTAGCCCAAGAAAAAGTTGCTTTAAGTATAGGGAGTCCATGTTTTTTTGCAGAGCAAGTTGAATAAAAACTTTAGTATCTGTTTCGTCAAAAATTAACATAGAGCTAACTCGATAGTTCTCTTTGTTAAAATAATATATGCTGCCTAGATGCCCGATTTCGTTTAGAGGTACATCAAAGAGCCATTCATGCTCTTTAGAGGAGAGTGTTTCATGCTCTATCTTTTTGCTCTTTTTATCGTAGTAGATGATTTTTACAAAGAGTGGTTCAATCAAAAACTCGTCTATCAGCTCATCTGCTACATCTTTTGCATTTTCACAATCCCCTCTTTTAAAGTCCGGTATGACATCTATGGATATCATTTTAAGTTCTGTATCGGTTGTGTTTAAAACCCCTTTTTTTGCAGTGCTATAGATAAAGGAGCCATAAATAGTTAAAATTACTACATTTATGATAAAAAAGGAAAAGAGCAGTCTTAATTTTAAACTCTTAAGCATTTTCATCACTGAGTATGTAGCCTAAGCCGCGAACGGTGTGTATAAGTTTCAAGTTGTAATCTTTATCTATTTTGTTACGCAGTCTATAGATGTAAACATTTATTATATTGCTCATACTCTCTTGCGTCATGTCGCTTAAGTTCTCTTTTATAATAGTCTCTGTTAGTAATTTTTTGCTGTTTCTTGCTAAAAATTCAAGCAAGGCGTACTCTTTGGCGGTAAGATTTATTTTTTTATTAGCTCGTTTAACCTCACGTCTTGCCGTATCTATCGTTAAATCAGCTATAGTTATTGTACTTGAAGTGGTTGATGCGCTTCTTAATTTAACACGGATTCTAGCAAGTAGTTCTTCAAATGCAAAAGGTTTTGTGAGGTAGTCATTGGCGCCGCTATCAAGACCTTTGACTTTGTCTTTTAACGTATCTCTAGCAGTAAGCATAATAATGGGAACTGTTATATTTTTTGCTCTGATATTTTTGCAAACATCCATTCCGCCAAGCCCTTGAATCATCAAATCGAGCAGAACAATATCATAATGATTCATTTCAATCATATATATGGCTTCATACCCATTCTCTGTAACATCTACGCTGTAGGACTCTTCTTGCAGACCTTTTTTTATGAAGGAGGCTATTTTTTCATCATCTTCTACAACTAGAATACGCATAACCTTGCCTTTATAAAAGTTCTTTTAAGAGCATAGCCCAGGTCACTATAAATAGTACAATACTTAAGAAGACTATAGTGCTTCCGACATCTTTTGCGCGACCCGCCATTTTATTATAATCAAGGGTTACCAAGTCAACAACCCTCTCTATAGAACTGTTGATAGCCTCGGCTATCAACAACCCCATCAAAGAGGTAAACATCAATAATTTTTGAATCAGACCTAAATCTATAAAGATAATTACCGGTATTAAAATAACAGCTATTAAGAGTTCTAATTTGAAAGAGGTTTCGTTTTGAACCAAATCTTTTAGCCCACTTAGGGCATAGCCTGTATTTTTAAAAAAGTTATACTTTGGTTGGTTTCTCAACTTTTCTCCTCTATCTATATAATTTCTTGTTGTACATGTGATCCAATGTTATGACAAAGGCTAATGCATCTTGTTGCAACTCTTCATCATTCTCAATAGGAGTCAGATGATTTTTTGTATCCAAATATGTCTCTGGATCCTTATATGAAAAGGTAAGTGGTTTTTGACCTGGTCTTATAATCGCTACTTTATCATCTACTCTTAGTGCGTATGAAGAGTGAAACTGCATCAGTGAGATGTTTTGCTTTTTATCGCTAAATATAGAGTGACCCATGATAGGATATTTTAAATCAAGACCTATTAAATCAAGTGCCGTTGCCAATACATCAGGCTGAGAAGCAATTTTATCATAAATCATAGGTTTAATTCCATCTCCTACTATAATAGCGGGAATATGAAACATATCTACCGGTACCATATCGTCTCCATAGACTCTTACGTTATGATCGGCTATTACTACAAAGATGGTATCTTTATAGTAAGGCTCTTTTTTGGCAAGCTCAAACAGACGACCAATCGCATGGTCGGCATATTTTATAGCATTTTTAACACTGTTTGGCGGGACATCTTTTAGAAGTTCAATCTTCTCACATGGGAACTCAAAGGGTGAATGATTTGATTGTGAAAACATGACTGTTGCAAATTTTTGATTTTTTGCATACATATTTTTAAACTCCTCATTTGCCTTAACCACCAGATCTTCATCGCAAACTCCCCATGGAGCAACAAATGTAGGGTTCTCAAATTGGGGTTGATCTATAATCTCATTAAACCCGTTTCCGGAGTACCAACTTCTCATGTTGTCAAATCTGCTCTCTCCTCCATATATGAAGGAGGTGTGATATCCAAATGGCTTAAGAGCCGAGGCAACAGTAAAAAAGTTACTTTGAGATTTGTTTCTCTTTAGTACGCCGACTCCGGGAACAGCCAAATTTCCTGCACTAACAGCTGCCAGTCCTCTAACGCTTCTCGTCCCGTTTGAGTATAAATCTTTAAAAAGTATCGCTTCCTTGCTTAATCTGTTGAAGTTTGGAGTTATCCCATCTTCGCCTCCTACAGCACTCACAAACTGATAACCCAAACTCTCTTGCACAAAGATAACTAGATTTTTAGATTTATCACTTTTAAAGTGACTTTTTTCGACTCTTGAGAAAATGGATTCTTTATCGTCTGATTCAATATTTAGTCTTTTTTTAACTCTCTGCAGGGCTTCGTTTGTATCCATTTTCCCATACTGTTTTACTTCCCCTCCTTCATGTACAAGATTGCTGTAAATAGCATAGCCTATACTATGAAGCGAGTTTTTAGTTATTTCGTTTATCATCCTATTTGTACTGTACATAGCATCTGATATATTAGCCGGCCTATGCCCAAAAGATGAACGAACTCCGATAAATAGAAGCAGCAATATAGGTAAAAACATAGCGACTCTTTTTATATAGAGAGTATCAAATATCTTTAAAAAATCATCTTTTGCAAATTTTAAATAAAAATATATAAATGCCCCAATCATGCCAAACGCAATAAAAAGTTCTACTTTATAATCTGCAAATATCATGGCAAAGACTTCACGCGGATATATAAGATACTCGACAAAAAGATAGTTTGGACGCACATCGTATTGCGCCACAAACGAAAAAGTTGCATTCTCTATATAAATAACGAGTGAAAATATCGCTAAAAAGTAGTATTTTAAAAAAATGTTTGTAAATTTTTTAAACCTTGCAGGAGTAAAAGAGAGAAATATCAGAGGGATAACTAGTAAAATAGAAGCAGCAATAGTATCCATTCTCAAGCCGTAGATAAATGTCAACCAATAGTCAACACCGCTGTTTTTAAAGTTATCGAAATAAATAGTAAATAAAAGTAACCTGCCTATAAAAAATATGGATATTAGGAGCAAGAAGTATTTAAGTAATTTTTTTGCCATGCTTATTTTCGCCTTTTATGTTTATACGTTTTGAAGTTAAAAAAATATAGTTTTTTAATTAAATCAATATGAATACATTATGAATTTTTATTCATCTTCAGAATGAAAAAAGATTCATCTATATTTCATCTATTTTTTATTTACGTTCCTTAATATACCACAATTAATTATAAGGATATTTTATGCATGATAGTATGCCCAAAAGATGTAGCTATATAACTTTAATTTTTTGGTTGTTTTTAGGTATTTCTGCCATTACCAGGACGGCTCTTCTCATCAAATCCGTAAATATGCTAGATCTCTCTTTAATAGAGATTTTAAAGATATATCTAATAGGAGCGTTTTATGATTTTGTGAGCGTTAGTTATCTAGTAGTGCCGTTTGTCATTTACCTCATTTTTTTACCAAAAAGATTTTTTAATCACGCGCTTAATCGCTATATAACTTATATTTTTACTTTTATAATTATTTTTGGGGCGGTATTTTTGGTATTTAGCGAATGGTTTTTTTGGGATGAGTTTAGTGTTAGATTCAACTTTATTGCCGTTGATTATCTTGTTTATACAAAAGAGGTAATAGGAAACATAAGAGAATCATACCCGATGGGCATTTTGATTACAATTATCTCACTTATAGCCGCATTTATTTTTTATATTATCTATAAAACACAATATATTGAAAACTTTTTACAAAGCCAAAGCAGCCTTAAAGATAGATTTAAACCAGCACTCATCTATCTTATAATACCCGTAATATCTTTTGCGGGAGTAACTCAGGAGTTTGCAAAGATATCAACAAATCAATACAGCAATGAACTTTCTAAATCCGGGCTATACTCCCTTTTTGCCGCTTTTAGAAACAATACTCTTGATTATGATAAGTTTTATATAACGGATAAAGATGAGAGTGTAATGACAAACCTCAAAAAAGTGATAGATGCTAACAGTTCTGCTTTTTTAAATTCAAATGATGTAACAAGAGCGATAGTAAATCCCGGAATAGAGAAAGATTACAATATAGTTATGATTGTAGTAGAGAGTTTAAGCGGTAAATTTCTTGAATCTTTGGGAGGAGAAAAAGGATTAACTCCAAATCTTGACTCTTTAGCTCAAAAAAGTCTGTTTTTTACCAACTTTTATGCAACGGGCACGAGGACGGTTCGGGGAATGGAGGCGATAACTTTATCTCTGCCGCCTACGCCCGGACGCTCAATAGTCAAAAGACCTGATAATCATAACATGTACTCAAGTGGATTTATCTTCAAAAACAGAGGGTATGAGACTAAATTCATATACGGCGGACACGGCTACTTTGACAATATGAACGAGTTTTTTTCAACGAACGGATTTAGTGTCGTAGACAGGAGTGATTTTAGTAAGGAAGAGGATACTTATCATACGATTTGGGGAGTTTGTGACGAGGATTTGCTAAACAAGAGCCTAAGTGAGGCTGATCTCTCTTACAGAGCGCATAAACCTTTTATGAGTTTTATAATGACTACCTCAAATCATAGACCTTATGATTATCCGGATGGGCGTATAGATATACCTTCACATACAGGAAGAGACGGAGCCGTTAAATATACTGATTATGCTATAGGAGAGTTTATAAAAAAAGCCAAAGAGAAACCATGGTTTAAAAACACTATTTTTGTAATCGTGGCAGATCACTGTTCAACAAGTGCAGGCAAAACAGAAATCCCTCTTGATAAGTATCATATTCCGATGATTGTCTATGCTCCTGAGATACTAAAACCTCAAGTAGTTAGCAAAATCTCAAGCCAAATAGACATTATGCCAACTCTTTTTGGTATGTTAAATTGGTCATACAAAAGCAAGTTTTACGGTAATGATATTTTAAGTGCTTCCTTTAAGGAGCGTGCACTGATGGGTACTTACCAAAAACTTGGGCTTTATAGAGAGAATAAACTTGTTGTTTTGTCTCCTACAAAAAAAATTAAAAGCTATGAAGTAGTTGAACAAGATATCTATGATACAAAGTATAAAGAGATAAATATAGAGAAGTATTTAGAAACAGAGGCTGTAAGTTATTATCAAGGAGCAAGCACTCTTCATAAAAAGGGTTTAGATAGATATGAGAGCCAATAGGCAAATTATAGCTACGCTGTTTTGCCTTGTAAGTCTTTTTTTTCTTTTTGAGTTTACAAATATTGATATTTTTGTGCAAAATTATTTTTATGATGCTACAACACAAAAGTGGCTATTGTCGCATCAAAGAGGAAGTTGGCTAGATATACTTTTTTATACAGGCATTAAAAAAGCAATTATAGTTTTTGGAGTTTTAATTCTTTTTTTATATCTCTACTCTTTTAAAAATTCGGCAAAGATTTTAAAAGAGTATCAAAGAAGACTGCTGATAGTCCTGCTAAGTCTTATAATAATCCCAATTTTTGTCGGGCTTTTAAAAGCATACTCAAATGTACCGTGCCCATGTGATTTTACATATTTTGGAGGAGATTATCCTTACATTAGAGTTGTTGATAGTATGCCGCAAGGTATTTTTAAAAAATTCAAATGTTTTCCCGCCGGTCATGCAAGCGGAGGTTTTGCTCTTATGTCGCTGTTTTTTTTATTTAAGGAGCGAAAAAACAGGTTTATTGCCCTTAGCAGCGCAATTATAATCGGTTCAAGTATGGGAGTTTATAAGATGCTAATTGGGCATCATTACTTAAGCCACACCATAATTACAATGATTTTAGCATGGTTTTTAATTTTGGTAATTTATAAAATCGTAAAATAAATATTGCATTTTGAAATATTATTTCGCAACAAACATTTTTTTCACTACCATAGTAGCTAAAAAAAGGCATAGGATGATTTTAGGAAAATGCCCATACTGTAGTGACGGAAACGTTGAGGTAAGAGACAAAGAGGTAAGCGGTAAAAAAGTTAAACTTTATGCTTGTTCAAATGCGCATTGGAAAACAGAAGATGGGGAACTCTTTGAGCTAAGAGATGATGCTTCATGTGAGTTTAGGATTTGGCAGAACGCTCTTGGCAAATATGGAAAATGGCTTACATATAAAGAGGTTAGAGAGCTTTTGGAAAATGAAACGATTGAAGTGGAACTTCTTAGCAAAAAATATGGCAAAAAAATCTACTACAATAAGCAGATAATTATAAATCCAGAGTATGGGGTTAGTGTTTTATGGGATTAGTTTGTAGGAAAAAAGAGTAAAAGTAGATAAGCTTATATAAAACATAATGCTTTAATAAATCTTTTACATTTATTTGTGTATAATCCTCCTCCGCTTTGCTGTTTTGACATAAGCTAGAGTATTTTTACCTATATAGTGATATATAGATAAAAGTATTGGCATGCAAACAGAGATGCTTGCCTAAATGCAGCAAAGATTGGCATAAAGACAAATAGTGAAGCTTATAAGAGGCTTGTCCCTCTCGCCGTTGGCGTAGCTTTAGTGAATGAACGAAAAGTCGAAAATCAGCTTCGGTTTTTTGTGAGATAAATATAGCATAAGGACTTTCGATGAAAGTAAGAGCTTCAGTTAAGAAGATGTGTGATGATTGTAAAGTTGTCAAAAGAAAAGGCATTGTAAGAGTAATCTGCAAAGTTAAAAAACATAAACAGAGACAAGGATAACCATGGCTCGTATATCAGGTGTTGATTTACCAAAGAAAAAAAGAATAGAGTATGGTCTAACATACGTCTATGGGATTGGTCTTCAGGCTTCTCGCAAGATTTTAGATGCGACTGGCATAGACTATAACAAAAGAGTTTACGAACTAAGCGAAGATGATGTTGCAGCGATTACAAAAGAGATTCGTGCAAATCATGTTGTTGAAGGTGATCTTCGTAAACAAGTTGCAATGGACATTAAAGCACTTATGGATTTAGGTTCATATAGAGGTCTTCGTCACCGTCGTGGTCTTCCATGCCGTGGTCAAAAAACTAAGACAAATGCGCGTACTCGTAAGGGTAAACGTAAAACTGTCGGCGCAGCGTAAGGGATTAACAGATGGCAAAAAGAAAAGCTGTTAGAAAAAAAGTAGTAAAGAAAAATATTGCACGTGGTATATGTCATATCTCTGCATCATTTAACAATACGCTTGTAACTATTACAGACGAGATGGGTAACATGATCGCTTGGAGTTCTGCTGGTAGCCTTGGTTTTAAAGGTAGCAAAAAATCTACTCCGTTTGCAGCTCAAGCAGCTGTAGAAGATGCAGTAGCAAAAGCTCAAGTGCATGGTGTGAAAGAACTTGGTATTAAAGTTCAAGGTCCTGGTTCAGGAAGAGAAACTGCAACTAAAGCAGTAGGTTCTATTGAGGGTATCCGCGTAACATTTATGAAAGATGTTACTCCACTACCACACAATGGTTGTCGCGCGCCTAAGCGCCGTAGAGTTTAAGGAGATTACTGATGGCAAGATATAGAGGTCCAGTAGAAAAAATCGAAAGAAGATTTGGAGTTAGCCTTAACCTAAAAGGAGAGCGTCGTTTAGCAGGTAAATCTGCATTAGAGAAGCGTCCGTATGCTCCGGGTCAACATGGTCAGCGTCGTAAGAAAGTATCCGAATATGGTTTACAATTAAATGAGAAGCAAAAAGCAAAATTCATGTATGGTGTATCTGAGAAGCAGTTCCGCGCACTATTCGTTGAAGCTAAAAGAAGAGAGGGTAATACAGGTACAAACCTTGTTACTTTAATTGAGCAAAGATTAGATAACGTAGTTTATCGTATGGGTTTTGCAACAACTCGTCGTTTTGCACGCCAATTAGTTACTCATGGTCATCTTTTAGTAGACGGTGCGAAATTAGATATTCCTTCTTACCGTGTTAAGCCTGGTCAAAAAATAGAGATTCGCGAAAGCAGCAAGAACAATGCTCAGATTAATCGTGCTATAGAGCTTACAAACCAAACTGGTTTAGCTCCATGGGTTGATATTGATGCTGATAAAAAATTCGGTATCTTTACTCGTTTACCAGAGCGTGAAGAAGTTGTTATCCCTGTAGAAGAGCGTTTAATCGTTGAGCTTTACTCGAAATAATAGTTAAAATATAAAAGGCGTAAGAGACATGAAAAAGATTAAAACTACTCCACTTGCTCCTCAAGAGTTTGAGGTAGAGCAGATTAGTGAGAATGAAGCTAATATAATGGCATATCCTTTTGAAACTGGATATGCTATCTCTTTAGCTCATCCACTTCGCCGTTTTTTGTTAAGTAGCTCGGTCGGTTATGCGCCAATAGCTATTAAAATTGAAGGCGCTAAGCATGAGTTTGACTCAGTGCGTGGTATGCTTGAAGATATTTCAGATTTTATTTTAAATCTAAAAGAGATTCGATTTAAATTGCTTGAGGGCGCTACAGAAGCAGAAGTTAATTACAGCTTTACGGGTCCTTGTACTATTAAAGGCGGCGACCTTACAAATAGCGAAGTGGAAGTGGTAACATCGGATACTCATTTGGCTACGTTAAATGAGGACTCTGTGCTTAACTTTAAAATTAGAATCGCGCAAGGTATCGGTTATGTTGCTAGTGAGGATACTCATAATGGTCTTGAAGAGGGATATATAGCATTAGATGCTTATTTTACTCCTGTTCGAAGTGCAACATATAAAATCGAAAACGTACTAGTAGAGGACAATCCTAACTTTGAGAGAGTAATTATAAATATAAGAACTGATGGACAAATTTCTCCATTGGATGCATTTAGAAACTCTCTTGAAGTTATGTATGCTCAATTAGCTGTGTTTAACAGTGAAATAAGTGTTAAGTCTCCAATTACAATCGAGAGATCTGAAGAGAGTCCCGACCTTAAAAAACTAGCTATGCATATCGATAATTTAGGTTTGAGTGCTAGAAGTTTTAACTGTCTTGACCGTTCGAGTATAAAACTTATAGGTGAAATAGCATTAATGAGCACAAATGATCTCAAAAACGTTAAAAATCTAGGTAAAAAGTCATATGACGAGATTGTTGAAAAACTTCAAGAGTTTGGATATGAAGTTGGCGGCGATCTTGCAGATGAGATTATTAGTGGACTAAAAAAGAAAATAGAAGCTTTATAAGCTTGTAAAAAGAGGAATTATAGATGAGACATCGTCATGGATACCGTAAACTAGGTCGTACAAGTGCACACCGTGCTGCTTTACTTAAAAACCTTAGTATTTCGTTAATTGAACATGGTAAAATTGAGACTACTGTCATGAAAGCAAAGGAACTACGTTCTTATGTTGAAAAGCTTATTACAATCGCTGGTAGTGGTGATAGTAATGCTCACAAGGCAGTATTTGCGGCGCTTCAAAGTAAAGAAGCAACTAAAACTTTAGTAAATGAGATAGCACCTAAGTATGTTGATCGCCCGGGTGGTTATACTAGAATTATTAGAACTCGTATTCGTCGTGGTGATGCTACTACTATGGCATTTATCGAGCTTGTATAATTAGCACACAAGAGGAGCAAGACTAAAGAACTGTTTTTGTTACACAAAAATGTTTCTTTATAAACTCCTTTTTCGATGCTGAGTTAAACTCAGCATCAAGCCCACGCACAAAAAAGCCATGCTTTTAAAACTTTTCATTTACTTAATGAAACTTCCCAATTCCAAAATACTTTAACAAAAAGTGAGACATTATGAGTAATTTCGCATTTGGAACTTATAGAATTAGTGATATAAATCCCCAGCATATTGAAGCTTTAAAAGAAGCGATAGAATCCGGTATAACCATGATAGATACATCTTCAAACTATATGGATGGCGGAGCTGAAAGAGCCATAGCTCTAGCTTTTAGAGCGTTTAGTGAAGATAAAAAAGATGAAGTTGAGATAGTAAGCAAATTTGGATATCTTCAAGGAACAAACTTACTCAAGTATAAAGAAGATGCTTCAATAATTCAAAATGAAGAAGAAGTAGTAAAATATAGCGATGATTGCTACCACTCTATAGCAAAATCTTTTATGCATGAGCAGTTAAGTGCTTCTTTAAAAAGACTGGAGATGCAGAGGCTTGAGTGCTATCTCATTCATAATCCAGAGTATTATCTTTTAGATGCAATCAACAGAGGCATTTCAAAAGATGAGCGGCTTGATGAGATGTACAGAAGACTACAAGAGGCTTTTGTAGGACTTGAAGAGGAAGTTAAAAACGGTAGAATCGGTTCTTACGGGATAAGCTCAAATAGTTTCTCCCTGTCGCACTCCAGTGAGGAGTTTTTGCCTTATGAAGATTTGCTAACGCTTGCTTATAATGCTGCCATGATAGCAGGAAATAAAAATCACAGTTTTACAACTATAGAGCTTCCCATCAATATTTTGGAAAAAGATGGACTCAAATGCGCTTCATGGGCAAAAGATAACGAGCTAAGAGTGTTGGCAAACAGACCGCTTAATGCCAAATATAATGATATGATGTACCGTTTGGCAGATTATGATGAGAGCAGGGATTACTATAACTACTTTAATGAGCTGATGGAAGTCTGCGATAACGAAGCCTTAAGACCTCTTTATAATCTTTTGCAACAGCTAGATGCGAGTAGGCATAAATTTGGATGGATTGGTGACTATGATGTTTTTTTATATACTCAAATAATACCTCATATGAGAAAAACTCTGCAAAAAGTAGATGAACAGAGTAGCCAGACAATGCTTAACTTTATTGATCTTTTTCTTACAGAGTATAGAAAAATGGTAGCACATGAGTGTTCAAAAAGAACTAGAGTGGAGTTAAAAGAGTTTTTTAAAGAGTGTAACGCTTCCATGCAAGAGTGTGGGCTAC
>NZ_JALNZY010000128.1 GCF_023229105.1 Sulfurimonas sp.
TATGTGCGTTTCCCATCCGTAGCTTACACACTCATGGGCAGAAAAATATGGAAAGCCATCGCTATCCTCCAATATTTCTCCCGGGAAAAAACCTGAAGTTCTCCATATGCCAGGACAAGACTTAACGAAAGCTTTAAAAACCTTTTTAACTTGAAGTTTAACTTCTTCTACTCTTTTTTGAGCTTCTTTTTTTTCTTTTTCACGCCTCTTCGCTTCCTCTTTCCCCTTCTGCTTCCTGCGCCTATCTTCTCTTTTAGTTTCGCGAAAAGCCTCTTCCCAATCCATTGTCCTTGCCTCCTATTATTTACTTTTTAAATATCTTTTTACCGAAAACTTCGTTCTTCGGTATTTTTATTATAACGTCAGGATATAACTTTGTCAACTTTTGCCTTCACTAAGCACTACTCTCTACTTTCTTGTTTGTTGCTTTATAATGTTTATGATAAAATTAAAAAAGTAAAACATGAGATTTAACGTTCCTCAGTTTATAGAGCAAGAAACAAAAATTGTAGGCCCCCTGACCTTCAGGCAATTTGCCTTTATTGGAACTGCCGGGGTCATAGGCCTCATTCTTTACATGTCAACGCCCTTTCCTGTTTTTCTCGGAGTCAGCATTATCGTCGGAGGGGCGGCAGCAGCTTTAGCTTTCTTGAAAATCGGGGGAGTATCTTTGCCTTCCCTTTTGGCTAATTTTTTGAAATTCGGAGCTGAACCTAAAATTTATATCTGGGAAAGGAAAGAACAGCCAGGAATAAAAGTTTACAAAAGAGTATCCAAAAAGAAAGAGGAGGAAAAAGAAGAAGAACTTCCTTTAAAAATAGCCGAGAAAAGCAGGCTTAAAAAACTGCACACGAAGATAGAAACCGAAACAAAATAATATATGGCCAGAACCCCCACACAACAATTCTTGGAAATTGATAAGATAAAAGACGGCATTTTAATCTTGAAAAACAAATCCCTCAGGGCGGTTTTGATGGTTTCTTCTCTAAACTTTGCCTTAAAGTCAGAAGAAGAACAGCAGGCAATAATTTACCAGTTTCAGAATTTTTTAAATTCCCTGGATTTCTCCGTCCAGATTCTCGTCCAGTCCCGCATTCTGAATATCGCCGGGTATCTGGATAAGTTAAAAGCGGTGGAAGCTAAACAGGAGAACGAGCTATTAAAAATCCAGACCGCAGAATACAGAAAATTCATTAATGAATTGATCGCCGGCCGACAGGTTCTTGCCAAGACGTTTTTTGTCGTAATTCCCTTTACTTTAATAGATATCCCTAAGATAGGAGGAAAGAAAGAAACGGGCTTTAACGAAGAAGAATTCCAAAGAGCCAAAGCCCAATTACAGCAGAGAACCGATTTTGTCGCTATGGGGCTGAGAAGATGCGGTTTGCAATGCACCTTTCTAAACTCCCTGGAGATGATAGAGCTCTTTTGGGCTCTGTACCATCCCGAAGAAGCTGAGGTCGGTTACTATCCTGAAATACCTCCGGAAATAACGCAATAATCTATGGCTTTTCCTTTTTCTAAAAATAAAAAATCAGAGGAAGAACAAGAAGGAATGTTCGCCAGTCCTTCGGTAGAGGCAAAAGACATCATCGCCCCTTCTTCCATTGAGGTTAAGCCGGACTACATAAAGCTGGGGGAGAGATTCGCCAAGTCGTTTTTCATTTTTTCTTACCCCAGATACCTGAGCACCGCCTGGTTATCCCCGATAATCAACCTTGACCAGCCCATGGACATCAGCTTTCACGTCCATCCTGTTGACACGGGCGACACTTTAAAGAAGCTGAGAAGGAAAGTCACGGAGGTCCAAGCTGAAATCATGGAAAAGGAAGAAAAAGGGCTAATAAGAGATCCTGCTTTAGAAACAGCTTACCAGGATCTGGAAACCTTGAGAGAAAGGCTGCAAACCGCCCAGGAAAAGATGTTCAAGTTCGGGCTTTATCTAACTGTTTACGGCAAAAGCCTAGAGGAAATAAAGAAAGTGGAAACCAATTTAAGATCCATCCTGGAATCAAGGCTGATCTACATTAAACCATCTCTTTACCAGCAGAAGGAAGGGTTCAACTCAACCTCGCCTTACGGCTTGGACCAAATCATTGTCCACACCCCCATGAATACAGAGCCCCTGTCCTCGACCTTTCCTTTCACCTCGTTTGACTTGAGCTCTAACGACGGAATTTTATACGGCATAAACCTGCACAACAACTCTTTAGTGCTTTTTGATAGATTCAGCTTGGAAAACGCAAACAGCGTTATTTTCGCCAAGTCAGGATCGGGCAAATCCTACGCAGTCAAATTGGAGATCCTGAGATCTTTGATGCTTGGCGTGGAATGCATAATTCTTGATCCTGAGAACGAATATAACACTTTGGCTGACGCAGTGGACGGTTCTTTCTTCAATATGTCTCTGGCCTCACCTAGCCACATTAACCCCTTTGATCTGCCGACTCCCCGCAAAGACGAAAAACCGGAAGATGTCCTCAGGTCCAATGTCATTAACCTGGTAGGACTTTTGCGTATTATGATGGGAGGGTTATCAGCGGAAGAAGACGCGATTATTGACAGGGCTTTGACTGAAACTTATGCTGCCAAAGACATAACCCCAGAGACAGATCCTGCCACCTGGCAGGAGAAAACCCCCTTAATGTCTGATTTTGAGCAGGTTCTGGAAGGCATGGAAGGAGCAGAGTCCCTGGTCAGAAGAATAAGGAAGTTCACTAAAGGAACCTTTGCCCAGTTCTTTAATCAGCCGACCAACATTTCCATGGACAAGCAGTTCACGGTTTTTGGCATAAGAGACATGGAAGACGAACTCAGGCCCATGGCCATGTTCATCATCATGCGGTACATCTGGAATAAAGTAAGATCAGAAATGAAAAAAGGAATCC
>NZ_JALNZY010000129.1 GCF_023229105.1 Sulfurimonas sp.
ACATAGTACGCTTTCTTTTGAAACGGTGTCATAAGGTCTCGTATGTTGTCATGAATGGCGAGAAGCTTTGGTGCGAACTCTTCAAACTGTTCTACCAGTTTGCGTATCACCCCTTTTTCAAAGCCCATATTGTAGGCTAAAACCGTTACATCGGTAGGTATGTCGTTTACCAGTCTTTTTGCGAGTTCATATCGCGGGTCTTTGCCGTCCTCTGCCAAAAACTCACAATGTTTCAAATCTCCGTTTTTATTTTCTACATGTAGAGAGTATTGAAACGGTATCTGCATAAAGGGGTTAATGCCCTTCCACTGCGGCACTGCTTGTTGGAATGTCTCAAAATCAAGATGATAAAGCGGGTAAGTTAGACTATCTACAAACTCTTTTATCGCTTCACGATTTATGATCTCTTTGTTCTCTAGCTCAGAGTTTATCTGTATCTGCTGTGAGAGCGAAAAGCCAGATACATCTGCAATATCACTAAAATTTACAATGCCCTGTTTGTAGAGAGAAAACTTGGTATCGGTTTTTAGTCTTGAGATGTCAAAAATGCTGTACTCAGGTATATGTTTCCAGCAATGTTCCATTGCATCGCAATCGTAAGGGTTACTGCAATGCTTACCAATATCTACCATTGGCTCATTCTCTTTATCGTCCAAAAATATTTTGAAATTTTTTAAATGAGATGGGATATTGACCTGAAGCTCTTTTACTTCATCTGATACATTTACAATCTTAAACAGCTTCTCTATTTCAAGTTCATCTTCTCTAACATACTGATTATTGATGTGAATTATGTTGGTTGATTTAACACTATATCCCAACCCGTTAAGCACATAGTACTGGATAGAAGCATCATCAAGATAGACATCTTTTACCTCCGTTGAGCTTTTAACCTCATATATCTCCAGCGTGTCGTCGCTGTTTATATGAAGGACATCAACCATTACCACTATGTCATCATACGCAAATGTCGCCTCATAGATGTTTGTTACACCTTCGTCTATCCACTTTTTTGTAAGCACTATTTTTTCTTCAAAGCTTGTGCCTTCAAACGGAACTTCTTTACCATTTGGAAAAAGCTTACATGCCAAAGCACCCACTTCGTTGCCTGTTTCAAATATCGCCTCCGCAGAGCCATCAGGCGGAGTCAGAACATCTTTATTATACTTTTTTAGCCAAAGAGATTTTACACATTGCAAACCTCTTGTATATAGTGATTTTGATAGTCTCATTTGACCCCTTCGTTTATTCTCCATCCATAATGAGCTGCTTATACACATATAAACTCCTTAGTTCTAAAGGGAGCTTATACGCTTTACATAACAATGTTATGTCTGGTTATTTGATAATCATGAAAATTTATAACCTTTTGAAAACTTCTCCCATAATCTTGGCATATGTTCTTTGAAATATAATTCTGTAGTTGTTACTTCCCAGTCTATTTCATTGCTATCATCACAGAAAGTTTCCTGACCATATATAGTTGAATTGTCAATATCATCCATAATTTCTTCATCAAAGCAGTTAAACCAAATAGACAAGTAATCTTCTGTATCATATTCACCGAAAATTTTCTTTCTTGTTTTATATTTATCATATACATCCATAAGCGCATCAGGATCTTTCATGGCTTTGGTTACAATATCTTTACCTTGATAAATCAACCAAGATCTAAAATACAACCAACCATCATCAGTACAGGAAGAACCTTTAATTAGAGCACCAAAAGCATAAGCATTTGTACTTGTATCTAAAACATCTAAAATATTCTCAAAATGTAAGGCAAAATCAACCGCTTTTTCATAACCTAACTCTTCTAACATATCTGATATATTAGATGCGTCACTTTCATTATTTATTTTTGCCGATTCAATAAAGTCCCAAAACTCTTTTTCGTTCATTCTTTTTTCCATTTTTACTACCTTTGTTTTATATATTTGTTATTATACTAACGCTTATTGACAGCTTTATGTCTGTTTTGCTAAATAACTACTCAAATCCTCTTCTATCATCTCCTGTACCCACTCGGGCTCTATGACTCTCATGTGCGGCAGCCAATACTTGATGATGGGAAGTATCTCCATCTCATGCGTTATCTTTACTACAAACTCCATTGTTCCGTCTTTGTGAAGCGACTCAATGGACTGTGTCGGAAGCGGTCTTCTTTGAAAGTACTTTGCAGCAATCTTGTTGGCATAAATCTTAACTTCAAACGGCTCTACATCTTTTTGGAACCATACAGATATGGAGCTATCAAGCAGATTTTCAAGCTTTGCATCGGTGGAAAAAGCAGTATCGGTCGCTTTTACATTGGATATGTTTTTTAGGTAGTACTTCTTAAGCACATCATCTTGGAGTGCAACCAGATACCAGAACCCCTCAAAGTTTACAATCTTAAGAGGCTGAAGTGTTACTTTAAAAATATCATGCCTCTCATCATCATAAGAGCACTCTAGCTCTTTTTTTGCTTTTACGGCACCCTCTATGATCTGTATCTCGCCGAACTTGTCGCTGATGTCTTCGATGTTAAGTTTTGCATAGATGGGATTAAAATCTTGGTTTTTTATCTTTGAGAGCAGCTTATGGGATTTTAATGCGAACTTGCCGCCTATACCCTCGGTGATCTTCTCTATAATGTCTAAAACTATCTCATCTTCCAAAGACTTGGTTTTCTCAACCCTGTAACCATCTTGCATCTTCCACTTTTTGCCCTCTTGAAAGATAGGGAAAGATACAAGTCGCTCGTTGAAATCCCTCTGCACCGTTCTCTCGCTGGTGTTGAACTCTTTTGCGAGATCCTTAACAGAAAGAGCCTCTCCGTCATTTAGTCTTGAGAGAATACAGGAGAGTCTTGTAAGTATCTTGTCATAGTCGTGTTTGTAT
>NZ_JALNZY010000052.1 GCF_023229105.1 Sulfurimonas sp.
TTGCAGGTAATAGGGGTTGACAAGGGTTTTGATTTTGGATGTTTTTTTTGATAGTGTCGTAAAATAGGGGTTTTGTTGTGGTTTGGTTTTTTGTTTGGGGTTGGTGGGGCTTTTATGTTGACTACAGGTACCACACCAGATACTATTATCGGTACGGCTAACAATGACCTAATCACAGGTACAACTGCACAATTGTCTGTAGATGACAGAATCATGGATTCTTCAACTTCTGATAATGATACATTTAACTTAACAGCAACTACTGACCCAGTAGCTATGGATGTAACAAATATTGAAAATATCAATATTGATTGGGATGCATTTGGAACTCCAGATATCGATTTAGCAAATGTTATTGGTGCAACAGTTTCATTAGCATCAGATAAATCAGGTTATTTAGGGCATGCTAACTTTATAAATGTTGATAGAAACAATGTTACTGTAGGTGACGGTGTTGTTGGTACGGTTACAGTTGCTGGAACAGTTGATTCAACAATCAATGGTGGAAGTGCTAAAACTTTAACAATTACAGGTGCAGACAGAGATTTAACTGTTAATGCTAACAATAGTGAAACAGTAACAATTGCTGTTGCAAATGATGTTGATAACTTAACAGTTTCTGCTACAAATGCAACTGCACTTACTGTAGATGCAAACAGAGCTGCTGATGTAACTGTTGGTAAAAATGCTGACTTAACTATGACTGGAACAGCTGATTATACAATTCAATCAACTGCTGATGTTCAACTTGATGTTGCTGCTGGTGCTGCATTTGATACACTTACAATAGCTGGTGACAACGCTGTTACATTAAGCTTTGCAAATGCTGCTGACATTGCAGGTCAAACAATCACTAATGCAGGTGTAATTAGAATAGAAGATGAATTAGCTGCTACTGTAGATTATACAGATATTGAAGCTACTTCAATTGTTTTAGAGGCTCTTCAAACTGCAAATGCTACAGAAATAACTACTGTTAACGGTGCAAACTTTGTTTTAGAACTAGGAAATGGTGCAGCTGATACAGTTACTTTCGCTGTTACAACTGCTGATGATTCAAGTGCTGATGAGATTACTGTTGAGCTTCAAGATGATACAGCTGCTGCTTTAGACTTCAATGAAGCTGCTGATGAAGATTTTGAAACTGTAAACATCATCGCTAATGCTACTGTGAGTGCGACTGCTGTTGATTTAACTATTGCTTCTATTTTAGCTGGCACAAATAAAGTTGTACTATCAGCTGCAGAAAATGATGTAACAGTAACTGTTGCAACAGCAGGTGAAGTTGATGCTTCTGAAGTAACTGGTAATTTTGTTATAACACAAAACAACACTGATACAGATATGTTAATCATCGGTGGTAAAGCTAAAAATACTGTTGATTTTGATGGTGCTGTTACTGCAGAATCAACATTCGTTGGTAACGCGACAAGCGATGCAATTGATAATATTACATTTGATACAACTACAGGTGATGCTGTAGCTATGGTTTATGGTGGAAACAACATTGTTGACGCTGCTGCTATAACTGATGGTCAATTGACTGTAGTTGCTGGTTCTGGTAACGATACTGTTACTGCAACGGGTACTTCATTAAACGATGGTACACTTTCTCTTCAATTAGGTGATGGTAACAACAGTGTAACATTCGATATGGATGCAGCTAGAACTGGTGCGACTGTAAATATTACAACAGGTACAGGAAACGATTCACTTGAAATCACTGCTGCTACAAAAGCAGGAGATGACATTACTATTGATTTAGGTACAGGTACAAATACATTAACAATTACAAGTGTTGATTTAAGTCTTGGTACTCAAGCAATTTCAGGTGTTGATGTTATTGCTATCGGTTCTTCTGATACTTTTGCAGTAGTTAATGCTACATTACTTGATGGTTCATCAATTACATTAACTGGTGATTCTACTACTACAGATCATTTAGCTGTAGCTATTACAGGTTCTGATACAACTGTTGATTTTAGTGGAATGACTATTGATAATACTATCGATAAAGCAATCGGTGGTTTAGAAATCACTGCTAAAGCTGGTGTTGCAAATAACATTACTGCTACACATGGTGATGATAATATCATTGGTAATACAGGAGTTGATACAATCAATTTCGCTGCAACTGCTGCATTAAATGGTGAAGATACTATTACTACATTTACTGCTGGAACAGATAAATTGAACATCAGCGCATTTGCTTCTGTTACTGAAGCTACAACAGTTACAGGAAATATTACTGCTACTGCTGGTAATGTGTATTTCTTCTCAGCTGACATTACAGCTGGAGGTGGTGATGTTGCTGTTGCTGCTAATGTCGCTACTGCTCTTAATGCTGCTGCAGTATGGGCTGATACTACTGTAACTTCTTATATTGTTATTGTAGATACAGATGCTGCTGCTGATGGAGCTGGGACAGGTTCAGCAATCTACTCATGGACTGATGCTGGTTCTAATGAAGTTGCAGCTGCGGAATTAACATTGATGGGTACAGTTGATGCTGTACTTACAACTGCTGATTTAGTATTTGCATAATCGCAATAAAACACTCTAACCCCTCAAAAGGTTATAAGCCTCACCCCTCAAAAGGTGGGGCTTTTTTATTTCTACTTCTCTCCCTTTTTGCTACAACCCGTAACACTTCTAAAAATTCCTAAATTTCTTTTATCCTTAATATCCACTTAAAAGTCGGCAATCTGGTGGGCAATTATCTTTCATCTATCTAAATCTTTTACAAGACTCTCTAAACTACCTATTTATCTACATTTCTCTCATTTGCATACCGTCCCAAAATCTCCTTTAGGATTACAATACTATTTATTGTGTCATTAACACTCCATTTGGTCGGCAATTGGTCGGCAGAGCCTACTTGACAAGGTTTTTAAAAAAGGGGTGTCAGGCACCATTTTATGCAAAAACTTAATTAAATATTAATCTAATAAACACTACAATATCTTATGGCAAGAAAAGAACGATACCAAGAAGCTGGACACTATCATATTATAAATCGTGGGGTAGAACAGCGAGCTATCTATCTTGAACCAGAAGACTATGAGTTTTTTTTAGATTTATTACTCATACTTACCAAAGATTATCAAATTATCATACATACATTTTGTCTTATGACAAACCACTATCATCTTCTTTTAGAAACCAAAACCTCAAATCTGTCAAAAGCTATACAATTTGTAAATGACAAATACTCAAAATATTTTAATAAAAAATACAAAAGAAGCGGTCACCTATGGCAGGGCAGATACAAATCTTATCCTATGTTTGATGATGCACATTTTTGGATAGTAGCAAAATATATAGAAAGTAATCCCATAAAAGCCAAGATGGTAAAACAAGTAGAACTCTATAAATACCAATCATTTTTTCAATGGAAATATAAACATAACTATTATGAGCTTTTAAATAACTCTATGATTTTTGAGATGACTTATAGGGAGTATGAAGACTATATTACAAGTGAGATGGAAATTGATGCCATAGATGTTGTGTATAAATCTCCAAAGCTTATAACTCAAGACGGAAAGTTAAAAGTTCTAAAAAAGAGAATAGAGACTTTTTTTGAAGTTGATCGTGATATAAATAGAGATGAAAATATAAAAAAAGCTTTTCAATACGGTTATACAAAAAGTGAAATAGCTAGTTTTTTAGAGCTTAATCATTCTACTATATCAAGAATCATTTAGACTAAAACATTTGCTTGCTGAAAAGCAATCAGCAAAATTCCTCACCATACCACCAACCAAGCTTACCACCCCAAACCACACATTTGCTACCAATAGTTACATCAGCTCAAATTCGTAATTTCTTTTAAACCTTAAAGCGACCTAAAATGGTCGGCAATTGGTCGGCTAAAAAACTCCAAGTGTCCCATAATACTTTTGAGACAGCTACAACACCCTCTACACCGAACTTCTGTAAAAACCAAATGCCTAAAAAGTGTCTCAAAAGCCCCTAAGCATTATGAGACACCTAAATGCACTCAAATATCCCTATTTGGTCGGCTAACTGCCCTTGACAAGGTTTTTAGCCTTAAACTATACTCCCACTTAAGCTTAGAGCGAAAAACAAGCCCTAAACCACATAAAACATCCATTTATTAGTAAGGAAATTTACCTATAAAAATAGAGTAAATCCAAGAGTAGAAAAAAGATAAAACATAAGGAAAACCACAATGCCAAAAGCCACAATCAACCAAGAGTTTTTAGATAAATTAGAGTTACCAACAAACAAAGCCAAAGAGCAGTATTTCGATATAGCCCAAATAGGATTTATGCTTGAAGTAAAAAGAACAGGAAGTAAAACCTACTACTTCAGATACAGAAAAAACAATAAACAAACTATGAAACGATTAGGAACAACAGAAGAACTAACTCTTAAAGCAGCTAAAGATATATATCTAAAACTAAAACAAGATATGATAGATATTAAAATAGAGAGCATCACCAACAACAATGACACAACACACCCCATCCCAACCCTACAAGAGTTCTACGACAACTTCTACAACCCTTACATCCAAAAGCACATTAAAAGCCACACAACCAACCAAAGCCTCTTCATCAACCACATACTCCCAGCACTAGGTGCAACTGTAATGACAGAGATAAAAAAGATAGATATAATAAAACACCACTCTCAAATGCTAAGCCTAAAGAAACTTGCCCCTGCAACTGCCAACAAGTTTTTAGTATTCCTCTCCAACGCCTATCATTTAGCTATAGAGTTCGAGATACTCCAAACTCCATACAACCCAGTTGATAAAATCAAACACTTTGAAGAAAACAACGCAAGAGAGAGATACCTAACAACTAAAGAGAGTAAAAGATTAGTCCAAGCTGTACAAGAAAGCCCAAACCTACACCTAAAATACATCATCCCAATGCTACTGCTAAGTGGAGCAAGAAGAGGAGAAGTTCTAAAAGCCCAGTGGAGCAACTTCGATGAAATTCAAATGCTTTGGACTATCCCTACAAGCAAGAACGGTAAAAAGAGAATCCTACCCCTAACCCCACAACTACACGACCTACTAAAACAGATACCAAAAGAATCAAAATACCTCTTCCCCTTACCAGTAACAAGCGAACCCTACATCACCATCTTCAACAGCTGGAACACCGCAAGAAAGAAAGCTGGACTGCCAGAAGTGCGTATTCACGACCTAAGACACTCTTATGCATCAGCACTAGTAAACGCTAAATGCTCCCTCTATGAAGTTCAAAAGCTTCTAGGACACTCAACAGCAAAGATGACCCAAAGATACGCCCATCTATCAAACGATGCCCTTATGAGTGCTGCTTCTTGTGCTGGGAGGTTGTTGAAGTGAGATTGTAGATATGGTTTGGTATAATGAGTTTTAATAATACATAGCAAAGGATAAAAAATGAAATATTCTGTAATCATAGAAGAAGATAAACTTGATGGTGGATACATAGCTTATGTTCCAAGCCTTAAAGGGTGTTACACTCAAGCAGATACACTAGATGAGTTAAAAACTAATATTATCGAAGCTATAGAGGTAAGCAAAGAAGAGAATGAGCCAGTGAATACTTTGTTTGGTATTTGGGAGCTAGAGGTAGATAATGCCGCCGTTGCCAGTCATTAGTGCTAAAGAGTTAATAAAGTTTTTACAGTTCAAAGGGTTTGAGCTTGCAAGACAAAAAGGCTCACACCAAAGATACAAACATCCAGATGGAAGAGCTGTAACTGTACCTGTGCATGGTAAGAGTGATTTAAAAAGAGGGTTACTAAATGGTATCCTCAATGAGCTTAATATTGATGTTGAAGAGTTAATAAGCTTTTTGAAAAAGTAGGGAGTTGCTATGTATTTATCAGTTATAGATGTAAAACCACAAGAAGATTATAAACTGTTGCTTACTTTTGAGAATAATGAGTGAAAAGTGTTTGATGTAAATGAGTATCTTAATATAGGTAAATTTCAAGAACTCAAAGACAAAAAGCTTTTTTCTAGTGTGAAAGTAAGCTTTGATAGTATAGAGTGGGACAACCATCTTGACCTTGATCCTGAACTGCTTTATGACAAATCGGTAAAAAAAGGGAAAAAAGGGGTGTCAGTCGCCACCTTAAAAAAGGGGTGTCAGGCACTCACCTACTTCCATAAGTAGGACTTTTTTTATTATTCTTTCTATTCTTTTTTCTATTTTCGGTATAATCTCAGCATGACATTACAAGAGCGAAAAGACAAAGCCGAAAAAAGGGTGCCAGGTACTCATTTGTGCGTCATAGTTACGCCTCAAACATCATTTTTGCTAAAATTACTATGAAAAATCCTAAGATTAGAACTACTTTATGAAACTGCTCTTGCATAAACTTTGGTTTTTTTCGACCCGTAAATTTTGTAAAAAGGTTAAATAGCACACCCGCTACGATAATAAGTGCCAACACTATTTTGATAACGAGGATTTTTTGCATATCGGTCTCAAAAAAACCTGTAGTGGAGTTTATATATCTCGACATCATCATACCGCCTGTTAAAACGATAATAAGAAGTGAAATAGGGAAGATTTTGAAGCTTTTAGAACCTAGTATCTGGTTAATCTTTGTTTCTTTATCTTTAGAAAACTTGTTTTTAAGTGCCGATATCATAAATAAATCGGTAAAAACATAACCTAAAAATATGATTGCCAGCATCAAGTGAATTATATGTGCATATGGATAGACTGCTTCCATTATTACTCCTGTGTAAAATTAGTGCAATTATATCAAAGATGCCAATCCAAAAGCTTGCATCTTGACTTAATCTCCTACCCTAAAGGCACTTTAATAATCAGCAACTCTCTTAGGAAACTAGGTTTCAGCCTCGTCTGTGTGAGCAAGGTTAAAACCTTGCTTCCGATATTTAGTCACGCTTTGTTGTTTTTCTTTTTTTTGTCGTTACAGGCTTTTTATAGCTTTCGCCTTTTTCACTCTTTTGGACTTTTTCAGGTTTTTTGTAAGGTTTTTTAGCTCTTTTTATCTCTACTTTTTTATGTTCGCTCTTTAACTTTATCTCATCTTGATCACGTCTGCGAATAGTTGGATCTGGTTCAAAGCCCTCCACCGTTTCTTGGGGTATTTTCATCCCGATAAGCTTCTCAATAGCTTTCATATCATACTTTTCATAGATATCTATTAAGCTTATCGCCTCTCCCTCTCGCCCTGCACGACCTGTTCGCCCTACTCTATGGACATAATCCTCAGGGATTGACGGGAGTTCGTAGTTGATGACAAACGGTAGCTCCTCTATATCCAAACCTCTTGAAGCTATGTCGGTTGCCACTAAAACTTTTATCTTGCCCTCTTTAAACTCATTTAGGGTTTTTAAACGTTTAGCTTGAGTTTTATCGCCATGTATGATGCCGCACTTAAGACCATCTTTTTGAAGTTCGACTACAAGCTCATCCGCACTTACTTTTGTTCTTGTAAAGACTAAAACTTGTCTAAAATTTCTTGAACCAATGATATATGCTAAAAGTGCTGCTTTTTTGTCCGTATCAACTAAATAGGCAATCTGATTTATGGTATCAACAGTTGAATTTTTCTTTGAAGCTTCTATAAAAGCGGGTTTTGTAAGAAGAAGTTTTGAGAGTTTTCTTACCTTGTCGCTGTAGGTAGCTGAGAAAAGAAGCGTTTGATGTCTCTTTGGCAGAAGCGGATGAATCGTTTTTATCTCTTTTACAAAACCCATATCAAGCATCCTATCAGCTTCATCAAGGACAAAAATCTCTACATGCGAGAGGTCTAAACCCTTTCCTATATGCTCGATTATTCTACCGGGTGTTGCAATAATGATATCAACTCCCTCTTTTAAGAGCTTCTGCTGAGTCTCTAAATCTTTTCCGCCGACTAAAACAGCAATGTTTAGAGGCATATTCTTCGCATAATTTTGTAAATCATCGTGAATCTGCAAAGACAACTCTCTAGTTGGAGATAAGATAATCCCTCTTAAAACTCTGCTTTGGTCTGCCGATGTTTTTCTAAGCCTCTGCAGCATAGGAAGTCCAAATGCGGCAGTTTTCCCCGTTCCCGTTTGAGCCGTTGCAAAAACATCGCTTTTTGCTAAAACCAAAGGAATTGCTCTTGTTTGTATGCTTGTAGGTTTTTCATAGCCCATATCTTTTATGGCGCTAAGAAGTTGCTTTATAACTCCTAGTTTTTCGAATGACATCGCGTACCTACTTTCTTTTTAATAGTGCAATTTTAACATATTATTAAAAGAATAAGTTTTTTATGGATATAATCATCCCACATTTCAAAATGGCATAAATTATGATTAGAAAAACCTTTAAAAATTTAAGTGCAAATGAAAAACTAAAAACTTTTATACAAAAAAACAGAGTACCCATTGAGTATCTATCTGCAAACAGAAAAATGGTCTCTAAAGCTGTTTTCATAGGGCTTTTTATAGCTTTTATTCCGATGCCTATGCAGATGCTTGCGGTTGTTGCTTTTATACCTTTTACAAGATTTAACGTGCCTATCGCTCTTGCGATGTGCTGGCTAAGCAATCCTTTTACGATGCCTGCCATGTACTATATGGAGTACATGACGGGAAGTTTTTTTCTCGGCATGGAGACGACAGCCGTTGAACTTAGTGTTGATTGGTTTGCACAAAATATTGGAAATATTTTTATTCCGCTTTATGTGGGAACTGCTTTTTACTCTATTGTAGGCTCTAGCGTGGGATATTATTTAGTCACTCATCTATGGAGAAGCTCTGTTAAAAAAGATCAGACTTCACGTAAAAACGGCACTTACAAGAGAGAGACAAGCAACAAAGAGAGTAGCGATAAAGTTGATGAGTCTAAATCTTAACACTTCTGTTTTTAAAATAAAACCAAGCTGTTATGCCGATTAAACTCATGCCCAAACTCATAACCTGCCCCTGCGTAATTGCATTACAACAGAGATAGCCTATCTGAACATCAGGAGCGCGCCAAATCTCTGCTATAGCGCGAAACAGCCCGTAACTAACTCCATAAACCAAAATCAACTCCCCGCTGTAGCTTTGAAATCTTCTGTAAATATATACAACTATAAATACGCCAAATCCCTCTAAGACTGCCTCATAAAGCTGTGAGGGGTGCCTTAAAACTCCATCTACCAATATCCCCCAAGGAACATCAGTCTCTCTACCGATAAGCTCCTTGTTTAAAAAGTTTCCTATCCGCCCAAAAACAAAAGCCAGTGGCACACTCACGGCTACTAGGTCCATTATCTTGCCAAGAGCAATTTTGTGTTTTTTGGAGTACAGGTAACTGCTTATTAAAAAACCAAGCACTGCACCGTGATAGCTCATGCCTCTTATACCGACAAATTCGCCGTCAATAAATGGGTTAAATATCTGCCATGGATGAGAGAGGTAGTAGAGTGTTTGCGTGTCATAAAAGAGGATATATCCAAGCCTTGCTCCCAAAATAACGCCTATTTCTACATAAATAAAATATGTATCTATTCCTTTGGCTCCAAAATCAAGATTATCTTTTTTAATAAAATATTTTCCGATATATAAAGCGCTTAGAAGTGCCAAAACATACATGATTCCATACCAATGCACAGGCAGAAAAAAGAGATTAAAAGCTACTGGGTCAAAGGTTTCATATATATTGTTCCATGCGGACATTTTACTTTACTCTCTCAGAGCTTCAGCAATTAACTCAATAGGATTTTTAAAGATAATCTTAGTATCCGTATAGCCTAAAGATGAGTTTATCTGCATCCTACATGCGCTGCACTCCGCACTTACAACATCCGCTTTTGTCTTATTTATCATATCTGCTTTAGGGATTCCCGCCGCTTTTGCAAGGTGGTACTTCTCGCTTTGCATAGTAACCCCGCCAAATCCGCAGCAGCTGTTTGGATCACTCATCTCAACAATGTCATAGTTTTTGCTTATAAGATTTCTCGGCTCTTTATGAATTCCCTGCATCTTTTTAGCATGACAAGGGTCATGGTAGGTTACTATTTTAGTATCTTTTTTCTTTGATGCCAAAAGTTTCTCAAGCTCTGTATGATGCTGCAGCCACTCTGTTGCCATAAAGATTTTGTCTCTAAGGGCTACCGCTCTTGCCTTCCACTCAGGCTGGTCATGAAAGTAATGCTCATAATCAATCTTTAACATCGCACTGCATGTAGCTTCTGGAACTATGATGGCTTCAACATCTTTGCTAAAACTCTCAAAATACTCTATATTGAACTTTGCATTATAATCAACCGTGTAAAAATCGCCCGTAAAGTATGCGGGTGCGGAGCAGCACTTCTGATCTTTTGCCAAAAATGCATCAATTTTCAAATGTTCTAAAATCTCCAAAAGAGAATTGCCTACGTCAACATAGTTATAGTTACCCAAACAGCCTATAAAAATAGCGACTTTTCTCTTGCCGCCATTGTCTATATTTTCGGGATGTGAGTTTAAAAACGATGTTTTTCTAAGGCTAGGAAGAATTCTATCAGCCTTCAACATAGGAAAATTAAAACGTCCGCTCATGGAGTCTGTATCCGCTTTTATTTTAAATCCGCATGTCTGAAAAACCCAGCCGAGTTTAAAAGCTAAGTCGTTTAACCAACGATGTCGAAGAAGCAAAAAGAACGCTCTTTTGTACCAAACTATGCCAAATTTTTTGCCAATATCAGCTCTTACTTGCTCTATTACCATATCAGTCGGGAGTGATTTTGGGCAGACTTCAACACATGCGGTACATAAAAAACAGCTCTCAAAGATATCTTTTGCATTTTTATCAAGCTCTAGATTGCCGCGTTGATAAGCTCCTAAGAGGTCTAGAAATCCCCTCGGAGAGGTAACCTCGTCTGCGTTTACGTTGTGAATAGTACAGACAGGAATACACTTCCCGCACTTGATGCACTCATCCGTCGTAGCACCAAAATTAAAAATTTCTTGTGCATTTTTACTCATCTCTACACCGTTTTAGAAAATGTCTTAGAGCTTGATGCATGCTTTTTCATATATGCATCAAAGGGCATTGCAATATTTCTAATAAGAAGTGTCCCGGTCTCGCTGCACTCTATAAAATTATCATCTATTGTTAAAAGTTTGTCCTCTTCAAAAGGTTTAAGTGCTTCTATCGCATCTGCAAAATATCTCTTAAATTCTACATTGTATAACTTTTCAAATCTTTTTATATCAAGTTTAAAGTTACTCATAAGTTCCATAATTACATACTGACGAATTAAATCATCTTCATTTAAAGAGATGCCTCTTTCAAAAGGTAGTTTACCGGCATCAATAGCAGTTTCATAATCTTTCATATCTTTAAAGTTTTGCGCATAGTAGTCAATGCCTTCGCCAATAGAAGTAAGCCCTACTCCGATTAAATCAGCTCCGCCTTTTGTCGTGTAGCCTTGGAAGTTTCTGTGAAGCTCGCCTTTTTTTATCGCCTTAAAAAGCTCATCCTCAGGTTTTGCAAAGTGATCCATGCCTATCATTTTATAACCGTTTGATGTTAAAAAATCAATAGTGTACTGCATAATCTGAAGCTTCTCATCAGGCAGAGGAAGCGTAGTCTCATCAATCTTTCGCATAGTCTTTTTCATCCAGGGAACGTGTGCATAGTTAAACACCGCAAATCTATCAGGATTTAACGTAATTGCGAGAGAAAGTGTCTCCTTAAAAGTCTCTAGTGATTGAAAAGGGAGTCCGTAAATAAGGTCCACGTTTACAGAAACCATATTATATTTTCTAGCCAAATCCATAGCCTTTTTTGTTATATCATAAGGCTGAACTCTATGAATGGCTATTTGAACTTTTTCATTAAAATCTTGAATACCAAAGCTTACACGATTAAAACCGTTCTGGCTTAAAACCCGCATCTGATCCTCATCTATATGGCGCGGATCTATCTCACAACTAACCTCTGCTTCCTTTGTAAAGTTTGGAAAAAAAGAGCGTATCTCCTTGATAACCTCTTCTAGCTGCGTGGCACTAAAAAAAGTAGGTGTTCCGCCGCCAAAGTGCATCTGAATCACTTCTCTACTGCAGTCGATATGAGAGGAGAGTATCTTTAACTCTCTTTTGAGATAGTCCATGTAGCGAAGCATCTTATCCTCTTTGGAAGTAAAAACGACATTACAACCGCAAAAATAACAAGCATTTTTACAAAAAGGAAGATGAAAATATAGACTAAGAGGACGAGAAGAATCTTGCTGCTTTAGCTTTTGTATATACTCATCATACCCAAAGGAGTCGTTAAACTCCAACGCTGTAGGATAGCTTGTATAACGAGGCCCCGGTTTTGAGTATTTTGTAAATTTTGCAAAATCTAGCATATTTGTCCTTATTATTTATGAGCATCTCGAAAAACAAGTTTTTCGTAGCTTTAGGGGGGTTGCAAGGAACATCAGTCCCTGCCACTAAAGAGGACGAGTTCTCTTTAGCGTGTAACATGAGTTTAATTATGGCGATTATCTCTAAAAAGTGTTGAAATTATCATTAATCTAATTTTCAAAGCGTCCTGCCAGCTTTTTATAAGCATCACAACTCTCTAAAAGTTCGCCATGATTTCCGCTTGCGATAATCTTGCCTTTTTGCATAACCAAAATCTTATCCGCATGCTCAATGGTACTTAATCTGTGAGCGATAGTAATGGTTATTTTATCTTTTGTATATGCTTCTAGCGCCTCTTGTATCCTCTTCTCACTCTCATTATCAAGTGCCGAAGTTGCCTCATCAAAAAGCAGAAGTGAAGCGTGTTTGTAGATAGCTCTTGCAATCGCTATACGCTGTCTCTGCCCGCCGGAGAGGTTTGAGCCAAACTCCTCCATCTTTGTCTCTATCCCCTCTTCTAAAGAGCTTACAAAGTCATAAGCATCTGCAAGCTTTAAGGCTTCTATGACCCTTTTCTTGTCAACTTCTTGAGCGTATGCAACATTAGCGGCAAGGGTGTCTTGAAATATATAGATTCTCTGCGAGACGAGTGAAATATGGTGTTTTAGAGAGTCTTGCGTAAACTCTTTTATATTTATCCCATTTACAAGAATCTCCCCGCTATCAGGATCATAAAAACGCAAAAGCATATTTATAAATGTACTTTTGCCGCCTCCACTGTCTCCGACAAGCGCAATATTTTCTCCGCGTTTTATCTCTATGCTTACATCATCAAGTACATAAGAGTCCTCATATTTTAGCTTTACATGGTTGAACTTTATGTTGGTTATATCCTCTTCTAAAACTTTTGCTCCGTTTACAATCCTGTTTTCTCTATCAAGCAGCTCAAAAACTCTCTCGCTTGCAGCTACTGCATCTTGGATTTTAGAGTATATTGAGCTGATGCGGCGAATCGGCTGAAAAACAAGTCCGACAGCGGTAATGAACGCCGTAAATTCGCCCACGCTCATTTTGCCGTTATAAACTTCCTGCCCGCCTACAAAGATAACCGCTGCAAGTCCGATAGCACCGACAATCTCCATCATAGGAGAAACTATATCTCCGACATAAACAGACTTCATATTAATCTTAAAAAACTGCCAGTTTTGAGTTCTAAAACGCTCTAACTCAAACTTCTCTGAAGCATTTGCTTTTATGATTTCGCTATTGTTAAAAACCTCGGTAAGTCTGGTTACTACATCGGCATTTTTCTCTTGTGAGCGGCGAGAATACTTTTTGAGTTTTTTACCGATTAAGAGAATCGGATAAACTACAACAGGCAACACAACAAGAGAGTAAAAAGCTAGTACCGGATTTAGGTAGATGACATATCCCACAAGAGCGATGACGGTCAAACTCTCGCGGAAAAGTTCAGGCAACATGTTGGAGACAAAATATCTTATGCGCTCTATATCGTTTGTAACCCTTGAAATCAGCTCGCCGCTTCTGTTTAGATACAAAAACGCCATATCAAGGTTAATGATTTTCTCCAATAGAATCTCTCGAAATCTCGTAACGATATGCTGTCCTATGTAGTTCATAAAAACCGACTGCATGTACCTGCCAATCGACTTAAAAAGGTATATAACTACAAGAGCGATTGGAATGTAGTATAGCATCTCCTCTTTTTTCTCTATAAACATCTCATCCATAAGAGGCTTCATAATATGCGCCGTTGCAGTAGTCGCTCCGACTGTGAAGATTATGCCGACAAGAACTAAAAGGTACTCTAACTTATACTCTTTTATGTATGGCAAATAACGCTTAAATACTTTTCTCAATAACTATCCCAAAACTCTTATTTTCTGTGTATTTTATCTAAAAAAAAATAACAATAAATTTCAATCCAATTATGCTATTATTGCATACTTTATTTGGATTATGACTATTGATAAAATTAAGAAAAATATCACATATATTTAGATATTTATTTGGACTTCCAAAAAGTATCTATGTAAATTTTAGACTTTTACCTTTTAGCCAAGCTATAAAACTGCCTATAATTGTTTCAAATAAAACTAAACTTATATCCTTAAATGGAAAAGTAAATCTTGCTAAAGTAAAAACAGGCATTATTCGCATAGGCTTTGGCGGAACTGAACATATAGACTATAAATACTCTAGAACAATCTTAAAAATTGATGGCATTGTAAACTTTAAAAGTAGAGTAAAAATTGGTTT
>NZ_JALNZY010000002.1 GCF_023229105.1 Sulfurimonas sp.
AATTTATTTAGATATACGCCTGAATATTTTTTACTTCTTACTCTTGCCAAATTGTTACCCTATTGCTACCCAAAATTTAAAAATCTATATAAAAGTATAGCAAACTTAATATAACAAAAACAATAGGTAAGTCCCTAAAATAAGGAGCTTTAGAGAAGAATAGGAAACTTTAAGAAACTTAAGGAATTCTTTTAAATAGAGTTCGAATCTCTGAGGGTCCACCACTTTATACTTCGCCCATTCAACAACCAAGTGCGACAATCTGATTTAAAAATTTCTCTTGCTGACATTTCTTTTTAGCAGTTCTTCATACATTGTTGTCATAAGAGGTGCTTTAATGCCGTTTTTTTGTGCTTCTTTTACTATGTATCCACTTAAAGTTTCAAGCTCATCTTTTTTATGGTTTTTAAAATCGAGCTGCATGGATGTTGTAGCATCATAAGGAACTTTTCCTGCTGTGAGAAGTGAGTTTTGCACCTCCTCATAAATATCTACTCCATGAGCAGAAGCTACGTCTGCTATCTCGGATAAAATTTCTTTTGCTCTGTCATAGTGGTTTTTATAAACAGAACCTATGCTCTCATCATAGTAACTTGTCAAAGTAGCGAACGCACTTATAAATATATACTTTTTCCATAAAGCCGTTTTTATATCTGAGGGAGTCTTGTACCTTAGAGCGGCTTCATCAAAAAGAGCTGAAACCTTTTTAACGGCAGAGGCATCAGCTCCGCCAAAAACTGCCGCAAAAATATCGCCATTTTTTCTTATACTTCCTGCTCTTTGTATATGCGAGAGGATATAGATACATCCGTCTAATACTACTGAACTTGAGAGTTTCCTCAAAAGATTGCCGTTTGAGACGCCATTAGAAAAACTCAGTAAAACGGTATTTGAATCTATATGCAGGGATATATTTTTGTAAGACTCTTCAAGGTCATGACTTTTGACACAAAAGAGGACTATATCAAAATACCCCTCTGCTTTATCAAGAGTGCTCGCTTTTAAATCTACACTCCACTCTTTTTTATCTTCAACTATTTTGAGCCCGTTTTTTTGTATTGCGCTTAAGTGTTTACCTCTTGCAAAACCTACTATTTTATAAGAAGTTTTGCTCAAAGATGCTGCGAGGTATCCTCCAACTCCACCCAATCCTACTACGGCTACTCTCATCGTTGGCACTCCGGACAGATGCCAAATAATACAAGTGCATTTTCATCAAATATATAACCACTTTTTTTAGAGGCATTCTCTATCGTGATATCTAAACAAAGATTTAAATCTTCAAGCTTTTCACACTTTTTACAAACCATATGAGAGTGTTCATTTTTTAAAATCTCATACTTTGATTTGCTGTTCGATATCTTTATCTCTTTTAAAATCTTTACTTCAACCATAGAATTTATATTTTTGTAAAGAGTAGCAATAGATATTGAACAAAAATCCTTACGAATATTAGCAAAAAGCTCTTCAATGGTAATATGTCCGACATAATCTATAATCGAAAGCATTCCGAGCCTTTGCGGGGTTACTTTTAAGCTGTGTTCTTTGAGTATTAGTTCATAATTTTTCATAACTACAATATTATCATTTGGATTAATAATTTTATATAAAAAAATTCTACTGTTTATAATATTAAGAGTTATTTGATAATTTTTGCAAAACGATAATCTTTCTTGTTTATATTTAAGTTTAATATTTACTTTTATTCTTGCGATATTTATTGTGAACTTACTAAATGCGGATACATTTTAAATATTTCAGTACAATAACTATTAAACAAATCAAAGGATGAAAGATGAGACAGTACGAAACATATAAATGCAACATATGCGGTAATGAAGTTGAAGTTCAACATGTAGGCGGAGGGAAACTTGTCTGCTGCGGCGAAGAGATGGGGTGTATCACTACCAATCTTACTGCCGTGAACCTCATGAAGGCTTTTGCAGGCGAATCTCAGGCACGAAATAAATATGAGTTTTTCGGTGAATTAGCGCGCGAGGCAGGCTGGCATGCAATTGCTAATCATTTTGCAGAAGCGGCAATGAATGAAAAGTATCATGCAAGAGCTGAACTAGAAGCATACAACAAGCTTGTGTACGGTTTTGAGATGCATGAAACTCTTAAAAACCTTGACATTGCTATTGCCGGCGAAAATTACGAACACACAGAGATGTATCCCAACTTTGCAGCCATTGCAGAAAAAGAGGGACATAAAGATATAGCACGCCTCTTAAAAGCTATTGCAAAAGTTGAAGTAGAACATGAAAGAGAGTACAAAGAGATGAAGAGAGCTCTTGAAGAGGAAGGCTTCTTTAAAAGCGATGAAGATGAATACTGGGTTTGTGAAGTATGCGGACATGTTCACAGAGGTAAAAAACCGCCAAAAGCGTGCCCACTATGTAAAGCACCGCAAGAGTATTTTAAAAGAGAGTATTTATACTAAAAATCACTTAAAACGGATACTCCTTTTGGCAACTTTAATTTTTATATAAACCTATTTTGTTATAGTGACCCTTACCAAAAAACAAGGAGGACATATGGCTATTAGTAACAATCAAGTAGTTTCTATGGAGTATGAAGTAAAAGTGAATGGGAATGTTGTTGATAGCAATGTTAACGAGGAGCCTTTAGAATTTACTTTCGGTTGCGGGCAAATTATCTCTGGTTTGGAGTCTAGAATTGCAAACTTAAGCGCAGGCGAATCGGCTTCTATCTTAGTTCCAGCAAGCGAAGCATATGGAGAGTACAATGAAGAGGCGATGCAAAAGATTCCAAAAGAGCAGTTTGAGGGCATAGAACTCTCTATTGGACTACCTCTTCAAGGTCAAGGACCAGACGGCAACCCGATTCAAGTTATTGTAAAAGATATTTTAGACGATGAAGTGCTTATAGATTTTAACCACCCATTAGCAGGAGAAGAGTTAAGCTTCAATGTTAATATAATTTCTGTAAAATAAAGAGCCGACCAAGGCTCTTTATGGAAACTAGACTCTCTTTATACTTTACTATCAATATGTTATAATTTGAATACAAAGCAGTTTTTTAGCTCTTAAAATAAAGGATAGTTAGATGCCTGAATCTTACTTCAAAAATATACAAAAAGATATACTCTCCTACAAAAATCATCTCAATAAAAACAACATGACTATCGACAAGACAAACAAGCTCTTTCTTAATCTGATTTTAGATATCTTAGAGTACCTAGGCACTCAAGATCCAAAAAAACTCGATGAATTTTGCGAGTACAACATCATGACTATGAAAAAAGAGTTTGAAGGAGTTATACACGGAACCTCCGTTAGCGAACAAACACAGGCTACCTTGCTTACTTTTTTTATGCGCATTGCAAAAGAGATGGATGTAAAATATAGAAATATAGAAAATGAGAGCTTAGCCAAACTCTACTCTCTTATGACTTCAAAAGATTTCAGATATCCTAGTTACATCAAAGATCAAAAAGAGTTTGCACTTGAGAGCATGCCTGACAATATTAAGCGGATGCTCTACCTCAAATAGGTTAAATTGTTCTGTCGCTTCCTCCGTCTATTGCAACTTGAGAACCGGTCGTTTTTGCAAACGCCTTTCCTGCCATTGCGCAGACAAGTTCTGCAACATCGTCTGATTTTATATCCGTTTTGAGCACATTGTTTGTTTTGTACTCTTGTACGCTCATATTGTACGCTTTTGCACGATTTTTTAAAACTTCCTCCGTCCAAATAGCTGTATCAAAAACCGCATGCGGATGAAGTGTGTTGACTCTTACGCCATACTCTCCAAGTTCAAGCGCTGCAATACGTGCTAGTTGTGTCTGTCCGGCTTTTGCAACAGAGTACGCCGCTGCACCTTTTCCCGGAGCATGAAAATTTTTAGAAGCTACCATGATTATACAAGCATCAACGCCGAGTTTTAAAAACGGTGCCGTATATTTAATGAGTTTTTGATGTGAGGTAAGATTTATATCCATACTTTTTTGCCAATTTTCATCACTTAACACATCAAGGTTTTGGCTAGGTGTAAAGATACCCGCATTGCTGACAACTATATCAATTCCGCCAAAACTCTTAACTGCGCAAGAGATTGCATGTTGGATATCTTCACTAGATGTCAAATCACATTTTACCCCGATAGCATCTATTTTACTAAATATATTCTCAACTTCTGGATTTATGTCAAGTGCCACAACTGCCGCACCTCTTTTGTTTAACATCTTTGCGATTGCAAGCCCTATTCCGCTAGCCGCTCCCGTAACCAAAGCTACTTTTCCGCTAAACTCAGGTACGCTTCCGCCACCTTGAAGTTTTGCCTGTTCGAGCGACCAATACTCAACCTCAAAGATACTTGATGCACTTAACGCTTTGTACCCGCCTAATTTCTCAGCTTTTAAAATAGCCTCGTAAGTATGATTATTTATGTCTTTAATGATATTTGCCTCTTTTGCGTTTACTCCAAAAGAGAGACTTCCCTTGCCTTTGAGAATTGCAAAATTAGGAGCAGGGTTTAAAAGAGTTTCATCTTTTTTATTATCATCAAAATACTTTTTATACTCTTTTACATAATTTGCCAAATCTGTTACATAATCATCCCCTAAAATTGCGGGAACCCTCTTTGTTCGTATAACATGATCAGGTGTTAAGGGACCTTGAGTTGCAATATTTTCTATATTTTTTTTAGAAAATTTTATAGCTAAATCTCCCTCATTTAGTATGCTTATTGTAGCTTTACCTTTAAGGTTTGAAACCTCACGTCTCATCTTTGCAAGAGTAAGCAGCTCTACATGTGAGGCTGCTTTTTCTACCTCTAGAGTTGCACCGCTCATTTGGAGATATTTTTCTGCTTTATCAACCAGTTCTATAGTTTTTTCATAAGATTTTTTTGCATCATCACTAAATGTGAAAAGTCCGTGGTTCATTAAAACCATGCCCTCAAGCTCACTCCAGTTCACATCTCTTGTCATCTCATAGATAAGTTTTGCAAGAACAAAACCGGGCATTATGTATGGGATAACTAAAACTTTATCTCCATAAAGCTCTTTTATTCTCGCCTCACCATCTTTTGTGTTAGTGATGGTAACCACTGCGTCGGTATGAGTATGATCAACAAATTTAAAAGGGATAATCGCATGCAGTATTGCTTCAACGGAAGGATTTGGAGCAGATGGATTTGTCATAGCAAGACGCTGATACTTTACCATGTCGGTATCACTTAGCTCTTTTAACTCCGCCATTTTAAGAAGCATCTCCATCTTTACGGGAGCGAAACCCTCCGCTTCTATGGTAGCCAAATCCCAGCCGCTGCCTTTGACGTACAAAATCTCTTCACTCTCACCAAAAAAATTTGTTGCACGAGATTTTACGGAGGTGTTTCCGCCGCCATGAAGTACCAAAGAAGCATCACGCCCAAGCACTCTTGATGTATAGACTCTTAAATCCAAATCCGTCTTAAATTTACTCGCCTCTTTCTCATCATATAAACTTTTCATGCATCACTCTTTTTAAATTTTTCCCTAATTTTATCAAAATCTGCCTCGCAAACCCCTCTGTTTGTTATAAGTCTTGTTACAAATTTTGCAGGAGTGATGTCAAAACCATAATTAAGAGCAGGCGAATTTTCTGGAGTGATGCGAACTCTTCTGAGTACGCCCTCTTCATCCACTCCGTTTATAAATTGCACCTCATCGGGGCTTCTCTCCTCTATAGGTATCTCTTTTATACCGTCTCGTATCTCAAAATCAAATGTTGAAGCAGGTATTGCCACATAAAAAGGCACCTCATTATCATATGCCGCGAGTGCTTTTAAATATGTTCCTATCTTGTTTGCCACATCGCCGTTTGCGCTTACCCTGTCTGCTCCGACTATTACCATATCAACCTCGCCTTTTTGCATCAGAAGTCCGCCCATATTGTCGGTTATAACAGTATGCTCAATTTCACTTTTAGCAAGCTCCCAGGCAGTAAGAGATGCACCCTGATTTCTCGGTCTGGTTTCATCTACCCAAACGTGAACATCTATTCCTCTTCTCTTTGCCTCGTAGATTGGTGCAAGGGCTGTTCCCTCATCTATTACGGCTAACCACCCTGCATTGCAGTGAGTTAAGATATTTATCTTTGTTTTATTCTTCTTTTTTAAAATCTCTTCTATGATGTCACAACCATGTTTGGCTATTTCTTGGCTCTCTTTTGCCTCTTTATCATTTAACTCTATGGCGAACGCTCTTGCATCTTCTATCAAATTATCCGAATCTTTTAAAAGTCCCATCATCTTATCTACTGCCCACATCAGATTTACAGCAGTCGGACGTGATGCTCTAATAAGCGCAGCTTTTTCTCTTAGCGCCTCGTAATCTCCCTCAACCTCTATAGCAGCTATATAGATTCCAAATGCCGCAACGCTCCCTATAACTCCAGCCCCGCGAACAGTCATATTTTTTATAGCACTCACGACTTCCTCTGTAGTGGTCAAATATTTTGTATCATAAATAAAAGGTAGCTGCCTCTGATCTATAACCTCAAGGCACTCATCAAACATATCATCACTTAACCATAAAGCCTTGTAGTTACCCTGCATTTTTTATAATCTCCAATATCTCATCAACGCTATCTATCTTATCATGCTCCATCACGAACTCTCTGGCAATTTTTAGAGCTGTTTTTTCTGCCTCGGCTCTAAGAGCTCTCTCTTCAATGCCCCTTATCTCTTCAACCCCGGCAACACCGTAAACTCTTCTTGCCATTTTGCAACCTGCAAATCCAACACTCTCTTTTAAAATATTTTTTATAAATCTCTTCTTGTAACTATTGAGCGTTATTTCGTCCAAATAACCCTCTACTAGCAAGGCAGACTTTTTACATTCACTCCAAAAATTTAAAAATTTTTCGCTAAATTTTTCTAAAACCTCTTTAATTGTCAAAAGAAGCCAAGCTTTATAATCCTCATCTTTTGTAACCACTGTGTGATGAATATAGTTATTTACCAGATTTGCCAAAAGTGCTCCTATATCAAAGCCAAAAGGTCCTACAAATGCAAATTCAGGGTCTATAACATAAGTCTGGCTCTCATTTATCATAATAGAACCCGTATGCAAATCTCCATGCAAAAGAGCATCACTTTGCGTCATAAACTTATATTTGAGCTCTAAGGCTCTCTCTTTAAACTCCATATCCCCAAATAGTTTTTTTGCTTGAGGGTTATTTTTTACATTTTTATTATCGTTAGTTTCATGTTCCATAAATGCAAAACTAAATACTAAATCCTCCGTGAGCTTACATAACTCCGCGTTGCCGTTAAACCTATCTATCAACTCTCTTTTTTGTATACTACCTAGGTAAAGAGACGATGTATAAAAAAGCGTAGCAGCCATATATGTCGATATATGATCGCTAAAATTTTTATATTTAACCATGTTAATAAGCCCTTTTCTCATAATAATATGGTTGCTTAGATACTCCATAACGACTAAACTCATCTCTTCGCTGACATAATATATATTTGGAATAAAATTAGGATATATACTATAAAACTTCTGTAGAGCTCTTATCTCATAAGTCATTCTCTGGCGTCCTAGAGCAAACTCCTCGCCGACGCATCTAAGATAGGGAACAGCTTGTTTTGCAATCAAGCTCTTCTCTTGATTTTGTACAGAGCTGATTTTATAGACATAGTTAAGATTGCCATCTCCAATCTCCTGAGCCACTAAATCATCAGAGCCAAAATAATCAATAATTTCTTTTATATTTGAGAGATACTCTATTATGCTTATTTTATCTAATTTTTTGTAGTTCATATTTTCCTCTTTGTTTAAAAAATTGTATCATAATTAGTTATTATTTCATTAAAAGGGGGTTTTCACATGGGTTGGACTTGTCAACATGACTTTAAAGGTTACTGCAAGCTTATTAAAAAAGAGTGCTCTCCGGGAATGAAGGGCTGCATACTAAAAAGCAGTGAATATACCTTTAGCACCGGTAGTTATGAGGAAGATAAAAAAGCAGAGGATGAAAAACAAGAGAGCAAGCAGATAGATTTTGCAGCATTAGCTCGGAGCAATTAATCCCAAAATTCTAGCGGATTTGGATGTAAAAAAGTATAGTTAAGCTCTTTAATCAGCTTCCCTGAGGAGACTCTGCGATTTGAAAATCCATCAAAACTCCCTATCTCTGAGCCAAATTTTTTACTGTTTTTTGTATGAATCTCTTTTCTTGTCGGATGAAGCGGCGTAACAAGGTTATATATGCCCCGATTTACGCCGCTCTTAATCATCAGCTTTATAATATTTATAGCATCATCTCTATGAATATAGTTGACAAAACCGTCACTAAAAGCATATGCACTCTTCCATCTTCCCGCAACCCTATCCTCTCCCATAAGACCGCCGAGTCTTAAGATGAGAACTCTCTGTTTTAAACCTAAAAGCAAATCTTCTGCCTCTTTTATAAGCGATGCTTTAGTAATAGGTGCACTCTCGTTTACATCCGAGTCAAACTCTCTATAAACTGAAATTGAACTCATTAGGATTATTTCACATGTAGGTTTTGTTAGCGTTGCTATTTTTTGAAGCATCTTTAAGTAGTTCTCTTTTGTGTTTATTGCGATTATTACTATGTCGTTTTGCCAAAAAGAGGAGTTGTCTTTAGTTAGCTCTCTTGAAAAACACTCCACATGCATCTCTTTTGCAAGTTCGAAGGAGAGCGGTTTTCCGAGCCAACCGCATCCAACAATACCGACACTTCTATTTTTGCTCATTTTTCTTATTGATACTATAACTTTTTTTGATTGTTATAAGCTCATAGATAGATATCTCAGGTTTTGCAGCTTCTATAAGATTATCGGTATCAGCAAACTGACCCTGCATCTTTTCAATCTCCTTATACCCTTTTGGTTTAATTTCACTCATCGCCATTCCTATGGTTGCTGCCCACATTATCAAAAGCATAAGCCAAACTGTTTTTTTTGCCCCGGCATAAACTCCCACAAAGTGAAATGCAACACTTAAAAGTATGGCTGCTATTAGTATTGTTGTTAAACTCATTTTATTAATTGCTCCCCTCTTGGTTTCATCTCGATTCCCGTATCTTTAATCATATTCTTACCAAAGCTTTTTACACCAATGGTTCCAAGTAGCATCAAGATAGAAATTAATAGTAAAAAGAGCAGTGCTAACGCATATCTCTTTAACACTGCTATCATTTATTTTGTTCTTTTTGTTTATTTTCTTCCTCAATCTGAGGTTCACTTCCTATCCAATCAACACATCTTGATGTATGAAAATCTCTCTCATAATCATCATGTTTAAAAAGATGGTCTTCTAATCTCCAACCGAGTTTTTTAGATAAAAGTACAGATCTTGAGATAGTTCTTCGCATTTTGTTTTCACAAATAACAGTCTCCCCAGAGTTAAAAATCTCTTCAACTCCGTTCATTCTTTTAACAGTAATCGTATAGTGAAAACCTACCATTATAAACATAACCAAGCCAACGGATATCATGCCCTTTTTAAAGGCTCCCTTTGGCATAAATTCTCTTGTAGTAACAACTGCCGTTACGCTCAATATAAAAATTGCTATTACTATATATACCGCTTCTAATTCTAAAAAAAGTTCCACATCAATTCCTTCTCTATTTAACGTATTTCTCTTCCCAAGCTTCAAACTCGGGAGCAAAATACTCTATTCTTACTTTTTTGAACTCTCTTGAGCTGTAAAGAGGCATATAGCTTTTTGAGTCAATCTCTGATGCCATTTCATCAATAATAGCATTTGTCTCCTCTGTGCTTTTTCCATGAACCATTGTAAAGAGATTGTATGGCCAGTTTGCATATTTTGGACGGAGGTAGCAGTGAGAAACAGCACTAAATGCAGCAGCCTTCTCTCCAATCTCCTCTCCCCTTCCTTCATCTACATCCCATACCACCATAGCATTTGCGCTAAAACCGGCTTTTCTATGATTGAGAATTGATGCAAATCTTCTCATAACGCCCGCTTCTTGAAGCTCATTTAAAATCTCAAAAAATGTATCATAATCAATGTTTAATTCGTCAATGATTTTTTTAAACGGCTCTTTGGTTATCTCAATATCATATTGAGCAGCTCTTATAATGGCATGATGCAAGGAGGTAAGCGCTATATCATTATGTTTTACTTTTTTTACTTTCTCTTTTTTTTCATCTTTTCCGGTCGTATCAAGTTTAACATTTATCTTAAAAAGCTTAAGTGTTGGAAGCATAATATACTCCTGCGCCCCCGTAGCTTCTGCCAAAACTTCTAATGTTTTCTCAAGTCCGAGTTTTGAATCAGGTGCCACTGCAAGCGTAAACCAGATGTTAAAATCATGATTTCTCTCATAGTTATGCGAGATTCCCGGGTGAGAATTTATAATCTTTACCGCATCACTTATCTTGTCAGCGGAAATTTTAAATGCAACCAAAGAAGATGTATAGCCTAATCTTTTTGTATCAAATATAGCCGATGTTTGACGAATGATGTTTTTTTGCTTTTGCTCTTGCAAAATAGCAAGAACCTCATCTTCGCTTATATTTAGCTCCTTGGCTATTGCCTCAAAAGGTCTTGCATCCAAAGGAAAATTTTTTTGAATACGCGATAAAATTTCATCTTTCATTATATATTCTTTCCATTCTTTATTATTTCATTGATTGTAATCTAATTTCAATTAATCCGAGTTGATATCCGTCAATATGAGTTTTTAAAAAAGTATGATACCATGTCATGCAAAAACACAACGAAAAGAGATATATTGAGTTATTTCCCAGCTTTTTTAAAACTAGAAAATAAAAAGGTTTTAATAGTCGGCGGCGGTAAAATTGCTTCTAAAAAGCTAGAACATCTTTTGGATTTTACCTCTGATATATCTATAATTGCTCTTGAGTTATCCGAAGAGATGTCAAAAATCGTAAAAGAGAAAAATCTTCACTTTGAAAAAAGAGGATATACAAAAGGCGATATACAAAACTTTGCCCTTGTTGTAGTTGCCACTGACAACATAGCTCTTCAGGCAGAAATTTTTGAAGAAACAAGAGGAAGCGGCACCCTTTGTAACTCTGTTGATTCTGTGGATTATTGTGATTTTATTTTTTCATCTTATATTAAAAAAGATGATTTAACCATTGCCATATCCACATCTGGAGCTTCTCCTGCATTTGCAAAGCATCTGAAAAAATATCTTCAAAAACTCATCCCATCCGATATAGGTGTTTTTTTGCAGGAGATGAAAAAGCTAAGAGAGAGCACGGCAAAAGGCAAAGAGAGAATGAAGATGCTTGGTAAAAAAGCAGAAAAATATATTAATAGTTGGAGTTAAAATGAGTATGAAAAAAGGTTTACTCTTCGGACTTATAGCAGCAAGTCTGATTTTAGGTACGCTTTCTATGAAAAGAGCGATGCCAGATTCAAAAGAAGAGCGTATATATCAAGCTATAAAAATTTATAGTCCTTATATCTTAGAGAAGAGGATTGGCGGTCTTGCCATTGTAGATAAACGTGATGGGAAAAAAGAGAAACCCAGTGCAAATGAGGCTTTCCATAGAATGGATGAGCTAGAGAAGACATGGGGTAAAAATTATCTTAGCGTTGAGGGTAATCAGGTTTTAATTATGGGCGAGAACAATCAAACTATTGCAAAAATATTTATTCAAACGCAAAAAGAGAGAGAGTTTCTCAAAAACTTTTACGGGATTTAATGCTTTATCTTAAATGATAGATAAAGAGCTAAAACAAGAGTTGCAACGGCGCTACTGTAGAGTAGCGTGTAGTTAAAAAAATGTAAAATTACTCCGCCCACGATTGAAAAAAACATCCCAAGAGAGACGATATTCATCTGAAGAGCTATATAAACAGGTCTCTTATCTGCCGGTGCTATTTTTAAGATAAGATTGCTTGATGCGATTCGGTTGCCATCAATCGAAGCGCCGACTAAAAAGAATATAAACATATATTCATACAAAGAGGAAGCATTCGCTGCTAAAGCTATTGCGGCTATCTGAAGAGATATGGAGATTTTTGCGCTTAAAGCATTGTACCCGCGCCCACTAAGAGCTCCCCATAAAAAGTTACTTAACATGGCACCCACCATCTGGGTTGTAATCAAAGAACCTATTGCGATACCATCAAGGCTTATCTTTTGCTGCGCATCCAATATGATAAACGGCAAGGCGATTAAATAGCCATACGCTAAAAGAAAGGTGGTTACTTGAATTTGTAAGTTTTTGTCCGCTTTTAAAAGTGCGTACGAATTTTTCAAAAATTTACCAAACGAGCTCTCTTTTTTAGATACCTCCTCTTTTACAGGTTCATCTACAGAAGCAAATGCCAAATATCCAAAACCCATGATAAAAGAGCTTATAATAAAGAGATAACCATAGCTTTGAGGCGGCTGGAATGATTCTAATATCCAAGCAGCAAGTGCACCGCTTATAAGCCCACCTACTGCGCTAAAGAACTGACGATATGCCATTGTTTTACCGCGAAACTTATGAGAAAAAATCTTAGCCATTATCTCTCTGAAGTATATCGCTGCAAAACCCGCACTAAAAGAGAACATAAAAAGACCCAAACCAATGGAAGCTAGAGTTAGATTAGGATAATTTTCGCCAAAGAGAATAATCGCAATACCGATTAAAAACCACGACAAAAATCTTATAAAAAAGATTTTGCGAAGATATGGCATCATCAACTTATATGTCTGTGCATGAAAGGCTGCAAATAGTTGTACTACGATTGCGCCGCCACGAAGAAGAGCCGCAAAAAACCCAACAAGCATTGAGCTACCGCCGAAGTAGTTTACGATAAGCGGTAAAATTGTTGATGGCTCGGCAATCGTAGTCCCGATTGTCAAAAAGAAGCCATGTAAGATATTTTTTACATGGTTGGAGAATTTATCCATTTAGCATTTCGTAACCCTCTTCTATTGAGGCAGCCTTTTGTGCCACAAAAAGAAAAACAGCCGCATTGAGTCGTGCCAATTTAAAAAACTCATCCGAAGGATTATTTGTCTGCTCAAGTGATTCACTAAGTGTTATTTTCTCCCAAGATTTTGTATAGTTTATGCCGTAATATTCCGGATCTACTATAATCTCCTCTACCTTACCGCCATCAGCAATCCATAAGCGACCTTTGCTAAAAAGCTCTGGAGTTCCTTCATTTCCCTGAATGAGAGCGAGTCTTTTGTACCTATGAGAAAAAATATCTATATATCTATTTAAAAATGGTTTATGAAAAATCCCTGTAATTGCATAATCACTTGAGGAGACATTGGTTAATTTTTCTATTGTATTTAGTCCTGTACGAAGTCCGAGTCTCATGCGTAGAGGTGTTAAGTCATGCATCTCTTTAAAAAAATCTGCTCTGTCAAAATAGTAAATATTTTCGCCCAAATCCATGCTAGTTGCTGTCTCTTTTAGCGTTATGCCTTTTTTTGCAGGTGTTAAATCATCCCCCACAACAACAAGGTTTAGCTCTGCGTTTTCTAAAATTTTTGCAACAAGAGGAAAGATAAACGGGTTATTTACTTTACCGTCAAACGGATAACCAAGTTCTATGGAGTTTGGTACCGCTCTTTTTTTAATAAATCCATCACACGCTTCAACAACGCCTCTAAACTCTTCAGTAGTCTCTGGCTTAAGCCTCCAACCAAGTAAAAATGCGGCAACTTGTTCCCCGTAAGCAGACCCTTGTAAAATGTATTCCATCATTTCTTTTGTCTCTTGAAATGTTAAATCTCTATTCCCCTTAACGCCCGTTCCTACTGCATGTATATACTTAAAAAAATCCATTTATTCTCTTTTGTTTTTTATAATAATAGTATTATTTGCTTAATGTCAAGATAATAAAAAATAGGCTTAGCTATAAATCTAGAATTGGTAAGTTAATTTGAGGAGTTTATTTGCGGTAAATTACGAAAATTCACTTCATTTCAACGAAGAAATTTAGCAAAATCATTATCTTAGAGGTACTTCCTCCCAGATACCTGCGGCACATAACACTCTAAGGCGTGCTGCTGTATTCCTACCCTGACACAATATCTCAAAGCACCATTGCACAGGTCTAAAAGGAAGCGCCGCAATTATATCCTAAAAAGATAAATTAAACAAAGTGCTATAAAGATATTGTATCCACACTCCTTTTTATAGCTTCCAAATATCGTTTATAGTCGAAATCTCTACTCTTTTTAGCAGCTTCTTGCTCCATCTCTTTTGCCATCTCGAAAATTTCGTTAAATTTAATATTTCCCGAGCTCCCTTTTATCTCATGGGCGTGTACTCTGATTTCATCATAATCCATAAGCTTAATCGACTCCTCAAGAGCCTCTAAAATTGAAGTTGTCTCCTCCGAAAAACTTTTAACAATCATAGGAATATATTTAGACTTTACTCCGATATTAAGCGCCATTTCATCATAGTTTATGTTTGAATAATCGGCATGTGAAATAGGCATAATCAACTTCTCTTACTATTTTATTTTGGTACAATATTGCATGTTGTATATTGTAACCGCATTAAAACCTGAAGCACAAGCATTCGTTGAAAAATATAGACTAACAAAGGCAAAGTGTGGTAAATTTACTCTCTTTAGCGCTAAAGAGTTAAGAGTAATTCTCAGCGGTGTCGGTACTGATAATGCCAAAGAAGCAACAGATGCACTTATAAAAAACTTTAACCCCTCAAAAGATGATATTTTTGTAAACATCGGGATTTGCGGTGCAAGCAAAATATACAAGATTGGGGAACTTATAAAAGTAAGCCATGTTATATATAAAGATAAAAAACATATAATCAGCAACAATATCTTAAGCACATTAACATGCAAAGACACAGAGGTTTTCAGAAGTCTTGATGATATAGTTGACATGGAATCTTATGGCTTTTGTGAGGCTACATCATGCCTTAAAAACCGTTATATCTATAAAGTGGTGAGTGATCATTTTCAGCCAAGCAGAGTTACAAAAGATGAAACTAAAAAGTTGATTTCAGATGTAATCGACTACGTTATCAAAGAGGTTAAAAATTGAAAAAAGTGGTAGTGACCGGTGCTAGCAGCGGAATCGGCAAAGAGATAACAAAAAGATTGTTACTGCTAGATTATAAAGTCATCGGCATCAGCAGAAGCGTAAAAAAAGAGGATTTTGAGAGTGAAAATTTTACTCCGATACAAGCTAATCTTGCAGATGAAGCATCAACTCTCTTAACATGTAAAAAAATCTCAGATGAAAATATCTATATGTTGATAAACTGTGCAGGATTTGGCAGATTTGAACCTCATGAAGAGTTAAGCGCTAAAACAGTCACGGATATGGTTTTTTTAAATCTTACCGCACCCATGCTTCTAACAAATGCTCTGCTTAGAAATCTTAAGAAAAACAGCGGTTATCTTATAAACATAAACTCCATAGAGGCACTTAGAGCAAGTAAATTTGCAGGGGTTTATAGTGCCACAAAAGCGGGCTTAAGGGCATTTGGAGACTCCTTGTTTGAAGAGACAAGAAAAAGCTCTCTGAGCATCACAAATATAAATCCCGACATGACGCAGAGCAATTTTTACAAGGAACTAAGATTTGAAACAAGCCAACAAGAAGATGAGAAACTTCTAGCCTCCGATATTGCTGATGCAGTTGAGCATATAATTAGCATGAGAAAAGGCGCGGTTGTAAGCGAATACACCATTAGAAGCCTGAATTTTGGGATTTCTAAAAAGAAATTATGACCGAATATCTAACCTTTTTGGTGCAGAAATATCCGTTGAACGCAAAAAATCTAAGTTTTTCTTAATCTGCTTCATAGAAGCTTGAGTTTCATCTTTTAGCTTATTCATCAACGAAGTTGCAGCTCGCAAAAGATAGAGCGCTTCTTCTACCTCTTTTTGACTCTCTAGCTGAGGAACATCCTCCAAAAGCTTACTCAGAGCATCTGGATTTTTTTCAACAACAGCTATCTTTAGCTTAATTAGCCACATTTGTGGTTTCTCTCCAAGCTTCAAGCAACCCTTTAAAGACATTGCTTACTTCATCAAGCTTTGACTCATCTTTTTTAGCGTTTGCCTCATTTAAAAGTTGGATTTCATAGTTGTAAAGTCCCTGAAGATAGTGCGCTACATTCCCACCTTTCATATCTAGCACGGAAATAAGCTCAGTTATTACAGCAATTGAGCGGTTTATCCAATAAACTCTTTTTTCAATATTTCCATCTTTAAGCGCTTTTTTTGCCTGCGCATTAAAACGCAGAACTCCCTCATAAAGCATCTCAATTAGCTTATGTGGAGATTCTATCCCTACGTTGTTTTGTGCATAAATATTATGAGCTGTATTACCATACATCTTAGACCCTTTTTTACTATTTTTATTTTCTTTGTGCATATAAAGTAAATCGACTACTTTAAGATTTACTTTAAATTTTTAACTGCTTTTTTAACTAACTTTGAGATGATTGAGAGTTGACCAAATCTGTAAACATACTTGAGACACTATTGAGCTGAGTTATTACTGAATCATACGCCGCAAACTGTTTTGCCATAATCTCGTACTTTACAGTGAGCCTCTCCATTGCTTTTGTTCTTTGCTCGGTCAAATTATCAAGTCTATCCTCAAGAAGGTTCCCGTATTGATCCAATCCTGCATTGTATTTTGTATATTTTGAGATATCATTTTCCATCTCCACAAACGCGCCTTTAAGTTCGACCTCGGAACCATCATTTTTTGTAAATGTTCCCCCTGCAAAAAAGGCTTGAACATTCTTAGGATTTTCATCTAACTTTTGATTCAGTTTTGTTTGGTCTAGCTTGAGTCTGCCATCATCTTCAATCTCAATGCCGTAATCTTGCAATCTTCCGACACCTTCACCCGCTTTTGCTATCATGTTGAGCATATCTGACTTCATGTTCTTTATGATACTTTCATTTGAGAAAATACCTCTCTCTTCAGGCTTCTCACTAGACTTTGTATCTTCGCCGAGCTGATATAGTGCAGAGTTATATTTACTTATGAAATTTTCTACTTTTGAAGCTATGCTCTCCCTATCTTGTCCTACCGAAACATTTGTAGTTCCCGCTTCTTTAAGTGTAATAGTTACACCCGAGAGCAAATCATTCACAACATTGCTACTACGAATAATTGTTTGTGAGTTATACTTAAATTGCGCATCGACAGCATCTTGAACATTGCTCATACCACCAGCGGCACCGCTAATGAGAGCACTGTTTAACGCTTCACCTTCACCAACAACATCGACTATCGAAATCTCTTGTCCTTCTCCACTCTCTTTTGCGTTTAAAAAAAGTCTATTGTCACCATCAGCGACCTGAACAATAGTTGCGCTTACGCTACCCCCAGCCTCTTTATTTATAAGATCTTTCAACTCTTCAAGAGTGGTAGATGCGGTATAGTCAATTCTATAAGTTTTGCTTCCTACACTAAGGTCGAGCTTTCCTGATGCTGAAGCTATTTCAGAAGTTTTAGATGCAAAAGTCCCACTCTGCTCTATCTCTTTTGTTGCAAGGTTTAAGACCTCAAGAGAGAAATCCTGTATATCACTGCTATCTGCTGCGGTTACAGTAGCAGCACCCGCATTACTACTAGTCGCCGCTCTAGCCTCAAAAACACCGTACTCACTTAAAGTATTTAGACTCCCCTGAACATTGTCCATATAAGCATCTATAACTTTAAAAGCTTCCTGCTTCTTATTTTCGTCAACTATACGCGAATCTAGCGGCTTTATGTACTGTGCCTCATCTGCTTCTTTGAGCTTGTCTAAAAGATCCTGTGTTAAAACCCCAGCTCCTGCCCCTAATGAACTTATCGCCATGATGAATCCTTTTTTGTTTTATTAACAACTATATCGGCTATTTTATCGAAATATTTACACTAAGGCAGTTTGTTGAAAATGGAACATTTTGTGCTATTTGTTTTTATTAAAAGCGCATAGTAAGGGATTTTATGACAGATATTGACGACTTGAACGTTATATACTTAAAAAATTTACTTTTTTTTAAAAAAAATTATATGGATATCTTTTACAAACTATCTCTTGTTAAAGAAAACCAACTCTATGACTTAATTGTTGATGAGCAAGATTTTTTCAACATTGAATCCATAGAAACAAAGCAAGCACTACTACAAGAAGATCCCCTACTCTTAGCAAAAGAGCAAGTTACAAATGCATTAAAAGAACTTCCCAATCCTGAGAAAATCGTCTTTATTGGTTCTTTGCTTGGTTTTGGCATAGAAGAAATGCTTACGAGGACAAATCCTCAAGTTATTCTTATCATTGAGCCAAATATCGAGATATTTAAACTCTCTTGTTTTCTTGTTGACTATGAGACTCTATGCAAAAACAGAGTTGCTATTTTTAGCATAGCAGAGAGTGAGTTTTCTCTTGAGAACAGAATTTTAGAATTTATATATACTATGCATCAAAAAAATGGACACCTCTCTTTTTTAACATCTATTGCGCAGTACGGAAAGATACTTACAAAGGTGCAAGAAACATATACACAAAATGTTTTTCTAACACCAGAAGCTACTCAAACTAAAAAAATAATTTTAAAAAAAACATTTAACTTTAACTCTGCATATATTAAAGCAAAAAATGAACAAACCAAAAAAGAGACCAAAAAAGCGCTCGAGACTTTACATGAAATAATTTTTCATGAGTGCCTTGTAGAAAATTTTGAAACTCAAAAAAAAGAACTGGTGCTTTTAGCATACTTAGAGCTTGGGATTATTTCATATACTATTTTTAGAAATAATGATGACGCCTATATGTATTTTGGTAAATGCATATATACAAAAGGTGTAAAAAAAGATATATTTGAAGCCGCTCTTTACAACTTTGCACTTATATCTCAAACAGCAGGCAAAATTCATGGTAAAACACTTAATATCATTGAAGAGTATTTTCAAACTCCTTCTCAAAATGTCTCTTTAATCTCCTTATATGCAGAGTTTTTATATGGCACAAACCAAATTCAAAAAGCGCGTGAGTTTTTAGAATCCTACAAAGAACTTCTCATAAAAAAACACAAGATAGTTGCTTTGCTTGAACCGATTTTACCAGTTTACAACTCCCAAGAAGCCATAGATAATGCAAGAGAGAGACTTACTAACGAAGTAAAAGAGTTGATAAAATTAAATATCAGGATTCCAGAACAAAAACTCTCTATCTATCAAACATTTCTTCTTGCTTACCACAACAGAAACAACAAAGATATATTGGCGAGACTCTCAGATTTTTACAGGCAGACTGCGCCGGAGATAAACTATATTGCGAAGCACTGCAAAAAAAACCGTCACTCAAAAGGTAAAAAGATAAAAATTGGATTTATTAGCGCACTCCTTATCCCAAATCATCCGGTACTTAAATTTGCAAAAAACATCATAGACTCTTTTGAAAAAAATTCACTTTATGATGTAAAGATATACACACTCTCAAAAGAAACCACTAAAATCTTTCATAAAAATGTACATCTTCTTGGCGGAAGTCTGCAAGAGATGAGAACAATGATAGCCAAAGATGAGCTTGACATCTTACTCTATACCGACATAGGAATGCATCCTATACTCTATCTCTTAGCACATGCCAGACTAGCTCTTGTACAAGGACTTTTTGGCGGACATCCGGTTACAAGTGGAATCTCTACTATAGACTACTTCTTTTCAAATAAAAATCTAGAGGTGCAAAATGCTCAAGAGTATTACACAGAGGAGCTGATTCTATTTGAAAACCTAGTAGGTCATTATGATAAACCAAAAATTCCTGAAATTTTCTTAACAAAGGATGAATTGGGGTTAGATGGCACAAAGCATAACTACATTATCCCCTCAAAACTACAAAAAATTCATCCTGAACTAGATGGGCTGTTGAGCGATATACTCAAAAAGGACAAGAAAGCTGTTTTTATCTTCTTCAAAGATGCAACTGAGAACATGTGGGATAGTGCCATAAAAGAACGTTTGGTAAAACTGCTAAGTAAAGAGCATATAAAGTTTATGTCTTGGGCAAAGAGTGAAGTATTTTTGAGCTATATGCATCATGCTGATGCTGTTTTAGAGCCTGTAAATTTCGGCTTTGGAACAACTGCCATAGAGGCATTTTCAGTTGGTGCACCTATAGTTGCTTACCCAAAAGAACTTATGTACTCCAGAGTTACCTACTGGTACTACAAACAGATGGGAATAAACGACTTTTATGCAAAAAATGCTGCAGAATATGTAAATCTCGCCATAAAGCTTGCAAGTGATGCAACCTACAAAGAGTCTATAAAAAACAAGATTTTAGAGCGAAACTCAGTGCTTTATGAAAATGATGGTGCTCATAATGAGCTTGATAATTTTTTTAAAAATAGACTAGGATTAATCTCATGAAAGAAACTGTACTTGTTTTTCCAAGCAGTACCATAAGCTCTATTTTGTTTGCTTTTTCAGCCAAGGATAATTTCAGTCTGCTTGGTGCTTCTTCTGATTGTATGCTATCAAATGCACAATTGTTTGATGAATGGAAATATCTGCCATATATAAATAGTGATAATTTTACTAATGAAATAAAACTACTTTTGAGTAGATATAAAATTAAAAAAATATTTGCAGGAAGCAGCGGCGCTTGGCATTTTTTACAAAAATTTATTGATGAAGAAAATCTAGACACAACACTACTTAATACGCCGGAACACAACTCTTCTATAGCCTATGCAAAAAGCTTTAAAACCTATTCAAATGAGCTTTATGATTACTATAGTTTATTTCAAACCGACACACCAGAATTATCAAATAGTGAGTTTGCATCTATGCTGCATAATTATCATAAAGTTCCCGGCGAATCTGGTGATAACAAATTTTTGGCACTTACACAAATTGCGAAATATATACCAAAAGGAGATATGGTTGAAATTGGAACACAACAAGGTAAAAGTGCTTTTTTATTGTATGCTATAGCAAAAAAATATAATATCGGAAAAGTCTTATGTATAGACCCTTGGACAAACAGCGTTCAAAAAGACTCTCCGGAGCTTATTCAAGAGCTTGGTAAAAATACAGAAATTGATTACTTTTTTTATAATTTTTTATTAAATTTATCTCTTTATAAAGATAAAGTAAACTATATCAAAAAAACATCAGATGATGCATTTTTGGACTACAAAACAAATACAAATATTGTTTCAGAAGAGTTCGGAAAAACAAAATATACACAAAAAATAGCTCTCCTTCATATAGATGGCAACCATGACTATATCTATGTTTATAATGACTTAAAAAACTACTCTAAATTCTTGATTGATGGTTCTTGGATTTTATTTGATGACTATATTTGGGCATTTGGCATTGGCCCAAAAAAAGTGGGCGACAGTTTTTTAGAACAAAACATGCCCAACATAAAAAACTGTTTTTATACAGACGGCACTCTGTTTGTCCAAATCATTAGCGCTAGCAATATAAAAATTCCGGTTTACTCAATATGAAGCTAGCAATAATGCAGCCATATTTTTTCCCATACATAGGTTACTGGCAGCTTATAAACGCCGTGGATACTTTTGTAGTTTATGATGATGTAAATTACATTAACAAAAGCTATATCAACAGAAATAGCATACTTATGAGTGGACAAAAACAAAGAGTTACATTAGAGTTACTTGGTGCAACTCAAAACAAGCTCATAAACGAAATAGAAATTGGAGGCAACCAAAAGAAACTTCTAAAGACTATACAAACTGCATACAAAAAGGCTCCATTTTTTGACGATGTGTATGCAGTTCTTGAGAACATATTAATGCAAAAAGAGAAAAATTTAGCTCATTTTTTAGATTTTTTACTAAAAAGAGTCTCTCTTTACCTTGGAATAGATACAGAATTTATCTACTCAAGCGATATTAAAAAAAATAATAAACTAAAAGCCCAAGAGAAGATAATAGATATAGCAAAAATTCTAAAAGCAAAAAACTACATAAACGCAATTGGCGGACAGGCTATTTATACCAAAGAGGGATTTGAGCAAGATGGAATTGCTATTAACTTTTTAAAAACGACTCCACTAGAATATAAACAGTTTAATAACGTATTTATCCCAAATCTATCTATAATAGACGTGATGATGTTTAATGACAAAAATGAAATCACAAAAATACTCTCAAAATATGAGCTAATATAAGGAAGCATTATGCAAAAAATTATAATATATGGCAATGGAAAAATAGCAAAAATCATCTACCAATTTATAAAAAAAGAGTATGAAGTAGTTGCTTTTACGGTTGAAAATGATTATCTAAAAGAGGATTTTATAGAGGGTTTGCCCGTTGTATCTTTTGAAAATATTGAAAAAGAGTATGATACAAACAAACACAAGATGATTATTGCCGTGGGTTATGTACAGATGAATAACATAAGAGAGCAAAAATACCTAGAAGCAAAAAAGAAGGGGTATGAGTTTATAAACTACATCCATCCATCTGTTGAGATGCACGACAACATAAAGATAGGAAAAAACAATGTTATCTTAGACCATGTAACAATTCAGCCTTATGTGAACATAGGAAATAGTAATTTTATATGGAGCAATGCCGTCATCGCACATGGCTGCGCGCTTGGAGATACAAACTGGATAACATCTGGTGTAGTAATCTCTGGAGATACGACTGTAAAGTCAAAATGTTTTCTCGGTGTAAACGCAACCATAGGACACAACATAATCTTAGATAATGAAAACTTTATAGGAGCAAATACATTAGTTACCAAAAACACTAATGAAAAAGAGGTTTTTATCTCTAAAGACGGCGAGAAGTTTAGGCTTGATTCTCACAGATTTTTACAATTTGCAGGAGTATAATAAATGGAAAAGATAGATGAGATTTTATGTAATGTTTTTAGACTTAAAGAAGATGAGCTAAACGATGAATTGACTATGAGTGATATAGAAAAATGGGATTCTTTGACTCATATGGATTTAGTTATATCTTTAGAAGAGGGACTTGATATTCAGCTTACTATGGATGATATTATGAGCATGAAAGATGTCAAAACTATCAAATCAATAGTTCAAGAGAGGTTGATTTAATGGAGATTGCAAACAAAGTGGCCATAGTCACAGGTGGTGCTAGTGGTTTAGGTAAGTCTATTGTAAATATGCTTTTAAAAAATAGCTCTAAGGTAGTAGTCTTTGATATAAATAAAGAAGCATTAGATGCTTTAGAAAACAGTGAGAGTCTTTTAAAACTTGCTTGTGACATTACCAAAGAAGAAGAGATAGCAAAAGCAGTAGAGCAAACTATACAAAAGTTTTCAAAAATTGATATTTTAGTGAATAATGCGGGAATACTATACAGTGAACCTCTTATAAATATTATGTTAAAAGAAAAAAGACATAGTATAAAAAAGTGGCAGAAAGTAATAGATATCAATCTAACAGCACCTTTTGTGCTTGGCTCCTATGTAGCTGAACAAATGATTATGAATAGAACTAAAGGTGTTATAGTAAATATTAGTTCAATTAGTGCCAAAGGAAATATTGGACAAAGTGCGTACAGTGCTGCAAAAGCAGGACTGGAGTCTATGACAAAAGTATGGGCAAAAGAACTTGGAAGTTTTGGTATAAGAAGTGTTGCTATAGCTCCCGGATTTATGGATACTGAGTCAACACATATGGCAGTAACTCAAGATATACTAGAGCATATCAAAAGTGAAACCCCTATAAAAAGATTAGGGAAAGCAGAGGATATAGCAAATACAGTAAAGTTTGTTATTGAGAATAATCATGTGAATGCAAAGACATTAGAAATAGATGGCGGATTAGTAATATGATGAGAATAGAAATTAAAATAAAAGGTTCTGCTAATGAATAAGTGTATATGTTGTGGAGAAAGTGTGTGGTTACCATTAAAAAATCCACATAAAACAAGAAGTATAACGACATCAGGTGTAATTATTAATGAAAAACTAGGTAAAGCTCAATGTCAATATTGTGGATTAGTACAAAGAGTTTATGAAGAATTATTAGCAAATACAGATTTCTATGAAAAAAATTATACTGGATACTATACTAGGATATCTTCAGCTATATATCAACCAAATAGATATCAGAAGCTTATAAATTTAATAGTAAGTGAAGTACATGATAAAAAAATTAAATATGTATTAGAAATTGGATGTGGAAATGGAAGTGCTATGGAGGAGTTTAAAAAAGTTCTTCCAGCTGTTGAAATTGAAGGCATCGAGCCATCATCAGATAACGCAAATATTGCTATGAATAAAGGACTGACAGTTTTTAAACAGAAATTTACTAAAAATTTTGTTTCAGAAAAAAAATATGATTTAATATATGCAAACCATGTGATACAGCATACAACTAACCCTGAAGATTTTTTGGAAGCGATTTATAAAAATTTAAATAATGAAGGCATAGCGATAATAATAGTTAACGATTCTTCATTTCCTAATAATGAACTTCTATTTTCAGATCAAAACTACTCTTTCTTACCTGAGAATTTAGTTCAAATTGCAAATAATGTAGGATTTGTGATAGAAAATATTTTAACTGGTTCAAACAAAGATGAACTGTTGTACTCCCAAATGTTAGTATGTAGAAAAAGTAAAATAAATACTCCATTCTTTTATAATAGTAGTATTAACCTTGAACTACTTTATAAAAAAAGAAATTCATTTCTTCAATCATGGGAAAAAATTGATGAATTTCTTACTCATAGGACTTGTTTTTATAAAAATGTTTACAACTTTGGAGCGGGAATGTATACGTGGCTAACTGCTGCATATTGTGAAAATTATTGGAAAAAAGTAACGAAGTGTGTTGTAGATGATGGAGAAGGAATACTATTTGATAAAAAAGTTGAGAAGCTAGATTTAATTAATACCAGACAAGAATCAAATAATAATTCTTGTATAGTAATAAATATTAGAGAAAACCTTGTATGCTCAGTTAAAAAAAGACTTGAATATTCAACTGGAATGTCAACTATAGCATATAATAATTTCATAGAGTACAAATAAGGGAGAGCAAATGTATATTTCACCTGCAAATAAAAGCAAACTTAGCAAGAAAACTAATTATTATCAAGATAGTGATGGAAATAAATTTTTAATTCAAGATGGATTACCCAACTTTATTTACCCAAAAGAACTTCCAAAAAGTGATTTAGAGTCAATAGAATGGTATAAAAATAATGCTGCAGACTATGATGAGTTTTTACCTCTAACCTTTGAAACATTTGGAGTAGACGAAGATATAGAAAGAGGTAAAATGATTAATGCATTGAAACTAGAAAAGGATCACAAAGTTTTAGAAATAGGATGTGGAACGGGTCGTGATTCAGAAAAAATTGCAAAAGAGTTAGGGGAAAATGGTGAGCTATATCTACAAGATATATCTAAAGAAATTTTAAAAATAGGTGTTGAAAAATTTTCAAAAAAGATTTTTCAACCAAAAATAGAATTTTCGTTAGCAAATGGGTACTATTTACCTTTTGAAGATAATTATTTTGATAGAGTTTTTCACTTTGGAGGATTAAATACTTTTGGCGATATTAAAAGAGCATTTGAAGAAATGGTTAGAGTCTGTAAGCCTGGAGGAAGAATTATAGTAGGTGATGAAAATATGCCTATTTGGCTTAGAGAAACAGAATTTGGAAAAGTTTTGATGAATTCTAATCCTCACTATAAGTATAACTTACCCCTTGAACATCTTCCAGTTGAAGCACGAAATGTAAAACTTGAATGGTTTATAGGAGGAGTATTTTACTTTATATCCTTTGATGTAGGAATTGGTGAGCCAAAAGCAAATATTGATTTTGAAATTCCAGGTGTTCGAGGTGGAACACATAGAACAAGGTATTATGGACATATAGAAGGTGTGGATCAAGAGACAGTAGAGTTAGCTAAAAAAGCAAGACAAAAAAATGGAAAAAGTATGCATAGATGGCTAAATGAAGCTATTAAAAATGCTGCGATAAAAGAGTTAGAGGAATAGTTTAATGTTCAAGTGGAAAAAATATGGACTTATTTTTAAGCCAGATATTTCTAAAAATTGGATGCAATCCCATGCTCAAGTTCCATATTCTGTTGTTTTTGAAAATTTTGTTAGGGTCTATTTCTCTACAAGAGAGTCTCAAGACAATGCTGGACAATTTAGAAGCTATAGTGGATATGTAGATTTAGATAGAAAAGATTTATCTAATATTATTGCCATTTCAGAAAAGCCAATTATTGACTTGGGTGGATTAGGTGAATTTGACGAATTTGGCTCTATGGCTGGAAGTGTTATCAAGCATAAAGATGAGTATTTATTATATTATTGTGGTTGGCAAAGAGCAATTTCTACTCCTTATAATTGGGCAATAGGGTTAGCAAAAAGTAAAGATGGAAAAAGGTTTAACAAAATAGGGAAAGGTCCCCTATTGGGTCCAACATTTAATGAGCCATATTTACAAGCTTGTCCAATTGTGTACAAAATTGATGATGACAATTGGCATATGTATTATCTATCAGGAACAAAATGGATAGAACTTTCAGATGATAAAAAAGAATCACAGTATCTTTTAATGCATGCAACAAGTCAAGACGGAATTAATTGGAAAAGAGATGGAAAGCCTGCAATTGAGCTATTAGTAGAAGATGAATGTCAAACTAGCTGTAGTATTATAAAAAAAGATGGTAAATATCACATGTTTTTTTCCTATAGACATGGAACTCATTTTAGAGAGGATTCAAGTCGAGGTTATAGAATTGGCTATGCTTCGTCTGAAGATTTTATAAATTGGAATAGAGATGATAAAAAAGCGGGTATAGATATTAGTGAAAGCGGTTGGGATTCTGAGATGATTGCTTACCCTCATGTTACTAAAATAGATGGAAAAATTATGATGTTTTATTGTGGAAATGGCTTTGGCAAAAGTGGTTTTGGCTATGCAGTGCTGGAGGAGTTATGACTAATTTAAAATCAACTTATTCGAATGAACATTTACAAAAAGTACAATCTTCGCATTGGTACCCAACAGAATGGATTGTGAGGACAATGGCAGGAAGTTATCCGAATTTAGCTCTTGATAAAAAAATATATGAAAATGCAAAAATACTAGATATGGGCTTTGGTGATGGCAGAAATTTTACATTATTAAAAAATCTAGGGGTAAAAATTTATGATGTTGAAATAACAGATGAGATTGTTCAAAGTACACAGAAAAAAGCTGAATTTAATGGCATTGACTGCGAACTTAAAGTCGGCAATAATGTAGATATACCATACCCAAATGAGCATTTTGATATTATTTTAGCATCTTCAAGCATGTTCCAAATAACTTTAACGACACAGTTGCTGAATACATGAGAGTGCTAAAAAAAGGTGGTGTTTTAATAGCAAATTTTCCTGAAAAAGAGAAAAATTTCATCTGCAAGAATGCTTTATTGCTTGATGATAATATTATTAAAATTACAAACGATATCTACAATTTGAGAAATGGATACTTATTTAAAGTTTTTAGTTCTGAGCATGAACTAAAATCCTATTTTGATGCTTTTTTAACAAATATCTCAACTGCTTATTTATATGAAAATTATTTTGGTGTAGAAATAAGCATGTTTATTTTAGTTGGCCACAAAAAATGAACTACTATAACCTAGCAAACTATTTTTACGATATTGTCTCCAAATATAGCGACCAAACAGCTCTTTGCTATAACAATACATCTATAACATATGATGAACTTAATAAATTATCTAACAAAATAGCTAACTATTTTTTATCTCTAGGTATAAAAAAATATGATGTTATAGGTATATTTAACACAAAAGAGCCTGTTGGTTATGCAACTATGTTGGCCTGTTTAAAAATAGGAGCGGCTTATACAAATATAGATGAGGAAAATCCTTTAGTCAGACTTGAAAAAATCATCAATACGTGCAAACCAAAACTACTTGTATGCAATCATACGCCATTTGAACTAATACAAAAAGCCTCAAAAGACTTACATATAAACTTGGTTGATTTTGGCAATAATACGCTTTTTAAATATTTCAAAGACAAGGATTTAGAAGTATCCAAAAAAATAGTCGGCTCCACTCCTGCATATATTATGTTTACGTCAGGAAGCACAGGTAGTCCAAAGGGTGTTGCCGTATCCCATAGTAATGTTTTAAGCTTTTTAGGGTGGAGCATAGAGAGATATGGGGTTACAACCAACGATATATTTGCCGGAATCAGTCCCCTTTATTTTGACAACTCGGTATTTGATTTCTACACGGCGCTCTTTAGCGGTGCCAGTCTGGTTCCTGTTGAAAAAGAGGTGGCAAAAAACCCGCAAGAGTTGATAAAACTTGTAGATAAAATGAGATGTACCGTTTGGTTTAGCGTACCTTCTCTTCTGGTCTACCTTCTGACCATAAAGCTCTTAAGTGAAAAAACACTCCAAAGCATAAAAATATTTACTTTTGGCGGAGAGGGCTTTCCAAAAGGAGAGCTGAAAAAACTTTATAATCTTTATAGCGAACAAGCAAAGTTTATCAATGTTTACGGTCCAACTGAAGGCACATGCATTTGTTCATCATATGATATAAGCCAAAAAGATTTTGAAGATATGCAAACTTTAGCACCTCTTGGGACTATCAATCCAAACTTTGAGTATATGATAGTGGATAAAAATATGCAAGAAGTACAAGAAGGAGAGAAGGGCGAACTCTGCTTAGCAGGACAAAATATTGCATTAGGATATTATAATGATATTGAGCGAACTTCACAAAATTTTGTGCAAAACCCGTTTATTACCACACATAGAGACATTATCTATAAAACAGGAGATATTGTTTATGAAAAAGATGGTTTGCTTTGGTTTGCTGGGCGAGTGGATAATCAGATAAAACATATGGGTTACAGAATAGAACTAGAAGAGATAGAGTCGGCACTAAATTCTATCCCATATGTGAGCCAGTCAGCAGTAATATACGAAAGAGTAAAACTAAATTACGGAAAAATAGTAGCATTTATTGCAACAGACCAAAATATATCAGAGAGAGAGATAAAAAACGATCTAAATACTATGCTTCCCAGCTACATGATTCCGACAATTATCAAGACAATGCAAAATCTGCCCAAAAACAAAAATGGCAAAGTAGACAAAAAACAGCTCTTCTCTACTCTATAAGAGAGCGCTTTTTACAATTGAAGCTATCTCTTTGCACTCTGCTATACCAAGTTCCGCATAAATAGGCAAACAAAGTATCCGTTTAGATATATCCCTTGAAATTGGCATATATTGTTTTGGCTCTATATAACTAAGGGTGTCGAGGGAAGGATAGAAGTATCTTCGTGGATTTATATCTGCTTCATTTAGTGCTTTTTGCACTCTTAGCAGCTCTTCTTCACTCTTAAAAATAACGGGGAAATAACCATAATTTTGTGTGGCATTTTTATCTTGTTTTTGAAACTCTACTAAGCCTTTTAGCTCTTTTGTATAGTTTTGTAAAATAATTTTTCTTTTTTGTTTTATCTCTTCTATATCATCAAGCACACAAAGGCCCATGGCAGCTTCAAACTCATTCATCTTTGCATTTGTGCCTAAATGTGGGATTGACTCTGCGTTTTCTATACCAAAGTTTATAAGATATCTTGCTTTTTGCACAAGATTATCATCGTTTATAATTAAAGCACCGCCCTCTACGGTATGAAATAATTTAGTTGCATGAAAGCTAAGCGTAGAGATATCTCCATGTTTTAAAATGCTCTCATTCATATATTTCACATCAAAGGCATGCGCACCATCATAAACAACTCTTAGATTATGCTCTTTAGCAATAGCCTCTATTGCTCTAACGTCACACGCATTTCCAAAAACATGAGTTGCAACAATGGCTGTAGTGTTTGTAGTGATTTGCTCTTCTATCTTATTTGGATCAATGTTAAGCGTTTTTTCATCAATATCAGCAAATATGGGCAACAACTGATTCGTTACCAGCGAACTTGTAGTTGCTACAAAACTAAAAGGCGTTGTTATCACAAACCCCTTCAGTCCAAGAGTTCTGTAGGCTATCTCTAGTGCTACGGTTCCATTTGCGACAAGCACTACATTTTTAACACCCAAATACGCCTCAAGCCTCTTCTCAAGCCTTTGCACAAGAGGTCCGTAGTTGGTTACTTGTGCGCTCTCATATATCTCATCTACATATTTTTTATATTTTTCTTTGCTTGGCAGGTAAGTTTTTGTTACATTTATCATTTGAAGCCGCCTGAGTATTTATTCAAGTACCACTCTACCGTTTTGACAATCCCACTCTCAAAATCCTCATCTGCCCTCCAGCTAAGCTCTTTTTCTATCTTTGATGCATCTATGCCGTAGCGTCTATCATGCCCCACTCTATCTTCTACAAAAGTGATTAACTCTTTATATTTAAGATGCTGACTAGAACGAGGCATTTTTTCATCTAATATCGTGCATATTTTATCAACTATTTGAAGGTTTGTTCTCTCATTTTTCCCGCCAATATTATATGTTTCTCCGCTTTTGCCTTTATGGTAAACCAAGTCTACTCCTCTGCAATGGTCAAGTACATAGAGCCAATCTCTTATATTTTTGCCATCGCCATAGATTGGAATTGAGTCTCCTTTTAGTGCATTTCGTATAATTGTCGGTATAAGTTTTTCATCATGCTGTTTTGCGCCGTAATTATTCGAGCAATTTGTGACAACCGTGTTCACTCCATAAGTTTCATGATAGCTTCTTACAATCATATCACTCGCCGCTTTAGATGCACTATATGGAGAGTTTGGAGCATAAGGAGTAGTCTCTTTAAAAAGTCCTGTTTCGCCTAATGTTCCATACACCTCATCGGTACTTATATGATGAAATCTCGGAAGAGAGACTTTAACCTCTCCATTTGCCGAAGTTAAAACATCGGTTCCAATAAAGCTTTCTTTATATGTAAACGGCTTTTGCATCCAGTGTTTATACGCCACATCCAAGAGTGTAAAAGTCCCATTTACATTTGTTCTCATAAAGATATCTGGATTTGTGATGGAGTTATCCACATGGCTCTCTGCTGCAAAATGTATCACCCCCTCTATGTTATACTCATTAAATATAAACTCCACAAATTCCCGGTTACAGATATCCCCTTTTATAAACTTGTATCTTGAATGATTTTTAACCTCTTTTAGATTTTCTAAATTTGCTGCATAGGTAAGAAGATCGAGATTTATAAGCTTGTAATTTTGATGTTTTTCTAAAAAATAGGGTATAAAGTTTGAGCCGATAAATCCCGCTCCACCGCTTATGAGTATGTTTTTCATTGAGATTCAACCAAATCCATAAGATACTCCCCATAACCATTTTTAGCAAGCGGTTTTGCTATCTGGGCTATTTTTTGCTTATCTATCCATCCATTATTGTACGCTATCTCTTCAAGGCAAGCTATCTTATACCCCTGCCTCTGCTCAATCGTCTGCACAAACACCCCTGCATCTATAAGACTATCATGAGTACCGGTATCAAACCAAGCAAACCCCCTGCCAAGAAGCTCTACTTTTAGCTTGTCTCGCCGAAGGTATTCCTGGTTGATTGATGTAATCTCTAGCTCGCCTCTAGATGATGATTTTATGCTTTTAGCTATCTCAACCACGCTGTTATCATAAAAGTATAATCCAGTTACTGCGTATTTTGACTTTGGTTTTGTCGGTTTTTCTTCTATGCCAATAACGTTTTTATCTTTATCAAATTCAACAACCCCAAATCTATGAGGCTCTTTAACTTGATAAGCAAATACCAGTGCACCCTTTTTTAGCGAAGCCGCTTCTTTGAGCATCAAAGAGAATCCTTGTCCGTAAAAGATATTGTCTCCCAAAATCAGACTCACACTGCTGCTACCTATAAAATCTTCCCCTAAGATAAATGCCTGAGCTAACCCATCAGGGGATGGTTGGATTTTGTACGAAAGATGGATACCCCAATCACTCCCGTCTCCAAGCAGCTCTTGAAATCTCTCCTTGTCTTGCGGTGTTGTTATGATAAGTATCTCTTTTATCCCGGCAAGCATAAGAACAGAAAGAGGATAATAAATCATTGGTTTGTCATAAATGGGAAGAAGTTGTTTACTGATAAATCGAGTTAAAGGATAGAGTCTTGTACCGCTTCCACCTGCTAGTATGATACCTTTCATCTGCTTCCTTGTATTATTTACTGTTATGAAGCATATGGTATTCCAACTTTAAAGGGGTTAAAAAAAGAAGCTAAAGAAGAAACAAAGCAAGTCCTAAAAACTTGCTTTGTAAGAAACGTATCCGTAGCTTACGCTACTTTAACGATTGTTACTATTGTAACAATCTCAATACGTTTTGTTGAACAGCATTTGCTTGACTCATAGCGTAAGCACCAGATTGAGCAAGAATGTTGTGTTTTGCAAACTTTGCAGACTCTGCAGCAAAGTCAACGTCACGAATATTTGATTCTGCCGCTGAAACGTTTACTTGAGTTACAGCGATATTTCTAATCGTAGATTCTAACTGGTTTTGAGTAGAACCTATGTTTGAACGAATTTTATCAAGTTGTGCTAACGCATGGTCAGCTTTTTTGATAGTAAGCTGTGCTGCATCATATGTTGTAACATCAGATGAAGATATTGCATTACCCACTGAATATGTTGAAGCCGTAAAACCACCTGCTGTTACTGCACCACCACCAGTAGTGATAGCATTATTAGATTCAAGCTCAATAGTACCACGAGAGACTTCAGTTAAAGCCCCAGCAACTGCACTGTTTACTCTAACATTACTACCAGCACCAAACATTTTTGCAGTCTCAGCCGCAAGAGCTACTGTACCACCACCCGCAGTATTTGAAAGTGTTATATTGTTTCCATCTGCAGACGTTAACTGAAGTTTACCACCATCAACAATACTAGCAGTAACGCCAGTCTGATTTTGTATGCGGTTAAATGCAGCAGCCAATGTTCCCGAAGAGTCATTTGAAGAGAAAGTTACTTCCCCTAAATCTACGCCGTTAATAAACACACTGTTTGCCGATATCGTTCCACCTGCTACACCTGCACCACCTACAAGGTCAGTATTTGCATCGGCAGTAACACCTGTTGTACTTGTGATACTGTTTATAATAGCAGCTTTTTGTCTAGCTGAGTCTGCAGTCTGTGCAAGAGCATTTAAGTTTGTATCAGTACCAGCAACAGAAGCTGTTGTAGCTGTACCATTTACTGTAAAATCAGCAGCACCAAACGCTACGTTTGTAACTGCTGTACCCTCTTTAAGAGCGAACTGACCAAGAGTTGCAGTACGAGCACTATCTATAGATACACCAACAGTCTCATTTGCATATGCACCTACTTGGAAGTTTTTATCTACAAACGAGCCATCAAGTAATTTAATACCATTAAACTGAGTAGTTTTTGCAATTGAGTCAGCAGCCTCTAAGAGTTTGCTTATATCTCTTTGTATAGCCATACGAGAATCAGTATTTTGACCATCAGAAGAAGCTTGGATACTTTTTGTTCTTATCGTGTTGATAATATTTCCATACTCTTCTAGAGCACCATCGGCAGTTTGTGCAACACCGATACCGTCATTTGCATTACTGATAGCTTGTCCAAGTCCTGTTGACTGAGCTTTTAGCGAGTTAGCAATTGCCAAACCAGAAGCATCATCAGCCGCTTTATTAATACGAAGACCTGAACTTAAAGAAGCAAGACTTTTATCAAGTCCAACATTGTTCATTGTAGCATTTCTATGTGCGTCCATCGCACCTATGTTTGTGTTAATTCTAAATCCCATAATAAATCCTTTTCGGGTAGAGCTTTCGCTCTTGTTAATTTTTATCTAGGCATCCTTGCCTTGATGTTAACTAAATCGTCAGTAGAAAAAATAACTTTAATTTTTTTGATAAAAACTTTATATTCTTTATGAGGGGGGGGGTCATTCCAAAGCGACTAGAAGATGGTATAGCAGTGGGAAGGAGCAAAACTTACTTGAAGCATCGCGAAGCTTAAGAGTCTTGCAAAACATTCAGCTAAAACTTAAATACAGCTATGAAAGAGAAGGAGACATCAGTGACGCTTTTAACTTCTTATTTTAACTCTACTAAATAGCCGTCTGAGATTTTTTTAAAACTATATCTATAGGGTCCATCAAGCTCGATGACTACTCTATAGTAACCGTCATGATTACCTATTCTAACCTCTTTAAATATACCCTCTGGAGCTTTTTTGATATAGCTTCTTATATCTGTATCTTTTTTAAAGTCAATAACAATTCTATGCGGATTTACAAGCAAAAAATTTCTTATTGCCTCATCTTGTGTTGTTATCTTTAAATTTTTCCCCAATGAGAAGAGTGATAAATGTTTAATAGATGCTATATTTTTGTAAGGCTCTTTTTTTTGAGTAATTTTTTGAGCTGATGCTATAGGCTTAGGCTGCGTGCTGTTGTCTTGTTGAGCATAACTTTGGGAGATAAACAGAGGAAGATGCCAATCAACGGCATTGTCAAGTTCTATACTTTTGCTCTCAAGGGAACCGTCTAGATTTTTAAACTCAACCGTTACTTTTTGAAGGATTCTTGCTTGTGAAGGAAGGGTAATTGTAGCTCTTTTTAGAGGTTCGCTCTCTGTTTTTTCATTTGAGGTAACAGACATATCCTTCTCCCCCTCAGATGAAAAAAAAGGATTTTCCCTCGCATCAAGAAGAAGAAAAAATAAAGAAGCTATCAAAAGAGTTCTAATCAAAACTACCCCTCATTTTGTTTATTGTGTATTATATCAAGATAACTGCTATTTTGCAGAAATCTCTTTTAGCTCAAAATACTCTTTTTGAAGTTCTGCATTTTGAGTTTTCAATCTACTAATCTCACTATTTAAATACTCTTCATAATCTTCAAGTCCCAAAAAGACCTCTAAAGAGTTTGTACCATAAAGAAGTACCCCTATGTATATCCCAGTTGCTAGAACCAAAAGAAGAAGTATTAAAAACTTTGCTAAAGATAGACCAAGGTACTTCTGCGTAATGCTTCTAGTATCGTCTATCCCCTCATAAAGCTCCTCATCTGTCATGCAAGACTCTTAGTTAAAAAGTTTTGAACCTAGATACTCACCGTAAACAACTTCGTTTTCTATCTCCAAAAGACGATTGTACTTAGCTGTTCTCTCTCCTCTTGCAGTAGAACCTGTTTTTATCTCCCCACAGTTAAGTGCAACGGCAAAATCTGCGATGAAAGCATCTTCGCTCTCGCCTGAACGGTGACTCATAACACACTTATAACCGTTTCTTTGTGCAAGGCGAACAGTAAGCATGGTTTCACTTACCGAACCAATTTGATTTGGCTTAATCAAGATAGAGTTTGCAACCCCTTTTTGGATTCCCTCATTTAAAATATTTGCATTTGTAACAAAGAGATCATCGCCTACTAGTTGAACTTTATCGCCTAGCTTCTTTGTTAATAGCTTCCAGCCATCCCAGTCATCTTCGCTTAAACCATCTTCAATAGATACGATTGGATATTTTGAACACAAATCAACATAGTAATCAACAAGCTCAGCAGACGTAACGGTTCTGTTTTCACTATCTAGTCTGTATCCGCCCTCTGCTACAAGCTCTGATGCGGCAACGTCAAGTGCTATTGCTATCTGCTCCCCAGCTTTATATCCGGCTTTGTCTATAGCCTCCATAATGATTTGAATAGGCTCTTCATTTGAGCCTAAATCAGGTGCAAACCCACCTTCGTCTCCTAGAGCAGTATTGTGTTTTTTTGCTTTTAAAATAGCTTTTAAGTTATGGTAAACCTCAGCTGAAGCTTGAAGTGAAGTAGCAAAATCATCAAAACCTACAGGCATTATCATATACTCTTGAAAATCTACCGAGTTGTCTGCATGTGAACCGCCATTAATGATGTTTAGCATCGGAGTCGGCACAACCATAGCATTAGCGCCGCCTAAGTAACGGTAAAGTGGGATACCCAAACTTTTTGCTGCAGCGCGTGCAACTGCCATGGAGACACCCAGAACTGCATTAGCCCCTAGATTGCCATAGTTATCGGTTCCATCAAGTTCTTTCATTGTAGCATCTATTACAGCTTGATTAAATGGGGAGAGCCCAATAATAGCATCAGAGATTTGAGTGTTTACATTCTCTACTGCTTTTAATACTCCTTTACCCATATATCTGCTACCGCCATCACGAAGTTCTAGTGCTTCACGCTTGCCTGTACTAGCACCTGATGGGACTATTGCACTCTCTTTTGTTCCGTCACTAAGTTCTACCGTCGCTTTTACTGTAGGGTTTCCACGTGAATCCATCACTTCTATTGCACTAATATTGTCTATGTACATTATCTATTTACCTCTTTTGCATTAATAATTTTAATTTCATACTAAATTTTATTTGCTAGCAATCTATAAATCAGCATCTTCTATATCAAGGGTATCCATTGTAATAAGGGAGTTTATGCCCATTGCTGCTTTTATCTTCTCTTCTATTTCGCGAGCTAGTTCCGGATTTTCTATAAACTTAGCCTTGACATTTTCACGTCCTTGCCCTAGTTTTGTCTCCCCATAAGAGAACCATGCACCACTTTTATCAATGATATCAAGCTTAACACCATAATCGACAAGTTCACCCTCTTTAGAGATTCCTTCGCCGAACATTATATCAAATTCAGCCTGACGAAACGGGGGAGCGACCTTGTTTTTTATAACTTTTGCTTTTACACGGTTACCTATTTGACTCTCTCCCTGCTTTAGAGATGCTATGCGTCTTACATCTATACGAACCGAAGCGTAAAATTTAAGCGCATTTCCTCCAGTTGTAGTCTCTGGTGAGCCGTATCCCATCATGCCGATTTTCATACGAATTTGATTGATAAAGATTACCGTACAGTTCATTTTATGTAAAATACCCGTTAATTTACGAAGTGCTTTTGACATAAGACGCGCTTGAACACCGACATTTTGGTCAGACATCTCGCCCTCTATCTCAGATTTTGGCGTAAGTGCTGCTACTGAGTCAATAACTATAAGGTCTATTGCCCCGCTGCGAGCGATAGTCTCGACAATATCTAAAGCCTGTTCGCCGTAATCTGGCTGGGAAACAAGCAGATTGTCAACATCAACACCAAGATTTTTGGCATATCCGACATCAAGAGCATGTTCTGCATCAATAAAGGCACATACGCCTCCTGCTTTTTGGCACTCTGCCGTTATTTGAAGTGCTAGAGTTGTTTTTCCTGAACTCTCTGGTCCATATATTTCAACAACTCTACCTTGAGGCACTCCACCTATGCCAAGCGCTAAATCCAGCCCAAGAGAGCCTGTACTAATCGACTCAATAGGCATTATCTCTTTATCGCCGAGTCTCATAAGCGCACCCTTGCCAAATGCCTTATCAATCTGTTTCATAGCTAAGTCTAGTGATTTTTGTTTATTTGCGTCCATATTTGGCTCTCTTGTGTTAATTTAGACTTATTATATGACAGTTCTGTTTTTTTATCTAAAAATATTGCAAATTGTCATACTTTTATATAGAAGTTCCATATAATCTTAGTGGGATTTTATCCTTATTTGGTTAAAATCTAGTTTATATTTTTAAGTAGGTAGGCGACTAATTTGAAAAAAACAGTTATTGCACACTCTCCCGACGCTGACGATGTATTTATGTATTATGCCATTAAGTTTGGCTGGGTAGATATGAACGATGTTAAGTTTGATAATATTGCTGAGGATATTCAAACCCTCAATGAAAAAGCATTAGAGGGCGTTTATGAGATAGTTGCTATAAGTTTTGCCCTTTACCCGCATATAAGAGATAATTATGCCATGTTGCGTACTGCTGTGAGTTTTGGAGAGGGTTATGGACCTAAACTCATCAAGAAAAAAGGTGCTAAACTCAAGCGTAACTTTAAAGTTGCTCTTAGCGGCAAACATACAACGAATGCTATGCTTTTTCGCATTGCCTACCCTGATGCTAGAGTAACATATATGAACTTTTTAGAGATAGAGCAGGCTGTTCTTGATGGTGCGGTTGATGCAGGCGTACTCATTCATGAGAGTATCTTAACATACGATGAGAAGCTTGAAGTTGAGCGGGAGATGTGGGATATTTGGCAGGAGTTAGCCGGCGAGGAATTACCTCTACCGCTAGGCGGCATGGCTATTAGCCGCTCAATCCCGCTAAACAAAGCTATAGAGTATGAACGTACTCTTACAAAAGCAGTTCAAGTAGCAAGAGAACACAAAGAAAAACTCTCACAAATGCTTCTTGAGAGAGATTTGGTTCGTATAGATGCACCTACCTTAGATAAATATCTTGAACTTTATGCAAATGACAACTCTATAACACTCAGCGAAATACAGTACAGAGCAATCAACAAACTTTTTGAGCTTGGCTACAAAAACGGTTTTTATGATACTCCTATAAAAGTTGAAGACTTTATGATACCGACTGAGTATAAAAAGATAAGAGATTTATAATGGAAGCAAAACTTGTCGCCCTTGGAATAGATACCTTTAAAATAGCACTTATGCTTGCTCTACCGGGATTACTAACGGGTATGTTTATAGGTTTGGCGGTAAGTATCTTTCAGGCGACTACGCAGATTAATGAAATGACACTAAGTTTTATTCCTAAAATTATCGGCGTTGTTATCGTTGTTATACTTACTATGCCGTGGATGCTAAACGCAATGACCGACTTCTCTTTAAACATTTTTAATATGATTCCAAATTTTGTAGAGTAATGAAGATACAGAGCATTAACTTCTGCAAATTTTCTTCGATTAAAATTGGCGGCTGTTTAGATGTTTTTTTACTAGAAGATTGCAACCAAAACTATAAAGATTTTTATATGATAGGCTCATGTAACAATATCTTGATGGGAACAAAACCTCCCCATCTTTTAAAACTAAGCAAAAAATATGACTATATAAAGATAGAGAACAACACTCTTAAGATTGGTGGCGCTACGCCATCCGGGAAAATTGCCTCTTTTTGTAAAAAACACAATATCGCCAACTTTGAGTTTCTCTCGCATCTACCGGGAACTTTAGGCGGACTTGTATATATGAATGCAGGACTTAGGGAGTATGAGATATTTAATCATCTGCTCTTTATAACTACCTGTGGCGGTGTTTTTGAAAAAAGAGAGATAGCACATGGATATAGATTTACAAATATTAAAACTCCGATTTTAGAAGCTACGTTTACGCTGGAATATGGCTATGATAAAGAGAGACTTTTAATGTTTAAAGCCATGCGCCATAACCAACCCTCAACACCGAGTGCAGGGAGCTGTTTTAAAAATCCCAAAGGCGATTATGCCGGCAGGCTTATAGAAGCTGTTGGGCTCAAGGGCTACAGAGTAGGCGATACAGAGTTTAGCAAGGAGCATGCTAATTTTTTAACAAATGTACAAAATGCAACATTTGATGATGCAATACATTTGATAAAAGAGGCTCAAAAAAGGGTTTATGAAAAGTTTGGTATCTGGTTAGAGTGCGAGATAGCTGTTTTAGACACTAGGTATATGGGCAAGGATTCACCTCTTTTAAATCCCTACGAAAAGTAGGAATTAAATTGGTAAAACTCTAATCTTTTTAGATAATTTCTCTTTAAGGGTTGACTCTATTGCATAAAGAGTTCCTGTTGCAGAACTTGCACATCCATTACATGCCCCTAAGTATCTGATATAAACATCAATATAATCATCGCTCGGCTTTACGTCAATAACTTCCATATCGCCGCCGTCCATGATTAAAAATTGACGAACACTCTCATCTATTTCAGCATCAATAGCTTTAATCTGCTGAACCAATGTCATCGTCTCAAAGCTTCCTTTTGAACCTGCATCAGCAGCAACTCTCATCTTCTCTTCATCCATCTCACGACGTGTATCTCTTAAAATATCCACTAAATAATACTCCCTTTTTTCATGTCCGCCCGGTTTTATACAGCTTTTACAAAAACCGCCTGCTTTTGTATAATCGGTAATCTGCTCAATTGTTGTCAAATCGTTTAGTTTAATAACCTCTTGGAGAGTTTTTAAGCTAACACGAGCACATTCACAAACGATTATCTCTTCCTCAAAACTCTCAGTATCAACCCCAAGGTAAAGCGCTGCCGCTTTTTTGATAACATCATAAGCCATAACGGAACAGTGCATTTTTTGAGGCGGAACGGCAGGAGTTTCTGGGTTGTCACGAAGTGCAAACTCAACATCTATATTTGTTATCTTTACAGCCTCTTGAACGGTTTTACCAATACATAATTCAGTCATGATGTCTGAACTTGCAATTGCAGTTCCACATCCAAAACTTTTAAACTTTGAGTTTACGATAGTGTCTGTTTTAGGGTCAACTTCCCAGTAAAGGCGCACCGCATCTCCACAGCTCTCAGCTCCAAAATCAGCAACTATAAGCCTGTTTCCATGAGCTTCTGCTTCCTCTTGGTTAATCTCGCCCTGATGCTTTGGATTGTTCATCAAAGTTGTTACTTTGTTTGAGTAAGCATCCCATAAAGAGGCGCCTAGTAGATCATTTTTTGCCATAATTTTTTTCCTTTAATTTATTTCATACCCTCAAGGGGAACCTTTTCTCTAGTTTGTCCGCAAAAGGAACTCCCCCCTTTTGCTTCGCTAACTGCTGTGGCACTGAAGCTTGGCAATTAATGAAAATGTAGCTCGCACTCTTTTGATTCTCCCCCTGGAGTAGGTTTTACTTTTGCAAAAGAACTTGAAATTGCTCTTAATCTCGTAACTGCTTTTATAAAATGTTCTATCGTGTAGTCAATCTCTTCATCGGTAGTAAATCTACTCAGACTTAATCGGATACCTGTATGAGCGAGCTCACTATCTGCTCCGATAGCCAGCATTACTGTATTTGCCTGCAGATCTGCACTGGCACAGGCAGAACCTGTTGATGCGCCGATTTGACCATTATTTAAATCCCAAAGCATCCCTTCTCCCTCAACCCCTTTTATAGAAATCAAGATGGTGTTTGGCGTTCTATTTTCACGATCTCCTACTACAAATGTGTCGCTTAACTCTAAAAGCGCATCTTCTAAGCGATCTCTTTTTGCTTTTATGGAAGATATCTTCTCTTGTATATCTGTAGTTGCTAGCTCGATAGCCTTGCCCATAGCCACAATATAGGGAACATTTAAAGTGCCTGAGCGTCTGCCGCCCATATGCTCACCACCATGCAAAAGAGGAGAGAGCGGTTGAGAGTTTCTTATATATAGTGCGCCCACTCCTTTTGGTCCATGAAACTTGTGTGCACTCATAGAGACAAAATCTACATGTGTATCTTGAAGGTCAACGGGAATCTTGCCAATCGCCTGAACACCGTCGGTATGAAATAGTACGCCCTTCTCTTTACAGATTTCGCCAATCTCTTTAATAGGAAAAATCATACCTGTCTCATTTGATGCCCACATGATAGATACTAGTGCAGTTTTTTCAGTTATAAAACTCTTTACGATATGAGCCTCCACGATACCTTGATTGTTTACGGGAAGGTACGTTACTTTAGCGCCCTGCTCTTCAAGAGCTTTACATGCAGCATAGACTGATGGATGTTCAACTTCCGTGGTTATAATATGATTTTTATCGCCGTTTACTATATGGTCGTTAAAAATCGATTTTAAAACCCAGTTGTTAGATTCGGTAGCACATGACGTAAAAACTATATCGTCATTGTCACTCGCATTAAGTGCCTTATAGATTCTATCCATCGCTTTTTTAAGCGCAGGATGTGAAGCGGTACCAAATTTATGAAGTGAGTTTGGATTACCATAAATTTCGCTAAAAAACGGCTGCATCTCTTCTACAACTAACGGATCTACCATTGTCGTAGCATTGTTGTCTAAATAAACTTGCATGTTTAACCTTGTTTAGTAATTCTTTTAATTAAGACTCTTTTTGTCCTATTTGATTTTGCTATGGTATTAGTTTTGTTATTTAATTAAGCTTAAATGAAACTGTATCTATCCAATATTTAAGCTATAATTATACATAACAATCAACAAATCAGGAAAACCAATGTGTAATTTTAACAAACATAATGAAGATACGAAAACATTTCTGCATCTTTTGATGCAAAAGTACGCCGAGATGGTAGGTGGAGCAAATTTTATTTTGGGGTTAATTGAAGCCATCAAAGAGAAAAAACCTAACGCTTTAATAAACAGCGCTTGCAAAGTGGACTCAAAAGAGCTAAATATCAGATGGAATAAAATAATTTTTAAAGACAAATTTGATATTTTAGAAGAGATTATCCGCTCTCACAAAAGCTCAGAAGATTTAAATTTTAACATACTCCAAAGCGATAGCCAAAAAAAGAAAAAAAAGATTTTAAATATGGTAAAAACTTTGGCACCGATTGAGTTTAAAATAACAGTTAAAAATTCTGAAGATCTTACGGGGTTTAGCTTTAAAATATTTGAAACCGTTGAAGATGATTCTGCGACAATCAACCCTATTTTTGCCACACTGTTTTTCTGTTCAACGGAATATATGAAAAAAGCTCTAAAGTATGAGATTTATGATTTGGATGTCACTAAAGATTAATAACTCTATACTCCGATGGCTCTAAAGCATCAACGCTATACTCTCCAAAACGCACTCTATGAAGTGCGACTACCCTGTTTTTGACTGCACCAAACATTCTCTTTACCTGATGATATCTTCCCTCGCAAATCTCTAATCTTACAAGAGTTGGATTTATTATCTCCATCTTAGCGCTCAAAAGCGGCTTTTTTTCGCCATTTAGCATAAGGGTTCCACTTGCAAAAATCTCTGCTTCATCCCCCCTTAAAGGCTCGGCAAGAGTAGCCTCATACACTTTTAAAACATCACTTTTGGGACTTGTCAGCTTGTGATTTAACTCTCCATCATCCGTTAACAAAATCGCTCCCGTGGTATCTGCATCTAGCCTACCTATTGTTGAGATTTTAGGGTTTCTTCTTTGAAATCTTAACGGCAAAAGAGAGTATATAAGCACTCCGGCATCATCGTGTGAACAGATTACACCGCTTGGCTTGTTCATTAAAATAACTAAACGCTCCTCATCAAGTCTCTCGCCCTCAACCGTAATATTGTTATGATAAGCTTTTTGCCTAACATCAAAAACTCTAACCCCATCTATGCATACTAAGTTTTTACTCAAAAACTTTTTTGCCTCGCTTCTTGTGCAGTATCCTAGACTTGAGAGATGCGCATCTACTCTTTTATAGCTGTTTTGCATGCTTTACTACTTTTTTCTCAATATAGCATTTTTTGGGTTAAATTATATACAAAACAAAAATGGGTATAATCGCAAACTTAAATTACATTTATAAAGGCTTATTATGGCTCAAACTATAACCGAAAAAATATTCTCTGAGCATGTCGGAAAAAAAGTTTTTGCGGGTGAAATAGTCCGTTCTAACATAGATATGGTTATCGGAAACGATATAACAACGCCTATCTCAATCAGTGCTTTTAATCTAAGCGGCGCTACAAAGCTTGCAAACCCTGATGGTTTTTCTATCGTTCTTGACCACTTTATCCCTGCAAAAGATATAGCAAGTGCAAATCAAGCAAGAATCAGTCGCGACTTTGCAAAAAAACATAACCTAAAAAACTTTTTTGATGAAAAAGATATGGGAATAGAGCACGCACTTCTACCTGAAAAAGGTCTTATAGTTCCCGGGGATGTCATCATCGGTGCAGATAGTCACACATGTACTCACGGTGCACTTGGGGCTTTTTCAACCGGTATGGGCTCAACTGACTTGGCATTTGCCATGATTACGGGCGGAAACTGGTTTAAAGTTCCTGAATCTATAAAAGTGGTTTTAAGCGGAAAGCCCGGTAAATACACAACTGGAAAGGATATTATTTTAGAGATTATCCGCATGATTGGCGTTGATGGAGCTCTATATAAAACTTTAGAGTTTACAGGAAGCACGATAGAGCATTTAAATATGGATGATAGATTCTCAATGTGTAACATGGCAATAGAAGCGGGAGCAAAAAGCGGAATTGTAGCTTATGATGATATAACAAAAGAGTTTTTAAGTGATAAAACCTTAGCTCGTGAACCTAAAATCCACCACTCAGACGCTGATGCCTCTTACTGCCAAATTTTAGAAATTGATGTAGCAAACCTTGAGCCTGTAATTGCTTATCCATTTCTACCTTCAAACGGACACTCTATAACTCAAGCTGTAAAAGACAAAATCAAAATAGATCAAGCTTTTATCGGGAGCTGTACAAATGGAAGATTGGGCGATTTAAAGATTGCTGCAGAAATTCTAAAAGGCAAAAAAGTTCATCCTGATGTTCGCTTAATTGTAACTCCGGGAACTCAAAAAATCTTAAAAGAGGCTTATAGACTCGGATATATGGATATTATTATTGATGCCGGCGGCGTTGTAAGCAACCCAACTTGTGGAGCTTGTCTTGGCGGATATATGGGGATACTTGGCGACAATGAGGTAGCAGTTTCAACCACAAACCGTAACTTTGTCGGACGCATGGGAAGCAGAAGTTCAAAAGTATATTTGGCAAACTCAGCAGTTGCTGCCATCTCTGCAATCACTGGCTATATAACAGATCCTAGATAAATTAAAAATTAATATTAATATCTATTACTAACATACTTTAAGATGCTTGCGGATAAGATATTAAATTAATGCGTCAAAAGGAAACAGATGAAAAAACTACTACTAATCCCGGCTCTTATGCTTGGCTCAATTGCGATGGCAAAAGAGTATAAATATGAAATTACGCCTATTATCGGTTATAACCGAGCAGAGGGTAATCTTAATCTTAAAGATCAGTTTTTAACCGGCGCAGAGTTTCAGCTTAATACTGACACCCTTTTAAAACCTGAACTTAGTGTGCTTTTCACTAACACTGATTATGAGGAGCTAGTTCCAGCAAATCCAAGTACTGATATTTGGCGTTTTGCTATAAACGGCGTACATGATTTTGACGCAATCGGTGCTATTACGCCGCTTGTTAAAATTGGTGTCGGCTATGAAACTCTTAATGTTCACTTAGCAGACAACAAAGACAGCGTCTTCTTTAACGCCGGTGCCGGTGTCAAAGCCGCAATAACAGAAAATATTGCACTTAAACTAGAAGCTGTATATATGAACAAAAGAGCTGACAGCAACTTAGCGCTCTTAGCTGGTATAAACTTCGCTTTTGGACCTAAAGCTCAAGAAGTACCGCCGGCTCCAATTGATGGCGATGATGACAATGACGGTGTTTTAAACTCAGTTGATGAATGTCCAAACACTCCTGCTGGGACAAAAGTTAATGCTGTGGGATGTAAGATAGACGGAGATGATGACAATGATGGCGTTTTGAACTCAGTTGATGAATGTCCAAACACTCCTGCGGGAACAAGCGTTGATGCCGTGGGATGTAAAATAGTAGCATTGACTCAAGTTGTAGAAGCTGCAGCTGTAGTTTGTCCTCCAAAAATAAACCTACATATTAATTTCAAATTTGACTCTTCGGAGATAAAAGAGGAATCAAAACCACGTGTAAATGAGTTTTCGGAGTTCTTAAAATGTACTCCTGTGTACAAAGCTAACATTATTGGGCACACTGATGCTGTCGGGTCTGATGCATATAACCTTAAGCTCTCAGATAGACGTGCAAATGCGGTTAAAGATATGATTGTAAAATATGGAGTACCAGCAGATAAGGTCTCAACAACTGCAAAAGGCGAGACAGAGCCTATTGCTACGAACAAAACGAGCGAAGGTCGTGCACAAAACAGACGCATCGAAGCAGAGTTGATCAAAAACTAAATGCTCGATATACCTTGCATCATCTTTGCCGGCGGTAAAAGCACACGTATGGGGGAGGATAAATCTCTTCTCCCCTTTGCAGGGTTTGACACTCTTGCGCAATTTCAACTCTTTCGACTAAAAAAAATCTTTAAAACCGTATATCTCTCCTGCAAAGATAAAAATAAATTTAACTTTGAAGCCGATTTTATTGAAGAACCTGACACAATATATGCTCCTACAGCAGGATTTGTCGCTCTATTTGAGAAACTTGTGGGGGAGCGTTTTTTTATAATCAGCGTTGATTCTCCATTCATTACAAAAACCGAGATAGAAAAAATCATCCAAGCAGATACTCCAAACACGGATGCATCTATAGCAAAAACCGCAAGCGGCATACAGCCCATGTGCGGTATTTACCACCGCTCTATAGAAAAAAAACTCTCCCTAATGTTTAAAACAAATAACCATAAACTGGGCTATTTACTTAACTCTTCAAATACTATTTATGTAGAGTTTGAAGATGAAAAACCGTTTTTAAATCTTAACCACCCACACGAATATCAAGAGGCGCTGGGGCTTATTTAAGATGCTCTGTTTTACTTTTATGCCCCTCTATAATTGCTTTTCTTCTGCTATAATATAAGAAATAAAATATAAAGAAACAGTATGAAATTAACACATTTGGATGAAAACGACAGACCGAAGATGGTTGATGTCTCGGAAAAAAATCAAACAACAAGAGTAGCAGTAGCAAGTGGTATCATAGAGATGAGCCAAGATGCTTATGATGCGATAGTAACTCAAAAAACAAAAAAGGGTCCTGTTATACAAACTGCAGTAATTGCCGCTATCATGGGAGTAAAAAAGACAAGTGAACTTATTCCTATGTGTCATCCTCTAAACTTAAGCGGGATTAATTGTGATGTAGAAGAACTAGGAAATCTTCCTGGATTTAAACTCACTGTTACCGCAAAACTGACAGGTCAAACCGGCGTTGAGATGGAGGCACTTACGGGAGTGAGCATCGGTCTTTTGACCATCTATGACATGGTAAAAGCGATAGACAAAGCCATGGTTATACGCAATATTCAGTTAGAGAAAAAATCGGGAGGCAAAAGTGGAGATTTTAAACGATAGAGAAGAGAAACTAGATCTTACCTACCCGTGCAGCTGGTGTTACAAGCTTATTGCCGGCGAAAAAGAAGCACTTGAGCAAGCCATACGAGACGTTATAGATGAGAGAGAACACAAACTCACGCACTCAAAAAACTCTAAAGGCGGGAAATATATAAGTATGAACCTTGATATGCTTGTGCATAATGAAGATGACAGAAATTTCATCTTTGAAGCGCTAAAAGCTCATCAAAATATAAAAATGGTACTTTAAAAAGGAGTCTAAAATGGGTTTACAAGAGCTAAAGAATATTGAACTTAATAAATTAAACCTTCATGAAATGAAGGATATTACGACAGATATCATAGAGAGTAGAACAAAAAAATTAAGAGATGAGCTTGAAGATCTTCTTCTGCAAAAAGAGTTTCTTGAAAAAAGTTTACAGAGGAAGTCTAATGAGCTTCAAGAGCTAAAATATGCGATTTTTAATGATATAGAGTCTTTAATAGACAAAGAGGATGCGCAAACTCTCTCAAGACTTCATCAGGTAAAACTTCAATCTATTGATCTTTTTGACCTCCTTAGTGAAACAGTTGAGGGGGCAATTATCACTGCTTTGGAAAAATCAAAAGATAGTGAAGCAAAAGAGTTGATTCAAGAGATTATAAAAGAGCTTACCTACCAAACGATTAAAGAGGGAACGCTAAACACTATAAGAGTGAGAAAAATTCTCTCCACCATCCTGCACTCAAGCATAAATATAGCCGAAGCTACTCCTAACACATCTGAAGATATTTTAGAAGCTACCCTAAAAGGTATGAGAGCAGGACTTCTTGAATCAATCGACAGATTTAAAAAGAGACTCGCGTATATGCCGCTTGAGGCAAAACATATCTTGATTGAAGATTACGACACAATTATGGAGGATTTGAACCAAACAGACACTCTATTTTTACAGGTTGTTCAAACACAGGCAAATGAAAGTGATGCAGCTATAAGAAAGATACTCCTAGACCTCAATAAAAAGATGCACTATGACCTACAAGAGCTAATTCATATCTCAAAAGAGACTGCACAGATTATGAGAGAGAGATTCTCTGCCCTGGCTAAAACAGCTGTTAAAAAAGCAGATACAGCTCTTAAATCCGAAACGGCGAAGGAGGCTAAAAGAATGGGGATTCAAGCCTGGGGTGTTGCAAAAACAGCACTAGGAAGTGCCATTAAATCTGCTAAAAGCGTTATTGAGCCAAAGGATAAATAGCAGTTAAAAACTGCTATTTATAATATTTCACAACTTTATCCATCTGCGAACCCATATTTAAAAGTAACATATCGACAACAACTAAAGCTGCCATGGCTTCACAAACAACTGTTCCTCTTATGGCAACACAGGGATCATGTCGTCCTTTTAGTGAAAAATCAACCTCCTCATTTTTAATAGTAACTGTTTTTTGTTCTTTAAAAATGGATGGAGTAGGCTTGAAATATACATTCATAACTATATCTTCACCGTTGCTAATTCCACCTAAAATCCCGCCTGAGTGATTTGTCACAAAACCCGCTGCTCTTATCTCGTCATTATTTTGAGAACCTTTTAGTGATGCACTCAAAACCCCATCGCCTATCTCAACAGCCTTAACGGCATTTATACCCATCATAGCATCTGCTAGTATTGCATCTAGTTTGTAATAAAGCGGCTGTCCCAGACCTTTTGGAGCACCTTTTATAAGAATTCTAGAGACTCCACCTACAGAGTCATGCTCGTTTTTTGCTTTGAGTATCGCATCTTTTTGCGCCTGCTCTTTATTTGCGTCAAGAGCAAATATAATACTTTTTTTAGCCGCCTCATAATCAAACTGCCCTGATTTGATGCCCTCTACCTCACAGATGCCCCCTAGCACCTCAACATCAAGTTCTCTAAGCATCAGCTTTGCAATAGCGCCGGCAGCCACTCTCGCCGCCGTCTCTCTTGCAGAGCTCCTGCCTCCTCCTCTATAGTCTCTTATGCCGTACTTATAAAAGTACGTAAAATCAGCATGTCCAGGGCGAAAAATATCTTTTATATTTGAGTAATCTTTTGACTTCTGATTTGTATTGTGTATTAGCATCGCAATAGGTGTTCCAGTGCTTTTACCTTCAAAAACACCGCTTAGTATCTCTACTTTGTCATCCTCTTTTCTTGCAGTCTCAAACTCACTTTTTCCCGGTTTTCTACGGTCAAGCTCACTTTGAATAAATGCTTCATCAATCTCAAGTCCCGCAGGAACACCATCAAGCAGGCATCCGATTGCTACTCCATGAGACTCCCCAAAAGTGCTAAATTTTAACTTTACTCCAAAACTATTCACTTCTCCTCCTTATTTAAGAGTTTTACTGCCATCTCCGCGGCTTCTTGCTGCGCAATTTTTTTGCTTTTTCCAATCGCTCTTGCATACTCTTTATTTTCTATAATAACCGCTACTTCAAACTCTTTTTTATGGTCAGGTCCTCGACTGGCAATAACCCTATACTCAGGAGTCTCTCCAAATCTAGCTTGAGTAAGCTCCTGAAGAGTTGTTTTAAAATCTCTAAAAAGAGAATCAAGCGATATCTCTTTGTGATTTCTCTCTATCAAATCAATTGCTATTTTTCTAGAAACATCTAAGCCAGATTCAATATAAATCGCTCCTATTACTGCTTCAAAAGCATTTGAGAGCAGAGATGCCTTCTCTCTTCCGCCATTGTTCTCTTCTGCGTTTGAGAGATATATATATTTACCGAGATTGATAGATCTAGCCAGCTTCTCAAAGCCGTCTTCATTTACGAGGGCTGCTCTTATTTTTGAGAGATTACCCTCATCTGATTTTGGAAATTTAAAAAATAGATACTCCCCTACTATCAAATCCAAAACAGCGTCGCCTAAAAATTCAAGTCGCTCATTATCGTAGGGCTGCTTATGACTTTTATGCGTCAGCGCTTCGATAATGAGCTTCTCATTTTTAAATTCATACCCCAAAGTTTTCTCTAAAACTTCTATATTTTTACTCATTACATACTCTCCTTCATCTTTTGCGCCGCTATCTTTGCCAAAATATCGCATCTCTCGTTTTCAACATGTCCATTATGCCCTCTTACCCATAAAGCGTTTATCTTATGCCCTTTTGAAACCTCTATATACGCTATCCACAAATCAGGATTTTTTACTTTCTTAAAGTCTCTTTTAATCCAACTCTCAAGCCACTCATTTATCCCTTTTACCACATAAGAAGAATCTGAGATAATATCAACCATACAAGGCTCTCTGAGTGCTCTTAAGCCCTCGATAACAGCTAAAAGCTCCATCCTGTTGTTTGTAGTATGCACTTCACCGCCAGAGATTTCCCTCTCCTTATCGGCAAACCTTAAGATTGTTCCATATCCTCCTGGACCGGGATTTCCAAGAGCACTTCCGTCACTGAAAAGAGTTATTTTCTTCACTAAAATCCTTATGATAATCTTTTACTAAAGAGAGCTCTGCTCTTGATGAATCTATAGCGTGGCAGCTGCTGCAACGACTAAAAGCAAACGGGTAGATTACTTTGCAGTTGTTACAGATATACTCAAATCCAAGTGTTGCATTTACTTTAGAATCAAGATTTATAAGCACGTCAAGCTCAAAAACAGAACTTTTAACGGCCTCTTTTATATACCCTTTTGCGGTATAGAGCTCCTTTAAATAGCCATTTTGCATTATTGTATCTAAATTCAAATCTTTTTTGTCGCATCTCCACAGTACATCGACAAGCAACTCCGCTTTTGAGGTATCAAAATTTTCCCAGGCAGCCTTTGGATTTACTCGAAATAGATATTCAAATATAAGATATGCCAAAGCGTTACTGTTTTTATATATCTCCAAGAGTTTGTAAACTTTTACATCAGAGGTCATCTCTACATTATTTAAAATAAACAGCGTATTTAAATAAGCGCTCTCTAGGGTTACATCCTTTTTTAGCTCACTTAAGGAGTCCAAAACCTCAAGAGCCGCATTGTAATTCCTCATCTGCTCATAAACCAAAAGCAGATAACTTAGTGCTTGTGGGGTTCGTGGATTATTTTTTAGTATCTCTAAAAAAATCTGTTTTGCCCTCTCTAAAAAACCAGCTTTAAAGTAAGTTTTCCCAAGCAAAAAGAGGGTGTCTCTGTAGTTGGCTTTGTCTGCTACCTTTAAAAGCTCGCTATATATCTCTATGCTTTTTTCATAGTTGCCATTTTTCGTATATGAGCTTGCCAATAGCAACCAAGATTTTTCGGAGAGTTCCCCTTTAGTTATAAGCACTTTTAATTCGTTTTGAGACGGAAGAGAGTGAAACTGTTTTAAAAATTTGTCTAAGTGTCTATAATCCTCTTTTTTTTTAAGTTTTGCAAACCAGTAGGAAAAAAAAGTGATGACAAAAATAAGAACAAAAAAGATTATTATCCCAAAAAGCGGGTCACGAAACTCAAGAAAAAAGGTATTCATTATTCGTACACCACGACACCGTAATCATTTTTTAAATTATAAAATATGCAATCAGGACCTATTTCTAAATCCTTTATTTTTCCAAGCTGAATAATAGAATTTTTACTTACTCTTATCCCAAACTCCGTAAAAAATTTTTTTATATTTACAAATTTTACATCCTCGACAAATTTATACTCAAACTCTTTATGAAGTTTCATCTTGTCGTATGAAAAGATGCGTTCGTTCACATGCAGCCTATCTGAGGCGTATTTTATAGGCAGATGACCGGATAAATCAGTCAATATTTTCTCTACATGCTCATGTTTTTGAGGAAGGGTGTTTTTTTGTATAAAGAGATATTTATTGTTAAGCTTTAAGTTTCTTGTCTCAATCCAGTACTTATATGCAGGATTTGAGACGCCGAGTTTTGAGGATATCTCTCTCCAGAGCCAGTAAGAATTTAATGTATTTGGTAAATTTGACATCCTTACTGCTCCCTTCAAGTTTAATTTGTTTTTATTATATACTCTTTTAGTTGAAAGTTACAACTTGCTAAAATACCGCTACAACCCATTTTGTAATGAAGTATCCGCCCACAAGCAACCACGCAAACATCACTCCTGAGGTATAAATAGGTGCTAACCCAAGCCCCTTAAATTTCGAAAAAACAGTGCCTATTCCAAGTGCTGTCATCGCCATTGTGAGTAAAAAAGTATCTATCTCATTTATCACATCTACTATATTTTGTGGGACAATTCCAAGAGAATTAAATCCTGCCATACCAATAAAATAGACCGCAAACCATGGAATCACAAGCTTAACTCCGCCTGCACTCGTGCCGCTTTTTCTTGAGCTAAATGAGAGATATATTCCCAAGATTATAAGCATCGGCGCTATCATGATAACCCTCGTCATCTTTACAATAATCGCGGCGTTTGCCATCTCTTCGCTTGCATTTGGTATAGATGCCGGAACTGCTACAACCTGAGCCACCTCGTGGATTGTTCCGCCGACATATATACCAAACTCTTTTGCACTCATATCAAAAACTCCCATATTATAAAGAAGCGGATATAAAAACATCGAGATTGTTCCAAATAAAACAACCATGGAAACGGCGATTGCAGCCTTATGCTCCTCGGCTTTTAAAACAGGCTCCGTTGCCAAAACGGCAGCTGCCCCACATACTGAAGCTCCTGATGCAGTAAGCATAGATGTATCCCTATCCATTTTGAAGAGTTTTTGCCCAGCCCATGTTCCCAAAAAGAAGGTTGTAGCTAACATAATAAGCGAGACCATAAATCCCTCTAACCCAACCTCGCCGATTTGTTGAAACGTGATACGAAATCCATAAAAAACAATTGCAAAGCGTAGAATTTTTTTTGCGCTAAATGTTATACCGCCACTCCACTCCTTTGGAGTCCTATTGTGAAGCGTATTTGCATAAAAAATTCCTATAACTATTCCTATAACAAGCGGTGAAATCCCAAGAGATTTTATAAAATTAATTTCTGAAATCATGGTAGCTGCTGCAGCAAAAATTGCTACAAAAACAACACCGCTTAAGGTACCTTTTCTATTGCGCGCAGAAAATGGCATATAACTCCTTTTTGATTTAGTTCTTCCTAATTTAAGCGCAGACTCCTCGACTAAGGAGTCTAGAAAACGTCTTAATTAAAAGCAAATTATATCAAAAATATATCACATTTTATTTTACTTGAATCAAGTCTGCTCTTGGATAGGTAAACGTCGCTTCCCTAAAAACTACTATTTTATCTTCATGTCCTATTGCATAAGCACGAATTGTTATTGGAATTGTTGTGTCATGTCTCTCATCTTTTGAAAGTTTATCGTAGGTTCTAAGCACAACAATTTTTTTCTTTTTTACCCCCGGCGTAATATCAAAAGGTTCTGTCGGTTTTACAATTTCGAGCTTCCCTTTTACATCTTTTGGCAATATAACATCAAAATAAAAATCCATATTTTCATTTTGCGTATTTTGCATTAAAAAGATATAAGCATTTTCAACCGCCACTCTTCCATCAGAAGTTTCCGAGATGGAGTACATTCTGTTTTCTTTGTTAATATTTAAGAGCATATGCTCTTTTTTGCTTCCCATTATTACCATACCGATTGCTAACCCGACAAGTAAAATAACATAGGCGATAACTTTTACGCGGAAATATTTTGTCTTTCCTTTTTTATCTATAATCTCATAATTACTAGACCAGGTTACAAGAGAAGGTTTGCCTAGTTTTCCCATAACAACAGTACATGCATCTACACACTCAAGACAGTTGATGCACTCAAGCTGAAGTCCTTTACGAATGTCAATATGCGTAGGACAAACAGTTACGCAACTCTCACATGCCGTACATTCCGCATGCGGTTCAACTTTTTGAAGCTCTTTTTGCTTTGTAAATTCCTTCTCTTTTTCTTCATTATAGATATGTCCGCCTCTATTTGTATTGTATAGAGCCATAACAGTGTGCTCATCATATAAAACAGACTGAATTCTTGAATATGGGCAGACGTAAACACAGTAATCTTCTTGTAAAAAAACAATATCATAGATAAGAAAAAGCGCTGAAACTACAAGTGTTCCTAGTAGAATCATATGTTCAGAAGGATTAGCTAAATAGGCGAAAAAATCTTCAGGCGGTACAAAGAACCAAAGCAGATTCGCACTTGCTAGAAACGAAAGAGCGACCCAAATTAAAATTGCAATTACTTTTTTTATCTTGTTTTGCAAGATGCTCATATCCGGTTCTTGCTGCTTGTTTTTTATGCGCTTTCTAAGTCCGAGCAGTTTTGTCTCTATCAAATCACGATAAATTACTCTAAAGATTGTTTGCGGGCAGATCCATCCACAAAACACACGCCCACCCACAACAGTCATACCGAAGATTCCCAAGAAAAGCATCATAAGCAAAAAGGGCATAAGATATAACTCTTGCATATCAAACTCAACAAATGCAAGATGAAGCTTTAGCTTATCAAAACTTAATAAAAAAAAGTGACTTCCATTTACCTGTATCCACGGTAAAACCAAAATCACGACTGTAACTAAAATAAAAAAATAGTATCTTTTTATTCTCCAAGGGGTTGGCAGCTTTATGCCTGTTGTTTTTTCACTCATATTTTTCACTTCCTGACAATATATTGCCAATATTATAACAGAATATTTTTTAAATTATCTATAATTATAATTATTATAACTATTATAACTATTTTTGAAAGTCTTTTTTATGTTCTAACTTGATAGAATAAAATCATTATTTATTTTAACAAAAGATTTTTCATGACACCAAAAAAGTATATCTTAAAAATTATAAAAAACAGACCTCTTATTATTGACGGGGCTATGGGCACTCAACTTCAACAGCGGGATGAGAAGATTCCTAAAGAGGCTTGGCAAGGCAATGAGGGGTGTAATGAACTCCTAAATGTAACCTGCCCTGAAGTTTTAAGCGAGATTTTTCACGCTTACCTTAGCGCCGGAGCAGACCTCATCACAACAAACACCTTTGGCTCATTTTCATGGGTTTTAGATGAGTATGGACTCGGCAATCGCGCTTATGAACTAACACGAGCAGGTGCCGAACTTGTAAAAAAAGAGTGCGCGAAATTTAGCACTCCCGAGCATCCGAGATTTGTTTTAGGTTCTATCGGACCGGGAACAAAACTCCCCTCACTTGGGCATATAACCTATGATAAGATGTATGAGGGTTATACTGAATTCTGTCTTGCTCTAATTGATGGAGGAGTAGATATCTTCTTGCTTGAGACATGTCAAGATCCACTTCAGATAAAAGCAGCTCTTCATGCCTGCAAAGAAGCTTGCAGGCAAAGGGAAGTGGAGATTCCTATCATGGTCTCCGTTACTATTGAGCTAAGCGGAACCATGCTTATAGGAACAGATGCCTCGACAATAGCCGCTATTTTAGAGCCTTTTGATATTTTAAGTCTTGGTTTTAACTGCGGAACAGGCCCGGAGCAAGTTGAAAAACATGTAAAAACACTTAGCGAACTTTGGAGTAAACCTATAAGCATTCATGCAAACGCGGGACTTCCACAAAACCGCGGAGGCTATACATACTACCCAATGGGACCTGATGAGTTTGCCGATAAACAGGAAAACTTTTTAAAATATGACGGCGTAAGCTTTTTAGGTGGCTGCTGCGGAACTACCCCCCAACACATACGCGCTTTAGTCAACAGAGTCAGCGGCACTCTTCCAAAAGAGGCATCCGGATTTCAAGAAAACTCTCTTGCTTCACTCTTTAATACAGTCTCTTTATCTCAAGAGTCTTCTGTTTTGCTTGTGGGAGAGAGAAGTAACGCAACAGGTTCAAAAGCATTTCGCGAGCTTCTTCTAGCAGAAAATTATGAGGGAACGCTAAGTGTTGCTCAACAACAAGTAAGAGTTGGAGCTCATGTGCTTGATGTAAGTGTGGGCTTTGCGGGACGTGATGAGACAAAAGATATGAACCATGTTATGTCACTTTATGCCCAAAAAATAGCACTTCCCCTTATGCCCGATTCTACCCAGACAACTGCACTTGAAGCAGCACTCAAGCTAATCGGGGGGAAACCTATAATCAACTCTGTTAATCTTGAAGACGGCATTGAGAAGTTTGATGCGGTATGTCAATTAGCTAAAAAGTTTGGAGCCGCACTAGTTTGTCTAACTATAGATGAGATTGGAATGGCAAAAACAGTTGAACGCAAACTTGAAGTCGCCGAGCGTATCTATGAACTTGCTACAAAAAAACATGGCATAAAGCCAGAGGATTTAGTTTTTGACCTGCTTACCTTTACTCTTGGAAGCGGGGATGCAGAGTATGTTGATGCTGGCATCAACACTATTGAAGCAATAAGAGAACTGCGGAAAAGACATCCTGAAGTCGGAGCAATTTTAGGACTATCAAACATCTCTTTTGGACTCGATAAAGATGCCCGCCCCTACCTCAACTCTATGTTTTTACATCACTGCACACAAGCAGGACTTACAAGCGTTATCATAAACGTCCAACACATTATCCCTATCAATAAAATCTCTAAAGTCGATCAAGAGATATGCGACAATCTTATCTTTAACCGTAAGCCAAACTCTGCAGCTCTTTTTGAGTTTATTGAGCACTTTAGCACGAAAGAGGCAGTTGACAATCAAGCGGTAGATGAAGCTTATCTTGCGATGAGCAATGAAGAAAAAATCGCAAAACTTCTTATGGACGGAGACAAAGAGAGGATGATTCCTTTAGTTGAAGAAGCACGCCATACAATCGCTCCACAAAAAATAGTCAACGAGATTCTCATAGATGCTATGAAAGTAGTGGGAGAGCTGTTTGGCTCAGGGCAGATGCAGCTGCCGTTTGTTCTTCAAAGTGCGGAGACTATGAAAAAAACAGTAGATTACCTAAACCCATATCTGCCAAAAATTGACAAAAAAGTTGATACAACACTAATCCTTGGAACAGTAAGGGGAGATGTGCATGACGTTGGTAAAAATCTAGTAGATATCATTCTCTCCAACAACGGCTACAAAGTAGTAAATTTAGGTATAAAAGTTGAACTTGAGAATTTTGTAAAAACACTAAAAGAGTCAAATGCAGATGCAATAGGCATGAGCGGACTTTTGGTCAAATCAACTCAAGTAATGAAAGATAACCTCGAAGCTCTTCAAAAAGAGGGGATAAAAATACCTATTCTTTTAGGCGGTGCCGCACTTACTCGCTCCTTTATAGATGATTTTTGCCGTCCTTTTTATGACGGTCCGATTTTTTACTGCAAAGATGCTTTTGACGGCGTAACTGCCATGAGCCGCATTGAGGCAAAAAACTTTGATACCAATCTGCACCCCAAAGATGAAGATAAAAAGATTGTAAAAATCAAAGAGGAGGTAATAATTCCTCCATTTTCAGAACTAAAAATGCCCTCACGCGAGGTTGCAGTTCCAACACCTCCGTTTTGGGGAAGACGTGAACTAAAACTTACCGAGCAGCAGATTGAGATGGCATTTGAGTGGATTAACCACAAGCTTCTTTTTAAATCCCGCTGGGGGTACAGCTCAAAGGGAATGACAAAAGAGGCGTATGAAAAACAGCTTGACGAGGTTGTTTGGCCGGCGTATGAAAGACTAAAAGCACAGTTTATTGAGGAGAAGCTCTTTGAGCCTACTATTGTCTATGGTTACTGGCCATGCAGAAGCGATGATAATACTCTGCTTATATTTGATGAGAGCGAGGGTTACAACTCAGATGATGAGGTAAATCATGAATCTCTCAAGAGTGTTATGGGAAGAGCGGTAGAGAAGTTTACATTTCCAAGGCAGTCAAAGCAGCCTCACCGTGCACTAAGTGACTTTTTCCATAGAGACAGACATGATATTGTAGCGTTTACATGTGTGAGTGCAGGCTCAAAGCTTAGTGAGGTTGAGAGAGAGATTTATGCAAAAGGGGAGTTCACGGAATACTATCGGTTTCATGGGCTCGGAGTTGAGCTTGCAGAAGCGCTTGCTGAAATTGCCCACAAGCAGATAAGGTTAGATTTAAACATCTCTCATGGAGAAGGAAGTAGTCTAAGTGATGTTCAGATGAATAGATATCAAGGCTCAAGATACTCATTTGGTTATGCTGCTTGCCCAGACCTTGAGCTTAATCGTCCGCTCTTTAACCTTTTAAAGCCCGAAGAGTTCGGGATTGAACTAAGTGAGACATTTCAGATTCATCCAGAGCAGTCAACTTCTGCTTTGGTTGTTTATCATCCAAATGCAACTTACTATAATGTATAACTTTTTGTATTTATGTTTAGAATTTGTCATTAGTTGACATATTTAATACCTCTTGGTACAATTTAATACTATAATTATTCAAACAAAATGAAGGATTTAAACATGAAAAAACTGCAATTTATAATTGTATCGATACTCCTAGGAGCAAGTTCACTATTTGGTGGCGTTTATAAGGTTGATGCTTCTCACACGAATGTAACTTTCTCGGTAAAACACATGATGATTACTACCGTAAATGGAGAATTTAAGAAGTTCGATGGTAATTTTGAGTTGGAGGATGAGACAAATAAACTCATAGCTTTAAAAGGTGAAATGGATGTTGATTCCATAAATACAAATATTGAAAAAAGAGATGCACATCTAAAATCAGATGAAATTTTTAATGCAGAGATGTACCCTAAAGTTACATTTGTTCTTGATAGTGTCAAAGGCGATAAAGCTTACGGAAAACTGACCATAAAAGGCACAACAAAAGATGTTATCCTTGATTATGAATTTGGCGGTACCGTGACCGATCCATGGGGCAAACAAAGAGCAGGACTTAGCCTTAGCGGAAAAATAGACAGAAGAGATTACGGTATCACCTGGAATCAAGCACTAGAAGCAGGCGGAGTCGTTGTTAGCGAGATAGTTAAATTAAATATCGAGATACAAGGTATCTTAAAAGCAGAAGATGATTTTTAATTCATAAATACCAAAGCTAGAGCTAAAACTCTAGCTTCTCCTCCTATAGCTCAAAGCTTCAAGGAGATGCCTCCTCCCAATAATATCGCTACCATCTAAATCCGCAATAGTTCGTGAAACTTTTTGAATCTTTTTTATACTTCTAAAGGAGAGTGCATATCTCTGTACTGCTATTTCTAGCACATCTTTTGCTTCATCACTAAGGACGCAGTATCTCTGTATCTCCTCATCGCTTAACTTTGCCGTAAAAGGTATCTGCCCTCTTGCTTTTACTCTTTTATGTACCTCGATTACCTGCTTGTGCATCTCTTGCGAGCTTAGTGTTGCCTTGTCATTTAAGCTTACCTGCTGCATAACGACACAAAGATCAATTCTATCTAAGAACGGGTCGGAGAGTCTGTTTTTATATCTTTGTACCTCAAGTTCACTGCATCTACACTCTTTATGTTCGTTAAGTAGATTGCCGCATGGGCATGGATTCATGGCACTTACAAACAGAAAATCACTCGGATACTCAATTTTTGAATTTACTCTTGATATTCGAATTTTATTATCCTGCAAAGGTTCACGCAAGGCCTCCAAAACTACGCGTGAAAAGTGAGGAAGTTCATCAAAAAATAAAATCCCTCTGTGCGCCAGACCAACCTCTCCTATTTTTGCCTTATGGCTTCCACCCCCAAATACACTCGCTGTTGTCGAGGAATGGTGAGGAGCTCTATAGCTTCTGAGTGGTTTAAAGTCGGGCTCTTTGGCTTCAAGAGCATCAAGCTTTGCGATATCTAAAATCTCATCGCTATTAAGAGGGGGCAAGATATATCTTAATCTTTGCGCAATCATACTCTTTCCACAGCCAGGACTTCCCTCTAAAAGCAGATTGTGAAAGCCGGCGGCACTGATGAGTGCTGCTCTTTTTGCAATCTCTTGTCCTTTTACATCTAAAAAATTCTCAACATAGTTGTTGTCAAAATAGTACTCCTGCTCATCAATTTTATAACATGGATACTCTATTTTTTTATAACTGCTATTTGGCAGCGCACTAGCAGAGTTCTTTAACAACTCTATTGCTTCATCTAGTCTCTTAACCCCATAAAATTCTATATTTGGAATCTTTGATAACTTATCTAAACTCTCAAATGGAACAACTGCTTTTTTAATAATTTTTTGATTTGCAAGCGATAATAGAAGCGGGTAGAGTTGAATATTCTCTTTTATAGCCCCATCAAGACCCAGTTCCCCAAAGACAAACCACTCACTCAAATCATCTTGCAGATAATCAAGTGCGATAAGCAAAGCGATGCTCAAATCAAACTGGCTTCCCTCTTTTTTGACGTCGCTCGGGGCAAGATTTATAGTAATTCTTTTTGGGGGAAATGTAAATTCATTGCTTAATAGTGCGGATTTAACACGCTCTTTTGCCTCATTTATTGAAGCGCTTGCCATTCCTACTACACTAAAGGAAGGCAACCCTTTTGTGAGCGTAGATTCAACCTGTACAACTTTTGCTTCGATACCCTCATATGTGGCGCAAGAGACCATTTTCATAGCATAAACCTATATTAAATTGATACCATTGTACTCTTTATATTTTCAAATGTGAGTAAATATGACAAAGTGTCATATAAAACTATAGTTTATGAAGTTTTTTCTCTTTTTGCATTCTCTTATACTCTTTTTCAAACTTTTTTCTGCGTGAATATGAGAGCTTGTCTATAAATAAAATACCTTGTAGATGATCGACTTCATGTTGAATTGCTATACTTAACAAACCCTCCGCTTCTATGCTTTTTGTATTTCCGTCTCTATCTTGATAATTAACGGCGATACTCTCATATCTCTGCACATCTTCATAGAAGCTCGGTACGCTTAGGCATCCCTCTTGGTATGTCGTCAATCCGCTTGTGTATGTGATAACAGGATTTATCATCTCAACTAAAGTATCTATAGACTGTTCATCATTTTCATCTGGAATATTTAAAAGCAGAGCTCTTTTTGTATGTCCTACTTGGATAGCCGCCAACCCTATACCGTTTGAGCTTATCATGACCTCATACATCTCATCTAAAAGTTGATGCAACTCTTTGTCAAACTTCTCAACGGTTTTAGACTTCTCTTTTAATCTTTTATCTGGATATTCTACTATGGTTAACTTCATTTTTTGTCTATAATATACTACTAACTGTTTCTAAGTAAAACTGCGTAGTCTAGGTTGGGATTTTCGTACGCTTTTTCAACCCCATCCATTGAGCTTACTATAATCTCTTCTACGGAGTGGTTTTGAGTAATATCAGTTATTCCTATAGATATTTTTAACTGGATTTCACGGTCTGATAAGAAAAAGTTGCTGTTTGAGACAAGCTCACAAAGTCTTTCACTTGCTTTTTTTGCACTCTCTATGTCGGTATGCTTAAGAAGCATAGTAAAGACACCGTTTCCATAATGGGCAACAATATCACTTCTTCTTGAAGTTTTCAAAAGAAGTCTTGCGATGGTTTTTGTCATAAGCATTATTGCTTTTTCATTATTTACGCTTGATTTAAGATCACGTGAGAGCTCAATCATAATAAGAGAACTTTTGTGTTTAAACTTTTTAATAAGCTCTATCTCTTGTTCGATTTTTGTCATCAAGTAGCGTTTGTTATAAACGCCGTACTGGTTGTCAAAAATAGTCTCATTTTCAACATTTTTTATTATTTTTGCCGTGTCCTCATAGGTATTTTTAATGGTACTACTCTGGTTTTTTAAAATGGCATTAAGCTTCGAGATGTCAGATTCTAAAGATGTAACAACACTTCTTACTGCTTGATTGTCTGAGCTTACTTCAAGTTCTTGTTTTCTCTTGTCTAGTATCTTTGTCATTAAAGACATATTTTTATAAAGGTTTGCCGTGATACCGAGAATATTTTTAATTGACAAAAAGCCCTGTTTCAAACTCTGTTCAAGTAAGATAGAATTTTCATCATCATTACTCTCTTCAAGTTCTAGAACTGAAACAATATGGTTGCGCGTATTTTGACTTTTATCCTCTAATAGTCTATCAAAATAGAGAGAGAAGTTGTTAGGAGTAGGTGGCAAGCCGTCTTTCATCAAGGCACTTAAGACCTCTTTTGAATACGCTTCTAACTCGCCCTCCGGCTCTACTGTTGCTTCTTTGTCTGTTACCGCTGTAGATGGTTTTGTATCCGTTGTTACACTACGACGTCTACTTCTTAAAGCTCCTGACATGCCAGCTCCTTTAGCTATCTAAATCTTTACTTTTTTTTACTAAAACTTCGTCAATCATTCCGTACTCTTTTGCTTCTTTAGCGCTCATAAAATTATCTCTATCGGTATCTTTTTCAACTTGTTTAATATCTTGACCCGTATTTCTAGCCAAAATCTCGTTTAGCTCTTCTTTCATTCTAAGAATCTCTTTTGCCTGAATCGCGATATCTGTTGCTTGACCTTGAGCCCCTCCAAGAGGTTGATGAATCATAATCCTTGCATGTGGAAGCGCATATCTCTTCCCTTTTGCCCCGCTTGAGAGTAAAAAAGCTCCCATTGATGCGGCTTGACCAACACATATTGTAGCTACATCAGGACGAATATAGTTCATTGTATCATATATTGCCATTCCTGCCGTAACAACACCGCCGGGAGAATTTATATAAAAATATATATCCTTCTCAGGCTCCTCTGCTTCTAAAAATAGCATCTGCGCTACAATAGATGAGGCAACTGCGTCATTAACTTCTCCGCTTAGCATTATAATTCTGTCTTTTAAAAGACGGGAGTAAATATCATAAGAGCGCTCGCCGCGTGCTGTTTTTTCAACTACGTAAGGAACATAACTCATCTGGCTTAAGCTTCTTTCATCTTAGAATTAAGAATCTGCGTAAGCACTTTATCCTCAACCATTGACATCTGAATAGCAGGTAAATAACCGGCTTCTTTATATTTATCGTATGCCATTCTAGGGTCTTGTCCCATTTGCATCGCCTCATAGTAAATAGTCTGCATAACTTCATTCTCATCAACTTTAACGCTCTCAGCAGTAGCAAGTGCATCAATGATAAATGTAGCTCTAACACTTCTTTGTGCATCTTCACGGAAAGTTTCACGAAGCGCTTCTAGTTTAGTGGCATCTTCACGAAGCTCTTTTATCTCATCTTCACTCATCATACTTGCTTTTTTATTTAGTGAAACATCAATCTCCTGCTCAACAACAAACTCAGGAAGATCAAAATCAAACTTTGTTACAAAAGTCTCTAAGAGAGTAGGCTTCATCTCTTCATTATAAAGTTTTGCAAGTGCTTCATGCTCTAATTGAGTTTTTATTTGGCTTTTTAAATTCTCTAAGCTCTTATCATCTTGTCCTGCGAGAATCTTTTCAGCAAAAGCCTCATCAATCTCCACTTTTGCTTTCTCTTGAATATTATGCAGTGTTACTTTAAATTCAGCCTCTTTGCCTGCTAATTTATCAGAGCCATAGTTTTCAGGAAAAGTAACTTTTACAACCTTCTCTTCACCTATTTTCATGCCAACTACCTGCTCTTCAAAGCCTGGAATAAATTGACCTGAACCAAGAACCAAAGCAAACTCTTTTGCTGCTCCACCTTCAAATAGCTCTGCGTCAATTGAACCTTCAAAATCAATAATAGCGCTGTCGCCCTCTTTTGCTGCTCTTTTTCTCTTTAAATCTACAAACTTCCCTTGAGAATCAGCTATTTTTTCCAATCTCTTTTCTACCTGTTCATCCGTTACTACAGGTTTCTCAAAAGCATCAACCATATCTTTATAGTTTTCAAGATTAATCTCAGGCCTCATAGCAATCTTAACCGTTACATCAATACTGTCTGCATTTTTTACAAAATTTGAAATATTCGGTTCCCCGATTAACGAATTCATAGCTATTTTCAGCTCATCAAGACCTTTGTTTAAAACTTCACGCAATGCTTCAGCTTCTGCATCTTGAACCAGACGCTCTCCATACTGTTTTTTTACTACAGATACTGGAACTTTACCTTTACGAAACCCTTGAACGGAAGCAGTTTTTGTTATCTCTTTAGCTATTTTTTCTATATTTGCGTCTATCGTCTCTTTTGGAATTTGGGCTTCTATTTGAGCGTTCGCGCTATTAATTTTGTTTGCTTTGATTTTCATCAATTTCCTTTTCATTATTATTTATAATTTTGGTAATATTACCTTAAATCTGCTTTTATCTATCTTTAGGTACTTTTTTTACAAAATTTTGGTCTGAAATTTAATATTAAAATCCAAACAACCGCCACATCTATCATGACATCTGCAAAATTAAATACCGCAAAATCAAATCCACAGTGCCAATAAACCATATCCACAACTCCGCCGTGAATAAACCTATCATATATGTTTGAAATTGCACCGCCTAGTAGTAACCCCATAGGAAAAGCATAGCAAATCTCTTTTAGATAAATTATATACCCAAAAACACCCAAAACAAGCACCAACTGAATATATTTTAACGTCTCCTCTAAAAATGCAAACATTGAAAATGCCACACCCCTGTTATAGACTAATATCAAATCAATACACTTCCCGTAGTATCTCCAACCATCAACAAAAAGCGACTTTATATTTTGGTCAATTATAAAAATTCCTGCCGTCGTAAAGAGAAGAATTGCTAGCAGACGAATTGTTTTATTATGCATTTAAAGCTTTTTGAAAAAATTCTATCATTTCGTTCATATAAGAGTTCATTTTTTTTGCATCCCTACACTCCAAAAGAACTCTGAGTTTATTTTCAGTTCCAGAATAACGAATCAGGTGATGAACGCCAGCTTTATCCAACTCCTTTAGTTTCTTCTCAAGCCCCTCAATCTCACTGAGAGGTTTTTTAACTTTAACATTTATATTTACCAATTTTTGAGGATAAAGCGCAAAAGGGCGAAGAGCTGTTGAAGCCTTCTGCTTAGTTTTTGTAAGAAGTGCCAATACTTGAAGTGCGCAAACCAATCCGTCACCGGTTTTTGCAAAATCGCTGATAATAACATGTCCGCTCTGTTCACCACCGAAATTTATCTTCTCTTTTTTCATCATCTGCAAAACATTTTTATCGCCGACATCAGATCTAAACACTTTTAAACCCCTCTGGGACATAAAATCATCCAATCCTTTGTTGCTCATAACGGTTGAGACGATTCCATCTCCTTTTAAATCGCCCTTATCGCTCATGTATGCCCCAAGAGCACCGAGAAGCTGATCGCCATCTACAACCTCTCCGTTTTCATCAACAATTACCACTCTATCTGCATCTCCATCAAGCGCAATTCCCAAATCGGCTCTATATTTTATCACGCTCTCACAAAGATCTTTTGTATGCAGTGCCCCACAGCCCTCATTTATATTGAAGCCGTCAGGTTTGTTATGCAAAACAACTACGTCTGCGCCCAACTCTTCTAAAACAGTCGGTCCCACAATATATCCCGCTCCATTTGCCGTATCTAAAACGATACGCATATTTTTTAAAGAGAGCTCTCTTGGAAAAGAGTTTTTAAGCTGCACTATATAACGACCGACCACATCATCAATCCTTTTAGCCTTGCCTATGTTTTTACCACTTACATGTGCATCCTGCAAAAGCTCGCTGTTTTGGTAAATTTTTTCTATCTCCTCTTCAGCGCTGTGAGAGAGTTTATCTCCGCAGCCATCAAAAAATTTAATCCCATTGTCTTCAAAAGAGTTATGCGAAGCACTTATCATAATTCCCGCATCACAACGCATATTCTCAGTTATATATGCGATAGCCGGAGTCGGCATAGGACCAATCTGAACAACATCATAGCCAATAGCCGTAAGCCCGCTTACTATTGCATTTTCTATCATGTAACCACTTCTGCGCGTATCTTTTCCGATTAAAATTTTATTAGTCTTTGAGTGAGCCTTAAAATAAATCCCTGCAGCCATTGCAACTTTCATAGCAAGTTCCGCCGTTAAAAAAGTACCTGCCTCGCCTCTTACTCCGTCAGTTCCAAATAGTTTCATGATATTTTCCAAAATTTAATGTGCTGTATTTTAACATAAGTTAGTCAAATTGTTTAAATTATTGCCATTTACCTTGTCTTTAACTTAATTTTAATTATATTTAAGCTAATATTCTGCACTAAATTTTTATGAGAAGGACTCATGCATGGCAAATCACAAGTCATCAGTTAAGAGAATTCGCCAAACTATCGTTCGTTCTGAGCGTAATCGTTTCTACAGAACTCGTCTTAAAAACATTGTAAAAGATGTTCGTTCTGCTATTACTGCAGGTAACAAAGAAGAAGCTGCATCAGCAATGACAGTAGCAAACAAGCAAATTCAAAAATTTGTAAGCAAAGGTATCTTAAAAAAAGAGACTGCTGCTAGAAAAATTAGTCGTCTACACAGAGCTGTAAACGCACTATAAGGTTAACACTATAAATGTTAGCCGATAAACTTACCCCGTTTATCAAGCGTTATGAAGAACTTGGCGAACTGCTAAGTTCTCCTGACATAACCTCTGATATCAAGAGGATGACAGCTCTATCAAAAGAACAATCTTCACTTTTACCAATCGTAGAAAAGGCAAGAGAGTATAAAGTTATACTTGCAGAAATTGCAGATGCTAAAGCTATGCTTGGCGATTCAGATATGTTTGAAATGGCAAAAGAGGAGCTTAAATCCCTTGAGCCGAAAATTCCTCAACTTCAAAACGACATAAAGCTTCTACTTCTTCCAAAAGATCCAAATGATGATAGAAATATTATTGTTGAGCTTCGCGCAGGAGCAGGCGGTGATGAAGCGGCTATTTTCGTTGGAAATCTCTTTGAAGCGTATGCACGTTATGCGGAATTAAAAGGGTGGAAGATTGAGATATTGAGCTCTTCTGCCTCTGATGCTGGCGGATATAAAGAGATTATTGCTCTTATACGAGGAGATCAGGTATATAGCAGGTTGAAATACGAAGGCGGAACACATCGTGTTCAACGTGTTCCCGCAACAGAATCGCAAGGGCGCGTACATACCTCTGCGATTACTGTTGCCGTCATGCCTGAGGTTGATGATGTTGAGATAGAGATTAATGAAAATGACCTCAAAATAGATGTTATGCGCTCAAGCGGATGCGGTGGACAAAGTGTAAATACGACCGACTCTGCGGTTAGGATTACACACCTGCCTACTGGCTTGGTTGTAACAAATCAAGACCAAAAATCGCAACACAAAAACAGAGAAAAAGCTATGAAGGTTTTAAAAGCAAGACTTTATGACCTAGAGATGCAAGAAGCACTCGCAAAAGATAGCGCAAACCGTTCTGCACAAGTTGGAACGGGAGATAGAAGCGGAAGAATTAGAACATATAACTACCCGCAAAACCGTATGTCTGACCATAGAATTGGTTTGACACTCTATAGACTTGCCGAAATTATGCATGGCGGACTTCTTGATGAGATAATAGAGCCACTTATAGCAGACCATCAAGCAAAAATCGTTGAGGCTGCCGGTCTTTAAAATAGTTTAAAAACAGAGAAAACTCTGTTTTTAAACCTCCGCTGTAAAAACTCTTTTTACCATACCTTTAAATGTAATACTTCTGTCGTTTACTCCCAGATAAAGAGTGTCACCACTTCTTGGATAGACTTCAATATTGTTTGAAACCAAACCCTCTTTATAAGCTATATAAAAAGATGCTGCCATTCCCGTTCCACAAGCAAGAGTTTCATCCTCTACCCCACGCTCATAAGTTCTAACTCGTAGATTTTTACCATCGACAAATACTATATTTACATTTGCATTGTATTTTTTTCTCAATTCTCTGGCTTCGGCAATATCAAACTCTTCAATATTTTGCGTTATATGCACAAGATGCGGTACTCCTGTATTGAGTTTGTACCACTTTTTGCCATTGTGCTCTATGTTTGTATCTAAAATTTTAGGAGAAGTCAGCTCACTTAAAACCATACCGCCCTTTGCATCTGATGCTTCAACTTCTGCATTTATAACTCCAGCAACTGTTAAAAAACTCATCTTAGAAGGGGCCAGCTCATTGATAAAAGCATAGTGCGCACATGCACGAGAACCGTTTCCGCACATCTCTGCTTCACTTCCATCAGAGTTGTAAAATTGCCACTCAAAATCAATAGTTGGTCTGTTTTTCTGAGAATCTTGACTCTCATACGGAACTAAAACGATTAGCCCATCAGCTCCAACTCCCTCTTGTCTGTGACAAAGTTTTTTTGCCTCTTGGCTTCTATCTTTTTTAACAAAAGTATGAAAAATAACAAAATCATTTCCATTTGCACTATATTTTGAAACTATCATTTTTTCTCCAGATATTTGGCTTTAATTTTCTCAACAAACTCTTCACACTCACGCTGAAGATGCTTCAAATCTTTTGAGTTGTCTATAATCCATGTAGCTTTTTTTTTCTTATCCTCTATATCCATCTGGGACTCTATTCGTCTTAAGGACTCCTCTTTCGAATAACCGTTTCTCTTTATAAATCTCTCTAGCTGAAGATCTTTTGGAACATAAACAACAACACTCTCTTTTATATCATATGCTCCTTTTTCAAAAAAAAGCGGAATATCTATAAGATAAGGAAATTTAAAACTATCCTGTTTTTTACTTATTTTCTCTATTTCGGCTCTGATCTTTGGATGCAAAAAATCTTCCAACTTCTTTTTAGCTTCGCTATTAGAAAATATCAGTTGACCAAGTTTTGCTCTGTCAACCTTTACACCCTCTACAAACTCATCTCCAAAATTTTCTCTTACCCACTCCCTTGAAGCATCTAAAATCTCATGAGATATGCTATCCGCATCTATAATTCGCATGCCGTTAAGTGTAAGCAGGGAAGCCACAGTGCTCTTGCCTGTAGCAATTCCTCCGGTAAGTGCGATAGCATATTTAAAAGCCATTAGTTTTTAATAATCCCTAGGTATTCTTTTCTAATATAGTTGCCCATGGCAAATGCAGCCGGATGAATATCGCTGTTGTAATATTGAAGTCCATCTATCATGTCAGCTCTTTGAAGATTGATGTCTGCTGTGGGATGATACTCTTTTGAAGCCAGAATTGCCGTAGCACCGTTTCCGATATTATATGGCATAATAATTTTAAAATATTTTTTAAGCATAATCATCAAACTCTTGTTTTCTTCTACCTTATCTAAAGAAGGGTGCGTTGTTACAAACTGAGCATCCTTTTTTAAAACACGGTTTACGTGTGAAAAAAATGCTGCATCTTGCCCCATTTCAGAGATTACTACATCAAAACTAGCATCATCCAGAGCACTGATTTCATCAAGAGAGCATCTGATAACTTTTAAATTCGCTTCCTGATGCCTTGCTCCTTCTGCACTTAATTTTTGTGCATCATCGCTTATTATTAACACGTCTTTTGCCTCTTTGGATGTACACATAGGCACATGCACCATCATTTCAGCATATATAAAATCTCTCATGTTTAAAAATCCTAATTTGTTTTAGTGCGATTTTAACATATTTGTTTTAAATTACATAACGCTAGATTCAACTCCACTTTTTTGCTATGAAAATAATAAGCTCTCGGTAAGTTAATAAATGATAATATAATTATAATTATTTTACATGAGGATTATCCATGGCTATTTCAAGAAGAGATGTATTAGCGTTATCTGGTTTGGCACTTGCATCTTCGACACTAAGCGGCAATTCAGACTTAAATAACAAAACAAAAAGTAAAACCGCTAAGTCGCTTACAGATTATAAAGCACCATTACATGAGACAAAAAACCCTAGAGTTGTTGTTCTTGGAGGCGGCTGGTCAGGCCTGGCTATTGCGAAATATACAAAAATCTTTGCTCCAAACGCAGACGTTATTTTAGTTGAGCAAAGACATGAGTTTATCTCTTGTCCTGTAAGCAACTTATGGCTTGTAGATAAAGTAAAACTAGAATATTTAACACACGATTATCTTCAAGCTGCTAGAAAAAATAACTACATATATTTTCATGCAACAGCTGTTGATTTAGACAAAGAGAATCAAGTTCTAAAAACAAGCAATGGAGATATTAAGTATGACTATCTTGTACTCTCTCCGGGCATCGATTATGATTACTCCAAATGGACAAAAGATATCGCTTTTGAGAACAGATTAAGGCAGGAGTACCCTGCTGGATTTATTCCCGGTTCTGAGCATATCACTTTAAAAAACAAGGTTTTAAATTTCAAAGGCGGCAATTTTATCATTACGGTACCAAGCGGAAACTACAGATGCCTTCCTGCTCCATATGAAAGAGCCTGCGTTATTGCTGATTATTTTAAACAAAAAAAACTAAAAGCCAAAATAATTCTACTGGATGAAAACAATAGTATTACTATTAAAGAAAAAGGATTTCAGTCCGCCTTTAATGAACTTTATGCCGATTACATTGAGTATGTCCCCGGTACAAAAATAAACAAGATTGATTTAGACAACAAAATGGTTTACACCGAGTTTGATGAATTTGAGTTTGAGGACGCATGTTTTTACCCTCAAATCAGAGGTGCAAAAATTTTGGAGAGAGTTGGACTTGCAAAAGATGCAAAAAACAGACTCGAAGCAAATATCAACCCGCTTACATATGAGGCTATAGATGCAAAAAACATTTTTATAGCAGGTGACTCACGTCCTATGGGCTTTTCAAAATCAGGAAACACTTCAAATTCTGAAGGGAAGTACGTAGCCGCTCTAATTGCACAAAAAATAAATAAAACAAAGCAGATAAAATGGGAACCGCCAACCACAACTTGCTTCTCTGCCGTCTCTATTGAGCCAGAAAAAGCAATCTACATATACACACAGTACTCTTACGATAAAACGACTGAAACTTTTGATTTTGCCGATACATCAAGCAGTGAAGATTGGAAGAAAGATGGAAAGGTAAACGCAAGCTCTATATATAACTGGGCAGATGCTTTGTATGCGGATATGTTTAACTGACTTCTTTTTTATCAGCACAGTTCTTGCCTTACAAGAACTGTAAAAGATAAAGAGGTAAAATAATTATTATTTCATTCCTTTATCTTTTATAAACCAATCTCTGATATAATTTTCAAATATATTTAAAACAACAATGGAGCTAAAATGAATTATGACAAAATTAGAAAAAATTGTAGAGTAATTAGAATTATTGTGGGATTAGCACTGATTGCAACAGGATTTATAACAAGCAACGCTTGGTTTTATCTAGGAGTAATTCCCCTAATAGCTGGTATTGCTAACTTCTGCCCGCTTTGCATTATTACTAAAAAGTGCTCTGTAAAGTAAATTAACTCTGGCTTTAACTCTCATTCGATATAATTTCGTACTTTAAATATTGGAGCCATGAATGAGCCAAATAAGCTACAAAGATGCCGGTGTTGACATAGATGCCGGCAATAGTTTCGTAGAAAACATCAAACCTTTAGTGAAATCAACACAAATTCCGGGTGTTATCGGCGGTATTGGCTCTTTTGCCGGAGCATTTGAATTGCCACGTGGCTTCAAAGAGCCGGTAATGCTTGCTGCAACCGATGGTGTCGGAACAAAACTAAAATTAGCGATTGACTCAGGCATACACAATACCGTCGGCATAGACTTAGTTGCTATGTGCGTAAATGATCTTATTTGTAACTTTGGCACACCATCTTTCTTCTTGGACTACTACGCAACCGCAAAACTAGATGTAAAAACAGCGACAAGTGTTGTTGCCGGTATTGCAGAGGGTTGCAAGCAGAGTGAATGCGCTCTTATCGGCGGCGAAACTGCTGAGATGCCTGGAATGTACAGCAAGGATGATTATGACCTTGCAGGCTTTGCTGTAGGCGTTGCAGAGAAGAGTGAAATGGACAGGGTTTCTCTTGTAAAAGCGGGAGATAAGCTTATAGCACTTCCGAGTTCAGGACTTCATTCAAACGGTTTTTCACTTGCAAGAAAAGTTCTCTTTGAAAAGATGAATATGAAGTTTAATGATGATTTTAACGGCAAGCCTCTTATAGAAACACTTCTAGAGCCTACTCGAATATATGTTAAAACATTTAAAGAACTAAAAGACAAAATTGTAGCCCTTGCTCATATAACAGGCGGCGGAATAGTTGAAAATCTCCCGCGAGTATTGCCAGAAAATCTAAGAGCAGAGATAAAGAAAGACGCCATTAGAGTTCTGCCGATATTTGAGCTAATATCCAAGCACGTAGAAGAGAATGAGATGTACAGAGCATTCAATATGGGTATAGGGATGATACTTGTTGTAAAAGCAGAAGATGCTGATGCTGTACTTTCAAAAACAGATGGTTATCTAATAGGTGAGATAAAAGAGGGTAAAAGAGAGGCTATTTTAATATAGCCTCTACGTTTTATTTAAATGGTTTATTTAAATCTTTAATTACGTCGCCTGGGACAGATGCTATTCCGCCAAACTGCAACATACCTAACAATGGATAGTTTAAAGCTATATAGTATTCAGCCTTAAGCATTGTAGCCTTTCCTCCGCTTACCACTATAGGCCAAGGCAGCAAGCCTGCATTTTCGCGACCTGTTTTCTTTACAAATCTTTTTGTGCCGCGACCAAGTTCATAACCTACTAAAGTAGTATCATCAGATATCTTAAGTTCAAACGCAATCTCTTTGCCCTTTTTGTACTCTCTGAGTTTTGCAAGCAACTCCTCATTTGTACCTTCTCCAAGAACTTCTACATCTTCATAGTACGGCATACCGATAGTAAAATGGAATCCTGCAAGGTTCTTAAATGCCATTTTGTCTTCAGATGGAGTCAATCCCGTAAACACTTCTTCAATCTTATCTTTTATTGCTGTAAATGTCTCATGATTATAATCATTTTGCATATATGCTTTACCGAAATAGACTGGATTTGCTATAGAGATACTTTTTGCTTCATCATCAACAAAAATTCTCATAACAGCGATATTTGCACGATTTGGCTTAGCCGCCTCTGCTTTTAGTCTAGGGCAGGTATATAAAATAGTCGTTCCGCTATTGACACTCTCAAATGTAGATAAAACTTCAAATCCTGCTTCTGAAAGCTTTTTTTGTGCATCATCAACACTCATGTGCGCACCTTTTAGATATGCGCTTACATCTCCCCTTGGTTCACTAATCCCGGTTTGCGCTTGAGCCTGCGACTCGACACTAGTTGAAGAGCAACCAAAAAAAGTTAAAGCAAGAGCCAATACTGTTAATATTTTAAATGGTTTTTTCATATCTCTTTTGCTCCTAAACTAATCATGATAGCTTTAATTTTCTCATCCATCTCTTTGATAAATTTAACCTTTTGCGGATCTTTTATTCCCCCAAAGACTATCCAGTTTTCAACACTCGGCATACCTACTTTTAAAGTATTAGAATCTTTTTCTAAGTACATGTACATAGAACATGGCGCAGACACTCCTAGCTCAGGATGCTCCCATGCGTTAAAGACTGTATATGAAAAAGTAAAGTGACACAAAGAGTAAACCCAGTAAGCGTCAAATCTCGGATTGTCCATATCATTGTCAGTCCAATACTCTTCAAAATCTCTTTTGCCGGCAATAATGTACTCTTGTGCTTCAAACGCTTTTTCAAATCTTTCCATAAAGTTAAATTTAGCATCAATCACATCGCTTCCCCTCTCAAAAGGGACCTCAAACTCTACCATAGTTTTTTTAGGGAGTTTGTCAATCTCTATAAACTCTACTTCTCCGCCCATACCGTTATCAGTTGCTTTACTAAGAGCATCAATATACTCGGTAAAAGTTTTTCTTACCTCAGGATCTTTTACTTTAGTGATATCAAGCATCGCTTCAGGTGTTATCGTACCGACATAGGTTTTATTTTCACTTTTTTTCTTATAGATAAGATAGTTAAGCGGAGCAAAACCTCCAAGAGATGGCTCTTTTAAAAGAAGTGGTAGCATCCACTCTTCATTTGAGATTGTAATAAAGCCTAAATTATCCAAATTTTCTACATAATCCTCTTTAAACTGAGGATTTGGCTTTCCATCTTTTAAAAGCTTTGTTCCATAAAAAAGTCTGTAGTAATACTCAATCCCTGCATGTATATCTTTAGGAGTAAATCCGGCATCCTCTAAATCAAGCTCCATTATACCTTTAAATGCATCGTTCCTATCTGCATAAGTCCCTTCTGATACATTCAGCCTTATTGCTTGGTATCCAAACGCTATACTTGCACTTAGCGACGCTAAAACTGCTATTTTTACTATTGTTTTTAACATGTACTTCCTTTTGATTTGAGCTATTTGTGTGATGTGTGATATTATCATCACAAAAAATATAAAAATATTATATCAGATAAATCTGTAATTTATCTGAATATTTTTCTCTACTCGTGATGATAATAATTTTCTAGATTTTAATACAAGAGTAAGGTGCGCCCATAAAAGGCGACCTTAAAATAAATATTGAGTTGATTAGAAGTTGAAGTTGAGCTGTGCTGTAACTGCTGATTGGCTGTGTTTTGTTTCAATACTTGTTACTGGACCACCTAGGCTGTACGCAAAATTTTCACTAGCCTCTGGAGAGTAAACATAAGCTAAATCAACTGAAGTCATTTTTGTGAATTCATAACTTCCACCAATCGTATAATGTTCTTCTACAATTGCAGGGAATCCGAGAAGATTAAATACATTCAATAAGCTACCAGCTACACCTTGATCTGAAATTGGGCTTTTTGCGTAGTTATAACCAACACGAATTGCATAATTATCTTGTGCAAACTGGTAACCTACCATGTAAACATCTTGATCTTCCCATGCAAAATCTTTGTAGCCATCAGCATCAGACCATTTGATTTTTTTATAGTCAAAAGCTATTGTGCTACTGCCCATTACATATGAGGCACCAATGCCCAGTTCAGCAGGCTGCTCTAATTTGTCAGAGCCTAAAGTTCCTGTAAAATCTTGCATTGCTTCAGAAATCTGTCCATCATAAGTCATAGAGATTGCTGATTTATATGATGCCCCTACTGTAAAAGCATTCATCTCATAAGCAGCACCGATGGTATAACCAAGACCGAAATCTTGTGCAACTCCTTGTGTATCACTTGTAGCACCTGCCGCAAGACCTCCAAGTGGTCCACCGCTATTATTTTTAAAATTTATGTCTAATGACCCGTATTGTAATATAGGAGCTATACCAATACTAAATCCATTTACCTTATAAGATAAAGGAACAACAAACTGCATTAACTGTAAATTTGTAACCATGTTAAAGTTTGCAGCGCCACCAGTAGCATCACGATAATCTGTACCCATACCAGCCACGCCGTACATGCCTATACCCCAGTAAAAATTATCAGTTGCTTTTTGAGCTATTGCAACAGTAGGAATAATCGACAAATCTGCATCGCTATTATGAAATCCTGTTCCATCACCCAAATTTGTTTTTACATCTGGCATAAATACCGTACCACCAAAAGAAACCTGAGTTCCTTCAACTGTAGTAATCATAGCAGGATTGCTTAGAGCTGATTCCGCACCATGCCCCATACCTATTCCAACACCACCCATACCAACAGCTTTAGCGCCAACACCTATCATGGTATCGCCATTTGTTGCAAATGCAGAAGTTGCACCTAGTGCCAATGCAGCTACTATTGCTAATTTAATCGTTTTTTTCATTTTCTCTCCTACGAGTATTTTAGAATATAAGCATTATAGGCGAGTAATTTTTAACTGCGTCTTAAACAAAAAACAAACAAACATAAGAATAACTTAAATAAATCTCTTAATTACTTAGATATATAATTTGTTCTTATAAATAAAACTATAATCTTCTATAAAAGACGTTTAGCTTAGCTTTTTATAAGTATTTTATATATTTTGTTGCTGAAGTAATTATATATGTTATATCTTTTTCAGTAGTTTATAAAGTGTGATAAAATTATTATATTGTGTAATTATGTAACATATATGTAATAATTTTATTATAATAGCTAAAAAGTGTATCTACCCTTTATAGGAGTGTTGGTAAATCTTTGCTAGAAAATGAAGCACTAAAATTACTCTAAATTTAAAATTGCCCTGCTACTATGATAATCTTCTTATCCTGAACTATTCAATTTGTTATGTCTTTTATGTATGTTGTTGTAGAATAGCCTGTAAAAAATAGTAATTCGCTTAGTAAAAGTGCGATATATCTTATTGTAAATCCTAAATTATTTCAAATAGATAATAAAGCAAATTTAGACAGTAAAAAAATTAAATTGAAGTTATATGAAATTAAATATTATTATTTAGTTAAAAGAAGAAGTCGAGTAAGAAGTAAAAATGATCAACTAGGCAGCGACCTACATTTCCAATCCTGCAAGGATCAGTATTATCAGCGATGAGAGGCTTAGCTTC
>NZ_JALNZY010000046.1 GCF_023229105.1 Sulfurimonas sp.
TTGCTAGAAATACTACCGGCGAAGTTTTAGATGGGGGGACAGGTGCTGATCTTTTACTTGAAGCTGATACTCTTCAGCTCGCACAAAATGTCAATCTTAGAAATATTACTCTAAGTAATTTTGAAATACTTGATCTTCAGTCTTACAACGGTTATCTTAATTTATCTCAGTTAGGTTCAAATAGTTTTCAAACCATAAAAGGAAGTGGTAATTTTTATCTTTACGGTACGTCAAGCGATGATAATTTGGACTTTGGTACTATAGACTTTAGTGGATTTAGCGGTAATATGTATGTCTATGGTTATGGTGGGGATGATATCTATAATTTCGAAAATGCAACTTTAGGCACTGATGCCACTTTTTACCTTGATGCAAGCAGTGGAACAGACACCCTCAAGCTCGGAGCAAATCAGACTTTAAATATGACGGATAACTACTATAACACTTTTGAAAAATTTGATATAGGTGCCGACTCTACACTAAACGTTAATGCGCTTAATAATAACGGAAGGTCATTTTACGCACATAATAAAGACTTTGATAACATTAGTGCAGATGATGGACTCATCAACTTTATAGGTGGCAGTGGAGATGATATTTTTTATGTTGATTACACTGCTTTAGAAGCTGGAAAGTTGAGTATAGATGGTAAAGGTGGAGCGGATAGAGTTGACATAAGAGCGTTTACTGGAGATGTTGATTTTACAAATGTCGGGGATAGTAATCTATTTTCAAATATCGAAACATTAGATATAGATCAAGCAGGAAGTTACGATGTAAACTTAAGTGCGGATGTTTTAGCTGCATGGATTGACGGCTCAAATTTAACTCTAGATATAGCAAATAATGCACAAGGAAGCAAAATTACTATTACTGGCGCAGAAGGTGGAGATATCACAAACTTAACATTGGGCTCTAGCTACAGCATAGTATCCGCTGATGACCCTAGCCTTAGCTTCACTATGGCAGTCGTGTAAAAAACTGTTTCATGTTTATAAATAATCTAGCTTACGAGGCTAGCGCTGGAAGTGGAAAGACTTTTATGCTTGTGGTGCGTTATCTTAGTCTGCTTTTTAAAGGTGCTTCGCCTTCTAAAATTTTGGCGCTTACTTTTACAAACAAAGTCGCAAATGAGATGCAAGAGAGAGTTGTGTCTACGCTTGAAGAGCTTGATTATAGAGGGGAGCTTGAGGAGATAGCAAAGGTTACGGGATTTTCTCGTGAGTTTTTGCTTGAAAATCGTCAAAGAATTTTAGGTGAGTTTTTAAATTCGCATACAAAAATCATGACGATTGATAGTTTTTTTACTCAAGTTTTACGAAAGTTCTCTCTTTACGCCTCATTGATGCCTGATTTTTCTACTTTTTCTTCTCAACATGAGCTTAAACTTCTCTCCCGATTTTTAAAAGAGGTAAGCGTTGCTGGCAAAAAAGAGACTCTTGTAACTCTCTCTTTGCACTCAAACAAGCGACTAACTGATATATTTGGACTTTTGGATGAGTTTTATATCAAAGCTCAAGAGCTTAAACATATAGAGTTTAAAAAGCAGAATTTTTTAGAGTTTGAAAATGAAGCGATGCTTTACATATCGGAGCTAAGAGAGATTGTAGAGTCATGCAAAGATGCTTCCTCCATCGTTTTAAAAGCGGTTGAGGCTGAGAGTTTTGAGGAGTTGAGCGCTAAGGCTTGGATTGGCAGAGAGAGCTTAAACTACAGTACATTTAAAAAGTGTTTTACGCCTGTTATGGATGAGTTACTATCTAAAATTCAAGAGGCGATAAAAAATCAAAACAGAGCAAAAGAGCAGAACTTCTTTTTTGCCCTAAAAGAGCTATCCGATATATATAAAAAGTCGAAAAAAGCGCTCTATATGGATGATAGTGAGCTTAGTTTTAGTGATGTTACATATCTTGTTTATGAGATTTTAAATCTCCTTGATGATAGCGAATTTTTATATTTTAGACTTGATGCGCAGATAGAGCATATGTTGCTTGATGAGTTTCAAGATACGAGCATTTTGCAGTATGAGATACTAAAGCCGCTTATAAACGAGATAACCTCAGGCAAAGGCATCTTTGATAATGGAAGTTTCTTTTTTGTTGGAGATGTAAAGCAGTCTATCTACAGATTTCGCGGTGGGGTAAGTGCTCTGTTTGGAAGCGTTCAAGAGCAAAACGGCACACATGTAGAGAAGCTTCTCACAAACTATCGCTCACAAAAAGAGGTTGTAGAGTTTGTAAATGAGGTCTTTAAAGATAAGATAAAAAACTATACGCCTCAGCTAGTCAGAGAAGATGCAAAGAGCGGTTATGTAGAGGTTATACAAAATGAGGAGCCGCTTCAAGAAGTCATAACTCAGGTAAAGAGGCTTATAAGTTTAGATGCAGATATAAATGAGATAGCTGTCCTTTGTGCTACAAACGGCGATGGACAAGAGATAGAGCAGGCGCTGCGTGCTCAAAACATAGAGGTTGTAACGGAGACGACGACAAAACTTATCAACCAAAAGAGCATCAGGGCAATTTTAGAGTATTTGAAGTATCAATACTTTGGCGAAGATATCTACATGTACAACTTTTTTGCTCTTATTTCACAAGAAGCTAGAAGCATCAAGAGAGTTGATTTTAATAGAGTAAAAATCTTGGATATTGTTAAAAATGTTATAAAAGAGTTTGGACTTTTTAGTGATGACTTTAATCTTATCAGATTTTTAAACACACTCTCAAAATATAGCGATATAGAAGCACTTTTATTTGAGTATGAGAGGCTTGATGTTAGTGCAGCTGCTTCAGAACTTAACGGCGTGAGGGTACTTACCGTTCATAAGTCAAAAGGTTTGGAGTATGAGCATGTCATAGTAATGGACAGACTAAAAAAAGCTCCGCCGGCTCGTGATGCTATAATCTATGAGTATGATGAAATAGCACTGAAAAATATCTACCTTCGTATAAAAGGGCGAGATGCCATAGATAAGCACTATGCAAATGCGCTCTTAAAAGAGAAAGCCTTGGTTTATGAAGATAGCCTAAACGCTCTATATGTAGCATTTACGAGAGCCAAAGAGAGCCTGTTTATTGTTTTAAAATCAAAAGACTCTATGTTTGATATACTGGATTTGTCGCCAAGCAGGCATGGAAGTTTAAAATATAGTGAAAATCATCACAAAGCTGCAGATGAAAAAGAGTTTCATGCGCTGGAGTACAAAGAGCTTTACTATGGAACGCAAAGCGATATATTAGAGTTGGAAAAAACGCAAGAAGAGGATATAAAAGCTATAAATTTTGGACTTGCAATGCACTATATGTTAGAGATGCTTCAAGAGTTTGATTTGCAAAGTATCGCACATGCAAAAGATATGATGCTCAATAAATATGGACATATATTAGAAGATGAAGAGATACAAGATATATCTCGCAGAGTAAAAATGCTTCTACAAGATGAGGAGTTTCTCTCTTTAATAGGTAAAGAGTGTTATAGAGAAAAAGCGATAAGATACAAAAAAAATCTTAAATATATTGACCTTTTAGTAAAAATAGATTCTGCAAAATGGAACATTATTGATTATAAAAGCGCAATCTCCCATCAGCAAGAGCATTTAAAGCAGATAGGCTCATATGTTAAGGCAATAAAAGAGATAACCGGCGATGATGCAGAGGGCTATATCTGTTATCTATTGGCAGATGGCATTAAAATTACCAAAATCTAGAGAAGGTCCTCTTAAAAAACCTCTACCCTGTTTCGTCCGAGTTTTTTAGCATTATAGAGAGCTTCATCCACCTCTGAAAACATTGTTGCATAACTTTCATGCTCTTTGCGCATACTGTTAACACCTATACTTGTTGTTAGGCTTATATTTTGCTTTTCAAACTCTATGGGTTTTTGTTCAATACTTTTTCTTACAGAATCAGCAACTTTTACTGCTGTGTGCAAATCAGTCTCAGGCAGTATAATTACAATCTCTTCTCCGCCATAACGCCCAATAAAGTCCGTCTCCCTTTGGCACTTTTTAATTCTAGCACTAACTTGTCTTAGCACTTCGTCTCCAGCCATGTGTCCGTAGGTATCGTTAACATGTTTGAAGTGGTCAAGGTCTATAATCATAATGGATAGTTCTTTATCGTATCGTTTTGCTCTTTTAAACTCAGTCTCAAGGCTCTCCTCCAGATAACGTCTGTTCCAAAGCCCCGTTAGAGAATCAATTTTACTTAAGAGCTCTATCTCTTTTGTTCGCTGTTTGACTAGGTGTTCTAAGCGCTCTTTTTCTGTTCTGGACTGCTCAATCGCCGAGAAGTAAATTAGTCTTGAAGTCAAAAGTGCAAAGAGCAGGGCAATTATCGCAGTTACGGTAGCCGTCGTAAAGAGCCTATTTTCATGGCTTATATAGGTTGTCGCATCAATGAGCAATAAGAGTTTCATCTTTTCATTGTTTTCATGCATATGTGAATCAATCATGGTGCGGTATCTTAACTTCCCATCAATCTCTACCATATTTGACTCAAAAGTATCTCTATCTTTTATCTTTGTTGAAACAAGCCGACTATCGCTGCTGGCAAAAACATTGTCATGTTCATCTATAATAGATATTTGTATAATATTTTTTGCTGATTTGATATAAGCATGTAAGAAATCATTTATATTTATTTTTGTAAGTATCGCCAGGCTGTTTGTTATAGAGCCGTCCATAGATTTTAGCAGGTTTTGAACATCAACCTCTCTTCTGAGAATGGAAAAATTATCAGGTGAGCCGTTTTGCAGATTATACTCTGATATATCAACGGCTAAATCAATAATCCCGACAAGTTTGTTGCCTAGGTGTATGGGATAATAGATTGACATAACATTTACAAAATCACGAACTTCAAAAAAGAATGTGTTTAACTTGCGATTGTCTTTTGTTGCATCAATAAAACTCTCTGATGATAAAATTTTTCCTATCTCATCTTTAAACATTGAGTTTCTGATTGTACCGTCTGGCTCAATGTATCTAAACTCAAATATTTCCAAGCCAAAAGAGACGTCATTTACTAGCTTTTGAAGATTAATGGTAGATTTAATATCATGAAAACGCTCTATTGCCGAGGAGACTGAACTAGCAACATTAAGCGAGTTATTGTGAAGCTGTGTAAGCAGAAGATTTTTCTGTGTCTTATAGTTGTAATAAGATAGATAAGCTATCCCGACAACTAAAGAGAAGAGTATTATGGGAACCGTATATTTTTTAATAAAGGAAATCATTAGTTCCCTGAATTTGGAGCAGCATTTTTATAGCTATTATACGCTTTTTCAAAATCATGATATGATCTGTCCCAGCGCTGAGTATGACAGCTTTTGCACATGTTTACAAGTATCTTTGGGTTATCTACTCCTGCAAGAAAGCCGCCTCCCGCAAACTTTTTAACTTCATTTTTGGCATTAACTTTTGCCAATGCTATATGAACATTGCCAGGACCATGACACCCCTCGCATTGAACATTAGCAAGCCTTGGAGTTTTTTCCATATCAACAAAGCCACTCGGAACAAGATGTCCTGTGGAGTGACACATGAGACAATGAGAGTTTTTTTCATTTCCAGATAATACCAGACTCTCCATCGCATGGTCATGCGGATCTTTCTTTCTGCCTAAAAAGAAGTTTCTATGGCACAGGCGACACTTAGCGTTACCGACATAGTTATACTCTCCAGAGGTTATAGCGTCATTATATACTCTATCACCCAGGGATTGTTTTAATGGAATCTCTGGCATAGGAGAGTTTAACTCATCTACAACCCTTTGATTCTCAGCCGCATGTACATTTACAAAAAAAAGCAACGCCAAAACAGTTAAAATCTTTTTAAATAGAGGATTAATACTCATTTATTTTACTCTTTGATATAATTTATTAATACGATAATTATTATATCGTTTAAATATTGAAAATTTCTAAAATTTAACAGTAGTTAGAAAAATAAAGATAAGCAAGCAGGTTCATTGAACCTTAAAAAAACCATAAATTAAGTTACTTATAAGGTTAAAAAGATATACTTTCGCCAATTAAATGGGCATTTTTAAATGTTGATGTTAAGAAAATTACTTGAAAGGTTCAAGAATGAAATTCACAAAAATTGCAACTCCTGAACAAATTGATCAAAAATGGGTTTTGATTGATGCTGAAGGTAAAACTTTTGGTCGTATAATCACTGAAGTAGCAACTATACTTCGTGGTAAAAACAAGCCGTGTTTTACTCCAAATATTGACTGTGGTGATTTTGTTGTTATAGTTAATGCTTCTAAAGCAAAATTTAACGGCCTTGGCAAAATTGCTAACAAAGAGTATTTTTCATACTCTGGCTACTTTGGTAGTGTAAAAAGCACAAAAATGACTGAACTTTTAGAAAAAAATCCTGAGAAGCTTTACAAATTGGCTACTCGTGGTATGCTTCCTAAAACTAAGCTTGGTGCTAAAATGATTAAAAAATTAAAAATTTATGCAGGTGCTGAACATCCTCACACTGCACAATTAGCTAAGTAAGGAAACCAGATGGCAAAAATATATGCAACAGGACGTCGTAAAGCGTCAATAGCAAAAGTATGGTTAACTCCAGGTAGCGGAAATATAAGCATCAACGGTCTTTCATTAGATGCATGGTTAGGTGGATTAGAGGCTAAAAAACTTCGTGTTAAGCAACCTCTTGCACTAACAAAACAAGATACGTCTGTTGATATCGTAGCAACTACTTTAGGTGGTGGTTTCGGTGGTCAAGCTGACGCACTTCGTCATGGTATCTCTCGTGCATTAGTAAAATTTAACCCAGAGTTAAAAGCTATACTAAAACCTGAGGGTATGATGACTCGTGATTCACGTATTGTTGAACGTAAGAAGCCAGGCAAGCGTAAAGCACGTCGTTCTCGCCAATTCTCTAAGCGTTAATCGCTACAAAAACCTTTTTTTCGGTGCTTCTTGCGCCGGAGAAATCTCCTTTAAACTTTTCATTAACATTTTCTTCTATTTTACTTTGGTATAATCGCTCAAAAAAAGAGGCATTTTGCGCTGTTTACTGTTTCTGATTTTATCACTTAATCTTTTTGCTTCAACGCTTCATTTAGCAACATCGGCTAATCCCTCACGGCTCAATCCCATACTCGCAACCGATTCAAGCTCTTCAGAGATTACCGGTTTTTTATTTAACGGACTTGTAAAGTACGATAAAGATTTATCAACAATCATAGGAGATTTGGCAGAGGAGTTTACTTTTGAAGATGAAAAAACACTCCTTTTTAAACTCCGTAAAAATGTAAAGTGGCATGATGGAAAAGACTTTACTTCAAAGGATGTCCTATTTACCTATGAGGTTCTTATATCATCGAAAATAAGCTCCCCTTATAGCTCTAATTTTCGTTTTGTTGAGAGTGTTGAAGCGGTTGATACATGGAGTGTAAGAGTAAAATATAAGCAACCATACTTTAAAGCATTAGAGACATGGATGATGGGTATTTTACCGGAGCATATTTTAAGAGATGAGCAAAATTTGATGAACTCCTCTTTTAATACAAATCCCATAGGTACGGGTGCATATAAACTTTACCAGCTTGAGCACTCAAAAAATATTATTCTTAAAGCATATGATGAGTATTTTGAGGGCAGGGCAAAGATTGATACGATTTCGTTTCATGTTATAGCTGACCCCATGACGCGCTTTTTGATGCTAAAATCCTCCGCTTTAGATGTTGGAAGCATAGAGCCTATGCAGTATGAAAAACAGCTAAGTAGTGATTTTTTTAAAAAATTTAATATCTATGAAAATATCTCACAATCCTATACCTACCTAGGGTTCAATCTGCGCTTAGAGAAGTTTCAAAATCCAAAAGTAAGAGAGGCGCTCTCCTTGGCGATTGACAGAAAAGAGCTAGTAGATATTCTTTTTTTTGGTCATGCAAAGGTTTGCACAGGACCTTTTTTGCCGGGAACAAAAGCATTTAATGAGAGCGTTAAAGCACCAACGCAAAATATACAAAAGGCGAAAGAACTTTTAAAGGAGGTGGGATACGACGAAGCTAATCCCTTTACCTTTGAGATAGTAACCTCAAATGCTAGCGAGATAAGACCTTATGCTGCTCAGATACTTCAGCATCAGCTTAAAAAATCGGGTGTGATTGTAACACTTCGCGTTATGGAGTGGCAAGCCTTTTTAAATATGGTAGTTTTCCCACATAAGTTTGAGAGTGTGCTGCTTGGATGGGGACTCTCCCCTACACCCGACCCCTATATGTTTTGGCATAGCGACAACGATAAACAGGGGGGATTTAACCTCGTAGGGTATCACAACCTCAAAATAAATAAAATGATTGAGGATTCTCAGAGCATAATCGACGGCGAAAAACTATCAGTTATGTGGAGAGAGATGTTTAAGATTATAACAGATGAAAATCCGTATCTTTTTTTATATATTCCAAACGCAATTACAACACTTAACAAAGAGATAAAAAACATAGAACCAGCTCCCAGCGGAATTTGGCATAACTACATAAAATGGGAGAAATAATTTGATAATATTATTTGATTTAGACGGCACATTGATTGACTCTACAGAGGCAATTTTAGAGTCGTTTCACCACTCTTTTGATTTGCATAAACTCTTAAGAAAAGAGGATGAAGAGATAAAGTCACTCATAGGGTATCCGCTTGATATCATGTATGAAAATTTGGGAGTTGAGAAGAGTTTAATTTCCGAGATTATTACGACATACAAAGAACATTACAGAGATATCTCAACGCAAAAAACCCAGCTTTTGAAAAATGCAAAAGAGGCTGTAGAGTTGGCAAAAGAGTTTGCTACGCTTGGAATAGTAACTACAAAAACAGGAGAATACTCCAAAGTGTTAATGGAGCATTTTAATATCATGCATCACTTTGATGTTCTCATCGGCAGAGAAGATGTTGTAAATCCAAAACCACATGCGGAGCCTATAATGAAAGCTTTGGAGAAATTAGATACTAAAAATAAAGAGATATGGATGATTGGAGATACAAAATTAGATCTCATAGCAGCTCAAGGCGCAAATGTAAATTCTATTGGAGTTTTGAGTGGTTATGACAAGGCCCAAACATTAAAAATGTTCACAAATGTTATACTTAATGATGCTCTAGAAGCCGCTGTGTACTTGCAAAAGAGGAAAAAATAACACACTTTTCTTAGTTCTTAAAAAAGAATAAACTGTCAAGCTGTATTTAAGAGCAACTTGTCTAAAATAAGGGTAAAACAGAATAGATGGTTTTTGTATATTAATTAAAAGGGAGAGTATATGCTAGAAATTAGATGGCATAGTCGTGCCGGACAAGGGGCTGTTACCGGCGCTAAAGGTTTGGCCGATGTTATTTCTACTACTGGTAAAGAGGTGCAGGCGTTTGCATTTTATGGATCTGCAAAACGTGGAGCTGCAATGACTGCCTATAACCGTGTAGATGATAAGACAATTATGAATCATGAAAAATATATGATGCCTGATTACGTTTTTGTTATTGACCCTGCTTTGGCGATAACAACTGACGTTACGGTAAATCACAAAGATACTACAAAATATATAATTACTACTCATTTAAGCAAAGAGGAACTGCTTCAAGCTCAGCCGAAGTTGCAAGGCAAGGATGTTTATACTGTTGATTGTATAACAATTGCAAATGAAACTATCGGTCGTCCTATTCCAAATACACCGATGCTAGGGGCATTTATGAAAATTTCAGGAATGTATGATATCGAGTTTTTTAAAAATAGCATGAAAAGAATACTCGAAAAATTACCACAAAAGATTGTTGATGCAAATATGGTTGCAATTCAGCGAGCTTATGATGAAGTAAAGTAAGGGGCTTATGATGGCAAAAAAAGGATGGGATGAGTTTGAAATCGGAGCTATGCTTCGTACATTCGACGGGAAGATAGACGATATAGCAGCAACGCGACAAGAAGATCGTGCATATTCACAAAATAGTTCTTATACTGCGAGTGTTGCCGATTGGAGATTGATTAAGCCGATATTTAACAAAGATTACTGTATTGATTGTCAATTTTGCTGGGTATATTGTCCGGACGTTTCAATAATCTCAAGAGATAAAAAATTAATCGGCGTAGATATGGACCACTGTAAAGGGTGTGGAATTTGTGTTGAGGTTTGTCCTACAAACCCAAAATCACTTCTAATGTTCCCAGAACAAGCAGACGAAGAGACAGAGATAGCTTCGTGGCCTAAAAAAGATGAGGAAGAAGCATAATGGCATTTGATAAAATGGAATTAAGAGATATCGAAGTATGGGATGGAAATTTTGCTGCTGCTCAAGCAATGAGACAGGCTCAAATTGATGTTGTTGCAGCATATCCGATTACACCCTCAACTCCTATTGTTGAAGGGTATGCACAGTTTTTAGCTGATGGCTATATTGAGGGCGAATTTGTAATGGTTGAGTCTGAGCATGCTGCTATGAGTGGATGTATCGGCGCTGCTGCTGCAGGTGGACGCGTTGCTACTGCAACTTCATCTCAAGGTTTTGCACTGATGGTTGAAACTCTTTATCAAGCATCTGGAATGAGACTTCCAATTGTTTTGAATTTAGTAAATCGTGCACTTGCATCACCGCTTAATGTTAACGGCGATCACTCAGACATGTATCTAGGTCGTGATAGTGGCTGGATACAATTTGATGCATACTCTCCGCAAGAAGCATATGATTTAAATCTTATTGCTTTTAAAGTAGCAGAAGATCACGATATTAGACTTCCGGCAATGGTAAATCAGGATGGATTCTTAACCTCGCATACAGCACAAGGCTTAAAGCCGTTATCCGATGATGCTGCTTATGCTTTTGTTGGTGAGTTTAAGCCTATGAACGACATGCTCGATTTTGAGCATCCTGTAACGCATGGTGTACAAACAGAAGAAGATTGGCATTTTGAACATAAAGCACGTCAACATAACGACTTGATGGTAAAAGTTTTACCAAAAATCAAAGAGGTGTTTGCAGATTTTGAAAAAATTAGCGGTCGCAAATATAATCTTGTTGAAAAGTATGATATGGATGATGCTGATATCTGTGTTGTTTGTATGGGGAGCTCGGTTGAGACTGCTCGTGAAGTAGCATCAGAGATGAGAGCAAATGGTATTAAAGCCGGCGTGGTTGGAATTAGAGTATTAAGACCAATTCCGTTTTTTGAAATTATTGAAGCACTAAAAGATATAAAAGCAATAGCAGCACTTGATCGTTCATCTCCAAATGGTGCAGCGGGAATGCTTTTCAATGAAATAGCAGGAGCACTCTTTAATACAGACTCAAAAGCGCTTCTTTCAGGATATGTTTATGGACTAGGCGGGCGTGATTTAACAAAAGCTCATTTAGTAGCTCTTTTTAAAGAACTTCAAGCAAATGCAGATGCCGGTAAAATAACTACACAATTACAACAATTTATCGGTGTTCGCGGACCGAAATTAGCGTATTTATAAGGAGAAAACTATGAGTGAAATGAAAAAAATAAAAAACTTAAAAGAGTTTTCGACATCGGCTGACCGTTTTGAGGGAGCTAATCTTTTATGCCCTGGTTGTGCACACTCGATTATCGTTCGTGAAGTATTAAATGCTACGAATGATGACTTAATACTTTCAGCATCTACAGGATGTTTGGAGGTTTGTACGGCGGTTTACCCATACACCTCATGGGATGCATCTTGGATTCATATCGGGTTTGAAAATAGCTCAACTGCAGTGGCAGGTGCTGAGAGCATGTATAAAGCGTTAAAGAAAAAAGGACGCTTAAAGCAACCAGATCGCAACCCTAAATTTGTCTCTTTTGCAGGAGACGGGGCTTCGTATGATATCGGTTTTCAATGGATATCAGGATGTATGGAACGTGGGCATAACATTATGCATATCGTACTAGATAATGAAGTCTATGCAAATACAGGGGGTCAGAGATCTTCCTCTACTCCTATAGGATCCTCTGCTACAACATCACCGGCAGGTCGTGTTAGCTATGGAGAAAAAAGAAATAAAAAAGATATCGTTTCAATTATGGCTGCTCACAATATTCCATATGTTGCACAAGTTGCTCCAAATAAATGGAAAGATATGGTGAAGAAGATTCAACACGGTTTTGCAGTTGAGGGACCGGTATTTATAAATGCTGTTTCGCCATGTACAACAGAGTGGAAGTTCGACCCTAAAGATACTATGAATATAGCTGATTTAGCGACTGACTCTTTAGTGTTTCCACTATATGAGATAATCGATGGACATGAATTAAATATTACATATAGACCTAAAAACATTGTTCCTGTTGAGGAATACTTAGCAGCTCAAGGACGCTTTAAGCATCTTTTTAAAGATGAGTATAAGTACCTAATTAAAGAGTGGCAAGAGAGAGTAGATGAAAAATGGGCGTACTTGCAACGCCGCGAAGAGGCTCGCGTTTAAAAAGCGTTTATCTTCGGCGCATCTTGCACAAAACTAGCCCGCTCGGCGTACTACAGTACGCAATCGGGCTAGTTTTGCACAATCTACACCAAATCTAAAACTTTTTCTTTTTTTTTAAAATAGGTCTGCGTGACCGAAAAAAATTTCTTGATTTGGATTTTTTCTTAAACTCTCTAAAATCTCTTTTGCCCTGTTTTTTGTCTCTTTATCAAAGTAGATGAGCATATTTCTTGAAAATATAAAGTCAAATTTTCCAATTGTTATAAATGAGGGATCAAATAGGTTGAGGACTTTAAAGGTGACTTGCGATTTAACACTCTCTTTTAAAATATACACAGAATCATCTTTGAGAAAATATTTTTCAATTATTTCGGGAGTTAGATTACGCATATTTCTTGCTTTATAAATGGCATCTTTAGCTTTGCTTGTGGCATCATGGTTGATATCTATGCCTGTAATATGAAAACGATTATGCGCCACGCCTGCCTCAAGCAACGCAATAGCAATCCCATACGGCTCCTCTCCTGTGGCAGATGGAGCGCATAAAATAGTTACCTCTTTAGCCGCATCTTTTACAAGCCCTACTAGCTCTTGTATCTGCTTAAACTCTCTATAAAAAAATGTTTCATTTGTTGTGAGAGTATCTATGAGAGCTTGTTTTAACTCCCTGTTATGCTCTATTAGTTTAAGAAGCTCTAAAAATGAGTATATATTTCTTTGTTTGCAAAATGTAGTTACTTTATTTTGTAAAATTGAGATTTGCTTGTCAAAGGTTACTCCTGTTTCACTTTTAAAATACTCCGCTATGGGTATTATATTTGTGTAATCTTCAACTATGTTTTGAATATGTTCACTCTCTACGTTGCCTCTTTTTTTAAAAAAACTAAACATTAGCTACAAAACTCCACAATTTTATTTTTGATATAAAGAGTATCTCCTATTTCGATACCCTCTATCTCTTTTCTTGCTCTACTTGGCATGCCATCCACTATAGCGCTTTGACTATCTTGGGTAATTGTTTTAGCTCCTCTAAGGGAGAGTTGTTTACACCCCTCGACGCCATCGTCTCCAATTCCCGTAAGTATAACACCTAGTATCTCAATATTTTTTGTATAGTAAGCTAGGGAGTTAAAGATAGTATTGATATCGGGATTATATTTATGGTTTTGCGATGGCTCGATACTAAAGAGAAGTCTATCTTTATCCATTGAAACAGAGGTGCTTCCATGGCAAAGATATATTTTTGTACTCTCTATGGCATCATTGTCCTTTGCCATAATAATACTATTTGTGCTAAGGCTTTGGAGCCTTTTTGCAAAGCTGGGTATAAATTCAAGAGACATATGCTGAGCAATAATCACTGTTGTGTTGTTGAGTATAGGAAGCGAGCGGATTATTTTTTCTATCTGCCCCGGTCCACCAGTTGATGCACCTATAATAACTATTTTTTTGGGAACGGTTGCACTCAAGTAAGCACCTATGAAAGGTTTTTTTTGGGGGAACTAAAATAGTAACCCTGTGAATAGTCGATATCTAGTTCCTTGACTATTTTAAAAATCTCTTCATTTTCAACAAACTCTGCAATAGTTTTCATCTTAAGCTTCTTAGCAAAATCAACTATAGTAGATACAACAAGATAAGCATTTTTGTCTTTGTCTATATTTTTTATCAAGGAGCCGTCTATTTTGAGATAATCCGCTTTTAGTCGTATAAGATACTCAAAGTTGCTGTATCCCGTGCCAAAATCATCTATTGCTATTTTGCAGCCATATTTTTTTACTTCATTTATAAAATTTATAGCACCTTGAAAATTTTCAATGTACTCCGATTCAACAATTTCAAAAACTACCCTGGAGCCTAAATTGTACTTCTGCAGCATCAATAAAATATATTCAAACATCTGCTCTTCAATCATATCAATGATGGAGAGATTGACAGAGAACTCCGCGTCACTCTCTTTAAACATTTCAAAAGCTTGAAAAAGAACTGTTTTTGTAATGTTGAAATATTGCCTTGTCTGTTTCGCAATATCTAAAAAGAAAAAAGGAGAGATTACTTTATTTTCATCAATCATCCTAACTAGGCACTCATACTTTTCATACTTCAAATTTGCATTGTTTACGATAGGCTGATAATAAGTTACTATGTTGTTTTGTGCAATTGCAAAAGAGAGTTTTTTACTCCATGTAATGTTGCTTTCATACTCTTTGCTTAAAGAAATCTCATCATCATAAACAAGATAGTTGCTGTTGCTTCTCTTAGCGAGTTTAAGCGCCATGTTCGCAGTAGATAACAGTTTGCCCTTCTCCTCTTCATAGGAGATGCCGCAGCTGCAAGAAGGCACGATATGCTCCTCATCTATTTTTATACTCTCTTGTACCATTTTAAGGATTTTTTGAACAAGCCCCTCAAAAAGATGCTTAGAATACCCACCGGCTAAAATAACAAACTCATCTCCTTGGAGTCTGTAAAATTTTATGTTTCTATCAAGCATAATTAGTTGATATATTTTATCTGCAACAGCTTTGATGACATTGTTTCCAAAATCATGACCGTAAAAATCGTTTATTTGCCTAAAGTTGTCAAGATTAAAAATTGCAAGTGACAGATTTTCAAGCTGCTTTATATCATCTTGGAGTTTTGTTCTGTTTCCGTAACCGGTTAAAAAATCCCTAGCAGAAGCCTCTTTAATCTCTGTTATGTTTGTTCTTATCCCTATATACTCTATAATGTTTCCATCTCTACCTAGAATCGGTTTTATAAAGGCTTTGACCCAGAAGGAATTTTTGTTTTTACTGATATTTTGAATTTCGCCCGACCATGTCTGTTTGAGATATTTTATGGTGTGCCACAGCTCTTTAAAGGTCTCCTTTGGCATATCCTGATGCCTTGTAATATTGCTCGACTTTCCAATCAATTCATTTTTTGTGTAGCCGCTGATTTTGCAAAAAGCTTCATTTGCGTAGGTAATAAAACCTTTTTCGTCTGTTTTTGTAACTATAAAATTTTCATCAACGGCTGATTTATACTGCTCTAAGAGTAAAAGCGAATCACTATGTTTGTCTATGAGATTTTTATTTGAAAAGAGAATCTCCTTTATTTCTAAAAGCATCAACATAATCAGTGTGCCGATGGAGATAGTTAAAAATAAAATAAGGAAGACAATTTTATAAAAAAGCATCTCTGTTTTATCCTCAATCATACTTCTTGCTCTTAAAAAAAGTTTATCTTCTACCTCCTTGAGAAGATTAATGGTTTGGGTAGATTTATCAAGCCACTCAGAGGCTTTTATGTTTGTTACACTCCCTAGCTTTGCTTTTTCTATAATCTTAAAAACCTCTAAAGATACTTCCTGATTAATTTTAGTATCAAAAAAAGCAACGATATCATTTGGCGCAGTTGTGCGAAAAATCATGCTATTGCTATTATATATCTCTAATTGACCTGCAAAAGAGATAAGTGTGTCATTTGAAAACAAAGAGAGAGTAAAGGCTTCATACAGGTTTGCCCTAATTTGTCCTAAAGACTCTTTTGCAAAAGAGAGATGCGTATATGCTTGAATAAGATTTCTATTATCTTTGTCATTCATCATCAAGGGAAAAGTTCTTGTTAGATTTAAAAGGGTGGATATTTTTTTTGTATAGTAATTTTTTGCATCAAAAGCAGATAAGTGAAGTAGATGAATGCTTTTTCTGTTGGATTTTAAATCGCTTAAGAGATTTATAATGGTATTGTCGGTGTTTTTCATGTGTGCAAATAGAATCATAGCATTGTTTATCACTTTGTCCGAGTTACTCATGGCAAGTAAAAGCCTGTCATCTTCTTCATTTGTGTTGTTACTTGCAATAAGTCCGACGGTAAGCCCTCTTTCTATCTGTAAAACATGGATAACCCCAGAGAGTGCATCTGCTTCTATAATACGATTTTTTGTCTCTTGAAGATTTTCTCTCTCATCATATGCTCTAGATAAAAGCATAAATGAGAGCACCAAGATAAAAGATATCGTAGCTACGGATAATAATAGTAATTTTGATTTTAAATCTAGCTTCATAGTCGATATTTCTTATATATGCGCATTTTTAAATAATCTCTTGTTTCTTAATATTCTAGGTAAATTTATTAGATTTGTCAATCCTTGTAACCGTGAGAAAACTCCATTTAGAGTGAGTTTTGAGCGATTAATGCGCTAAATTTAGATAACTATGAGTTATATTACGTCCTAAAAGTCTCTAGCTTCGCATGAAGCTCATCCGTCATAGAGTTAAGATGCTCTGCTGCCGCTGCAATTTCTTCTACATTTCTTGCGTTATTAGAAGAGATTGTATTTATCTCTGAGACTTGAGAGACGATAAAAT
>NZ_JALNZY010000047.1 GCF_023229105.1 Sulfurimonas sp.
GGCTTCATTTTTATCGCTTCTACTAAAATATCTAAATATTCATCTTCTGTAATTGGCGTAAATTTTCCTCTTATAAAATCATTTGCAAGTGCCGTCTTCTTTACTACATAAAGCGGATGATATTTTACAGAGTCTATCCCCCAGTTATAAGCCTCTTTTGCGGTTTGAAGCATCATCTCCTTTGACTCACCTGGAAGACCAAATATTAGATGTCCGCAAACATTTAGTCCTCTGTTTTTTGCTTTTAAAATCCACTCTTTGACATTTGCGCTGTCATGCCCGCGGTTAATTTTTTGCAGAGTCTCATCATAAACAGACTGAATCCCAAACTCTATCCAAATCTCTTTTTCTTCGCCTAGTTTAGCTAGATAATCAAGTGTCTGCTCTGTTATACTATCAGAGCGAGTACCTATGCTGAGTCCTACAACATCATCAAAAGAGAGAGCTTTGTCATAGAGAGCTTTTAGTGTTTCAAACGGGGCATAGGTGTTTGTAAAGGATTGAAAATAGGCTAGAAACTTCTTCGCACCATACTCTTGATGCTGTCTTTTGCTGATTGTGTTAAATTGCATCTCTAGCTGAGCTAACTGCTTATCAAGGTTTGGATTTGTTTTTGAGTTTAGGTTAAGGTAAAAACCTTTTAACTCTTGAGTTTCTCCGGTGCTTGCGCTAAAGGAGTCATTTTCGCAAAAGGTACATCCGCCTTTGGCTACTGTTCCATCAATATTTGGACATGTAAATCCAGATATATTGATACCGACTTTATAAACTTTGCAACCAAACTTAGCCTTTAAGTAGTTGCCAAAGGTATAGACTTGCTTCATTAAACGATGTATTTTCCGGTAAAACAGGCTGTGCAGTAGTTATCTGTTTTTGAATTAACACTTCTAAGAAGCGATGCTTCATCAAGATATGCCAATGAATCCGCTTCAATAAACTTGCATATATCATCTAGTGACATATTTGCGGCGATTAGTTTATCCTTGTCAGGTGTGTCCACGCCGTAAAAACATGGGTCGGTTGTCGGAGGAGATGATACTCTCATGTGAACTTCACGCGCACCTGCCTCCTTTAACATTCTTACGATTCTTTTTGAAGTTGTTCCGCGCACTATTGAGTCATCAACGACAATCACTCTTTTGCCTTTAATTATATCAGTCATAGGGGAGAGTTTCATCTTGACCTTAAGGTCTCGCATCTCTTGTGTCGGCTCAATAAAGGTTCGCCCTATATAGTGATTTCGCATAATTCCCATCTCATAAGGGATTCCGCTCTCTTGAGCATAACCTATAGCCGCAGGAACTCCACCGTCTGGAACAGGGATGACCATATCAGCCTCAACAGGCTTGATATGTGCCAACTCTATACCCATATTTTTTCTAGTCTGATAAACACTCTGTCCAAATACTTTTGAGTCAGGTCTTGAAAAATAGACATACTCAAAGATGCAGTGTTTTGGGGTAGGTTCAAAAACCTTGATGCTTCTTGGCTCTTCGCCCTCGCTAAATATGAGAAGTTCGCCTGGCTCTACATCTCTTATAAATTCGGCACCGACAAGATCAAAGGCACAAGTTTCACTCGCAACAATATAGCCGCCTCCGGGAAGTTTTCCAAGGCTTAGAGGACGAAAACCATGTCTGTCACGCATTGCAAACATTTTTGTTCTGCTTAAAAAGACAAGCGAAAATGCACCCTCTATTCTCTGCACAGCATCTATAATTCTATCAAGAAGTTTTCTTTTTTCACTCTTTGCTATGAGGTGAATAAGGTTTTCTGTATCCATAAAGGTTTGAAAAATCGCACCTTTATCGATAAGTTTTGTACGAATCTCCTCTGCATTTGTGAAGTTTCCGTTGTGAACGATTGCCATCTCGCCCAAATCGTATCTTGCAAATACAGGCTGAGCATCAAGGATTGAGTCATCTCCCGCAGTTGAGTAGCGTGTGTGACCGATTGCACTTGAACCTTTTAGGGTTTCTAGTTTTTTCTCGTCAAACACCCGCATAACTAAACCACGTTTTTTTATTGTTTGAAGTTTTGTTCCGTTTGAGGAGCTTATTCCGGCTGCTTCTTGCCCACGATGCTGAAGTGCATGCAGTGAAAAATAAGCCAGTCTTGAAGCTTCTTTGTTACCGTAGATTCCTACAACTGCGCATTTTTCATTCATATTTTCTAGCACGTTTTCTCCTCGAGAATATTTAACGGGATTATACTAAAACCAAATTAAATTTGACTTTATAGCTCTAAACAGTCACTTATAGAGTAAAGTCCTGCTTCTTTGTTTACCAACCAAGATGCTGCCTTTATAGCGCCTTTGCTAAAGGTGTTTCTTGATGTTGCTGTGTGGTTTAACTCTATAAATTCGCCGTCGTTGTAAAAACCGACGGTATGACGACCGACAATATCTCCGCCTCGAAGTGCCATTACAGCGATTTCATCTTTGCTTCTCTCTCCGATGTTTCCGTCTCTGCCGCTTATGCGGACATTTTTAAGGTCTACTCCACGCCCACGTGCACATGATTCTCCAAGAGTAAGAGCTGTCCCGCTAGGAGCATCCTTTTTATGCCTATGATGCATCTCTGCTATCTCAATATCAAATCCCTCAAGTGCAGCAGCAGCTTGATAGACAAGCTTATTTAAAAGTGCTACTCCCAAAGACATGTTTGTGGCATAAAGGACAGGCATAATCTCACTTGCTTGCTTTAAAAGATTGAGTTGATGCGCATTTAATCCTGTTGTTCCTATTACTAAAGGCTTTGGTGTTTGAAGAGACGCTTCAAGAAGAGTCTCGCAAGCCTCAGGAAGAGAGAAGTCTATAACGATATCACAGCAATTTAGGAATGATTTTATATTTGTGCTTACCAATACTGAAGGATCAATAGAAAAATTAAGTGAATCTCTTACAAAAACAGAACTCAAACTTATACCATCAGTCTCTTTTAAATCATCGATAATAAGCTTCCCAACCCTGCCGTTTGCTCCAAAAACTCCAACTTTTATCACAATGTATTCCTTTAATTTATTTTAATGGTTTAGTAACTCATCAACATACGATATTGCTTGAAGCGCCGCAACAGCACCATCGCCCGCAGCACTAACAACCTGCTTTGGAGCAGCTATACGCATATCGCCTGCTGCAAAAAGACCTTTAACTGATGTCTTCATGCTTATATCAACGATTATATCTCCCTGCTTGGTTACATCGCACAGAAAGCTTCCATCTTCTTGGATAAGAGTTTGATTATTTACGTCATTTCCGACAAAAACAAAAACACCAGGTGCTTTAATATCGCGAATCTCTCCGGCACTGTTTTTTACCTTGATGCCGACAACTCCCATATTATCGCCATAAACTTCTTCTGGAGTTGAGTTTAAAACTAGTTCAATATTTTGGGTTTTCTCTACTCTTTTGACTGTATTTGGAGCAGAGCGAAAGGAGTCACGTCTATGAATAAGATAAACTTTAGAGCATATTTTGGCAAGATATAGAGCTTCTTCAAGAGCAGTGTCTCCGCCGCCTATTACCGCGACTTCTTTTGCTTTATAGAAAAAACCATCACAGGTAGCACAGGTACTCACTCCTTTTCCAAAGAGTTCATCCTCTCCTGCGAATCCTGCACGTCTTGGAGAAGAACCAGTGCAAACTATAACACTATGCGCCTCTGCTATTGAGCCATCTTCTTTAAGTATTTTAAACACATCGCCATCTTTGCTGACGCGTTTTACTTCAACCATCTCATGTTTTAGTCCAAATTTTTGGCACTGCTGGGGCCATGGCATCATCAAATCCATTCCGCTGATTTCGCCTGTTACCCCAGGGTAGTTCTCTATCTCTGAGCTTTGAGTAATTTGCCCACCTGGCATACCTTTTTCAAACATAACTACATTTTCTAAACCACCGCGTGTTGCGTATAATCCAGCCGTAAGACCAGCAGGTCCGCCGCCAATAATTGCACAATCAAGTATCATAATTATTATCCTTAATTTATATAACGATACTTGAACAAGTCCAAGTATCTACGCTAGCCGCTAAGGCACTAAAGATAGGCATAAAACTATAATAAATCTACATCTTTAGATAACTCATTTAAATTATCTAGTTTTCGTATCATTATATTTATTATTCCCGTAAAGAAACAAGTCTCTTTACTCCGCTTTGACCGCTGTGGTCACTAAAGATAGGCATAAAACTATAATAAATCTACATCTTTAGATAACTCATTTAAATTATCTAGTTTTCGTATCATACTATCTTGTTTATAAAGAGACTCTTTTGTTTTCTTGATAAAAAAAATAGAGGGAATTTCATATATATTAAATCTTTGTATAAAGCTTAGAGATGTTTTGGTGCCTGAGCGTACAAAGGTGGTATTTTTACTGTTTTCATAGACTTCGTTATAGTAATCAATGGCAATTATGGGGAGATTTAGCTCTACATCTGCAAGAAGTTCGGCTGTTTTGTCTATTTTGGAACTGTAAAAAATTACTATATATTTCTCGGCAGTTGGTGTAAAAATGTCTTTCTTTTCATAAAAAACCCACTCTTTAAAGTCGATAAATTTATATTCAGAGAATTTATAGTTGAAGTATGCAAAGGCAACGGCTATCATAGCCGCGCCAAAGAAAGAGGCTAGTAGAGTAGATAGGGAAAAGAGGCTTTTGCCCCTAGCAGACACTACGTTTCTCTTCTCTTGAGTTACGCTAAAAGAGCGTTTATTTTTTCAGCAAGAGCAGCTTTAGATTGTGCTCCGACAACTTGATCTACCATCTTGCCATCTTTAAAAAACATGATTGTAGGGATAGAACGGATACCGAATTTCACAGCAATATCTTGCTCTTCATCAGTATTTACTTTACATATTTTAGCTTTGCCATCGTAGTCATTAGCAAGCTCTTCAATTACAGGAGCAATCATACGGCAAGGTCCACACCAAGGTGCCCAAAAGTCAACTAAAGAAACGCCTTCGCTTAGTGTTGCTTCAAAATCTGAGCTAGTTAGTTCTATATATTTTCCCATTTTAATATCCTTCTTTAAGTTTAAGTTTTTGCATTATACAAGCCTAACTCTTTAAAATTGCTTTATAACAAATCTATTAAAATTTTATAAACACTTTTTTTCTTTTGCGGTAAAGAACACACTCGCTATAACCTGCACTTCTTGCCATTTGAGTAGCTTCATCGCTGTAGAGATTGACTTGCTCAGGTTTATGGGCATCTGAAGCAAACGTTATCGGTATATCTAGTTTTTTAATCTCCCTTAAGAGCGACAGAGATGGATACGCTTCCCCGATAGGCTTTCTAAATCCTGCGACATTTATCTCAACCGACATACCGGCTTCTTTAATTGCCAAAAGCGCATTTTTTGCTATTTCGTTTATATCTCGATTTGGCATATATTTGAAAATTTTAATTAAATCCAAATGCCCGACAATGTCAAAGAGGTTACTTTTAGCCATCTCCTCTATGGCATCAAAATATTTTTGCCAAATAAGGTCAATGTCTTGGTTCTCATAGGTGCCAATAAACTCAGGGTTGTCAAATCCCCACTCCTCTATAAAGTGTACAGAGCCTATGAGATAGTCAACATCTGCATCTAAGACTCTTTTGTCCATGTAACCTTTAAGATAATCAACTTCATATCCTAAAAGTATCTCTATCTCACTTTTATATCTCTGTTTTGCTTCAAGAACAGTTGTTTCATACTCTTGCATCTGCTCAAAACTTATACGGTATTTTTCATCAAAATGCATTGGAGCATGCTCTGCAAAACCGAAATATTTTATGTTGGACGCTATAGCTTTTTCGATATATTGGGATATTTCACCCTCCGCATGGTTGCAAAGTTTTGTGTGGTTATGTAGGTCAACTATCATGATGTCCATTCTCAGATTTATATATTTTATGATATTATAGTGCTAAAAATTAAATTTAGCGAATTTTAAAGGGAGAGCTGTTTATGACTCAAGAAGAACTAGATGCTTTAATGAGCGGTGATATTGAAGAATTAGAATCTTTGCCAGAGGATAATTCAAGCGATGACTTGGTTAATGATAGTGAAGAATTTGAAGAAGAGGAGAGTGATGAGTCCTCAGAAGCTGACTCCGACAAACCTCTTGGCTATAGCACTGATACTGCGCACCATTGGCCTCTTCCTGCAACAAAAGAAAATAAAATGGTGCATCAGCTTGATGATGTAACAAAAGAGAGTGAAGAAAAAGCCAGCGAAATTTTTGACTTAATAGAGAGTGTTTCCAATGACCTTATGGAGAAGGAAGAAAATTTAAAAAGCATAATAGAAGTGTTAAGAAGTAACATTAAACTCTTTACGACACTCAATATAAAATTTCCTGAAGTAAGTGCTTTTGAGGAGCAACTGCATAAGAATACGCTAGCGCTAGAGGAAACAAAAGAAACTTTAGAAGCGCTTCAATCAAGCGGGGAATCGATAATGAGCGTTATGGATATTATGCAGTATCAGGATATTCATCGCCAGAAGATTGAACGTGTTATCAATGTTATGCGCGCACTTTCTAACTATATGAACTCCCTTTTTGAAGGCAGAATAGATGATGACAAAAGAGTCTCTTCGGCACAACATATTGTCGGAGATACGCATAATGAATTGGCTTCAAATGAAGATATAGAAGCTCTTTTGGCACAGTTTGGCAGTTGATGCAAAAAGTTGAGTTATTATCCCCTGCGGGAACATTAGAAAAATTAAAAATTGCTATTGATTTTGGTGCTGATGCAGTATATGGGGGAGTAAGTCACTTCTCTCTTCGCATTCGTTCAGGCAAAGAGTTTAGTTTTGAGGAGTTTGAAGAGGGAATCGCATACGCACATGCAAGAGATAAAAAAGTTTATGCAACAATAAACGGCTTCCCTTTTAACTCCCAACTTAACCTTTTAAAAAAACATATTTTAAAAATGGCAGAATTAAAACCGGATGCTTTTATAATCGCAACACCCGGGGTGCTTAAACTTTGCCATGAGCTTGTACCGGATATGCCTCTTCACCTCTCGACTCAAGCCAATGTCATGAATGTTCTTGATGCAAAAGTCTATTATGATATGGGAGCAACACGCATAATAACGGCAAGAGAAATTTCACTTAAAGATTTAGTTGAGATAAAAAAAGAACTTCCTGAGTTGGAACTAGAAGTTTTTGTTCACGGTTCTATGTGCTTTGCATATAGTGGAAGATGTCTTATCTCTACTCTGCAAAGTGGGCGTGTTCCAAATCGTGGCTCATGTGCAAATGATTGTAGATTTCCTTATGAGATGTACGCTGCAAATCCTGAGACGGGAACACTCTTTAGACTTGAGGAGGATGAGGGAGTCGGAACTTATATCATGAACTCAAAAGACCTTAATCTCGCTTCACATGTAAAAGAGATTTTAGATACCGGTGCGGTTGACTCAATTAAAATTGAGGGTCGTACAAAAACAGCTTATTATGCCGCAGTAACGGCAAAAGCTTACAGAATGGCGATCGACGACTACTATAACGGTGTGAATGATATACAGAAGTATCAATATGAACTTCAATCTCTCCAAAACCGTGGCTATACAGATGCTTACCTAATCTCTAGACCGTTTGAAAAACATGATACTCAGAGTCTCGATTTTACAATGCAACTTGGAACGCATCAGGTAAGCGGGGTGGTAAACGAAGAGGGTACATACTTTTTATGCAAGTATAAAACCCTTCCGGGAGATGAACTAGAGATAGTTGCTCCATTAAGCTCTGATATAGAATTAGTTGACAATGAGATAGGTACGATTTATGAGCGTGAGGGAAGAGTTTATTTAAAACTAAAACAGCTCTTAGCTGAAAATAAAAAAGTTTGGGATGAGGTGCATAGTGGAAACATAAACCCTATAAAGCTTCCAAAAAAACTTCCCCCGTACACTTTTTTGAGAATCCCCTCTTCACCTGAAATGGGAACATATCCAAAAGGAAAATAAGCTTTTTTATACATCAAAAATAATTTAAAAAGCTATGCTATAATCTCCAATCAAAAAAAGGAAGATATTAGATGAAATTTGTTTCAATTATAATAGGGTCAAAAAGCGATTATGAAGTAATGAAATCTTGTTCGGATACGCTTGAGGCGTTTGGTGTTGAGTATGAGATGATAATATCTTCAGCGCACCGCTCGCCTGAGAGAACAAAAGAGTACATCGCAACAGCCGAAAAAAAAGGCGCTCAAGTTTTCATTGGGGCAGCTGGTATGGCTGCGCATCTAGCAGGTGTTTTATCTTCTAAGACGGTAAAGCCTATTATTGGGGTTCCTATGAGTGCCTCCGCTCTTAGTGGGATAGATGCGCTTCTTTCAACTGTTCAAATGCCTGCTGGAATGCCGGTAGCTACAGTTGCAATCGGAAAAGCAGGAGCTATTAACTCAGCTTATTTAGCTATGCAGATTTTAGCGCTTGATAATGAGGAGTTAGCTGTGAAACTCAAAGAGGATCGCATCGCAAAAGCAAAAAAAGTTGAAATGGATTCTATGGAGATAGAGACAATTTTATCTTAAAAATTTGTAACAGGAGCACACATGAAGTGGATGAGCGACGAAGAGTACATGGAACTTACGGGTTTGGATATATCGGCTATTGATGATTTAGCAGACAGAGGCAAGTTGACGATAAAAGTAGAAGATGGAATACGATATATAGACCCCTCAAAAGGTGCCGGCGAAGTAGTTCCCGCTCAACTTAAAGAACTCTCTATTCATAACACAAAAGAGATGGTAGTGCAACCTCAATTTGTCGAAAAGACAATAGGTACCATTATCAACCTTCATGAAAAAGTGCTTGATGCAAAAGAGGAGACGCTTGCTGCGGTAAGAGTAGAAAACGAGTTTTTAAGAGAGGCGCTCTCTTCACTTCAAGAGCTCTATGATGAAGATAGAACAACGATACATACACTTCAAGAGCAGCTAAGACTTTCACAGCAAGAAGTTGAATTTATGAGAAGAAAATATAAACTAATGTGGAATAAAGCCATAGAAGAACACACAGACAAGTAAGCTTTTAAATGACTATTAATGAGGCATGTGTAGAGTGCATAATAAACCAGAGTGCTAAAGTGGCAACTGCCATACATGCAGACGAATCTCTCTCAAACGAGCTTACATCTACTGTTACTAAGATGAGCAAACACTTCTCTTACAACGATACTCCGCCTGAAATAGCCTCTTACGTTTATGAAAAGATGGCGCAAATTGCCAATAAAGTTGACCTTTATGATGAGGTTAAGGAGCTCTCTACAAAAAAAGCTCTCTCTTTTGTTCCACATTTAGAAGAAAAACTCCAGAACTCAATGGATAAACTCTTAACCGCTACAAAAATAGCCGTGGCAGGAAATGTTATAGATCTCGCTGCAGAGGTGGAATTTGACCTTGAAGAGGAGCTAGGAGAGATATTTTATACAGAGTTTGCTCACAATGATTTTGCTATATTTGAAGAGAAACTAAGTGGCGCAAAGAGTGTTTTGATAATAGGCGACAATGTAGGGGAACATATCTTTGACTATATGTTTATACAGACGCTTCAAGAGCTATACCCAAATGTAAAATACTCATACATGACAAGGGGAAATCCAATTATAAATGACGTTACTATAAAAGAGGCAAAAGAGGCGGGGTTTGATGAACTTTGCGAGCTTGTTGACAGCGGAGTCAACACCCCCGGATTTGTTTATGATAGAGCAAGTAGTTACTCCAAAGAGCTTTTTGATAGTGTAGATATGGTTATAAGCAAAGGGATGGGAAATTATGAGTGCATGAGCCCGTCACATAGAGATAATATCTGTTTTTTGCTCAAAGTGAAGTGCGGAGTTGTTGCCACCTCACTAAAAAAAGAGGTAGGCGACATAATTTGTAAAGTCGTTTAAATTTACTCAAATACCATCAAAGCGTAGCCGTTATTTTGAAACCTTATCGTATCTATAAAGCTGTTTTGTGATATTTTTACCTCAGGAATAACATCCTCTTTTGGAATCGTATTTGCATTTAAGCTCATAGCGCACACAACCACTTCGACACCTTTTTCTGATAGTTTTATGAGCTGTTGTTGAGAAGCTTTAATTGACTCTAAATCCTTTTCGTCAAGAACTATTTCATCATAATTTTTTGAAACTATTGGAGCGCAGCCTCCATGAATCGTTATTGCAAATTTTGTTGTATCGCCGTTTTTCTCAATCATGTCCATTGTTCTCTCAACTAAAATCATACGGCTTGCTACATACTGCATATCTTTTGCGTTACAGTTAAAAACCGCTTTGTATTCTTGTGCATTTGCCATTATAAAAAGAGTAGATAAAATAATGAAAAAATATTTCACATCATTCCCCAAGCCCAAAAACATTTGATAATGTATTGATATAGTTAAAATATCCGGTAATTGCAACTGCTTCTAAAATCTGCACGTCACTATAACCCAAATCTTTTAGTGCGTCAATCTCCTCTTTGAGTATTTTATAGCTCTCTTTTTGAGAAGCCCTGATGCAAAAGTTTAAAAGAGCTTTCTCTTTTGCATCCGTATCAATAGCATCAACTCCCTTTAATATTTTTTCAATTTTTTCATCAGAGAGTCCAAGCATCTTTGCAATGCCTTTATGGACATCTACACACATTTTGCATCCGTTTTCTTTTGAGATTAAAAGAGCAATAGCCTCTTTAATGTCATACGAGAGCGTAGTCTCATCAAGCAGATATTTTTGTATCATCATATCTGTTGCAAAGTAAACCTTTTCATCCATCGCCATAAGTTTAAATATTTCGCCGAGTTTTCCTGTTTTTTCTAAAATCGGACGTGCTCTGTCTTGAATCGCAGGGGTCATCTCTTCAAATTCCGGTAGTTTAATATGTGCCATATTTTCCTCTTTTATATATCTGCAGGTATTGTAGTTAAAATTTTAAAATCAATCAAGTAAATAGAAAAAAACTTAAAGTATAGCTTTGATATAATTGCGAAATTAAAAAATATTAGGGTGTAAATATGATAACTTTTAGCTCCATGTTACTAAAACTACAAGAATTTTGGATGAAACAGGGGTGTAACATCGTGCAGCCCTACGATATTACTGCCGGAGCGGGAACTTTTCATCCTGCTACATTTTTGCGCTCACTAGATTCCACTCCATGGTCTGTTGCTTATGTTGCACCATCACGCCGTCCGACTGATGGAAGATATGGAGAAAATCCAAATCGCCTTGGAAGCTACTACCAGTTTCAAGCCCTGATAAAACCCTCACCAGATAATATTCAAGAGCTTTACCTGAAATCTTTAGAGTATTTAGGGTTTGATGTAAAAAATCATGATATTCGTTTTGTTGAAGATAACTGGGAGTCGCCGACGCTCGGTGCTTGGGGACTTGGTTGGGAAGTTTGGCTAAATGGTATGGAAGTTACGCAATTTACATATTTTCAACAAGTCGGCGGTATAGAGTGTAACCCCGTTGCAGTTGAGATAACTTACGGAACAGAGCGTTTAGCGATGTACTTACAGGGTGTGGACACTGTATTTGACATAGTTTGGGGTAAGAATGAGCATGGAAAAACTTACTACCGTGATGTTCATAAAGAGGGTGAAATAGAGTTTTCAAAATATAACTTTGAAGTTGCGGATGTTGACATGTTGTTTAAGGAGTTTGAAGCAAAAAGCAAAGAGTGCCTAAGAGCGTTAGAAGCAGAGCTTCCTTTGCCTGCATATGACTTATGCATGATGGCAGCAAGCACTTTTAATGTTCTTGATGCCAGAAAAGCAATCAGCCAGACTGAGAGACAAAACTACATTCTAAAAATCCGTGAACTCTCACGCGGCTGCGCCGAGCTTTATAAGGCACAAGAAGAGGGTAGAAACAAGAGAGTTAAGGCTTAAACCTTAACCCGCAAGTGACTTAGTAAAATCTGCTTCTACCCCTTTTGGATCAGTTGCAAGTCTCTCTCTTACCATCTGGGCAAAAATATCTGGAAATATATCAAATACACCCTCTTTAACATCTTTTATAACCATCTTTGCCACATCAATAGGGTCTGCTTTTGGCATGTCAACTCCCTTTGTTAGTCTTGTGTCAATTGGTCCAGCAAAAACCTCATAAACTTCACTATCGTAAGCTTTTAATTCCGCTCTTAAGGCTTGAGTAAAGGAATGTAGAGCACTTTTTGATATGGAGTACTTTGCCATGATAGGGAGATTGCAAAGAGCGACGATGGAGGAGATGTTGATAATTTGCATCTTATGCTCTTTTGCATACTCAAAGTAGCTTTTACAGAGGTTTGCTGTACCTTTATAGTTGACTTCCATGTCGCTAAAGTCGCCATCAAAAACTCTTGCGCCAGAGTTAATACCTGCATTATTGATAAGCACATCTATATCGCTCGCCTTCTCTCTTGCCGCCTTTACAGAAGAGATGTCAGTTATGTCAAGCTCCAGAAGTTCAATGTTGCTTATATGTTTTAAATGCGCAAGTGAGTTTATATCCCTCGCCGCCGCATAAATCTTTTTTGCTTTTTGCTCTAGTAGAACCTCTATAAAAGCATTCCCAAGCCCACCGTTAGCACCTGTCACTAAAACTATTTTGTCTTGCATGATATATTCCTTAAAATAAATTAATCAAGATGGTAACATAAAAAGGTGTCTTAAGCGTGACACAAAGAGAGTTCAAGTTATCAATAGTAAGTTTGGATATAATTTTGTAAAATAAACAAATTTATAAAAATAAAATATGTCAATTTGTCATATTTTTTAGAAAATTATTAAATTTCAATTACTATAGAACCTAATTAATTTTAGGGGAAGATAGTATGAAGATACCAAATTTATTTACATACAACATGAATGAGTTAACTATGAACATGCAAATTTCGCAATTATCGTCTATAAGAACAGTTGAATTATTTGCAGGGGTTGGCGGTTTTAGACTAGGATTAGAAAAAGCCAGTTTTAAAAATAAGTTTTATAACGTAGTTTGGAGCAATCAGTGGGAACCCTCTACAAAAACGCAACATGCTTCTGATATATATTGTGCTAGATTTGGTTATGAAAATCACTCAAATAATGATATCTCTACTGTCGATGTTTCTAAAATTCCAGACCATGATTTACTTGTAGGCGGTTTTCCATGTCAAGACTACTCTGTTGCAAGCACACTTAAAAATTCACATGGAATTGTTGGTAAAAAAGGTGTTCTATGGTGGGAGATATATAGAATTTTGGAGCAAAAAAAAGAAAAAGCTCCAAAATATCTTCTGCTTGAGAATGTAGATAGGCTTTTAAAATCTCCTGCTGCTCAAAGAGGAAGAGATTTTGCAATTATCCTCTCATCGCTTAATTCTCTTGGTTATGGGGTTGAGTGGAGAGTTATAAATGCAAGTGATTATGGGATGCCACAAAGAAGAAAAAGAGTTTTTATAATGGCATACAAAAATGGGACAAAACCGTATTTGAATTTGCAACAAAAAACACCATTTGAGCTACTAAATAAAGATGGAGTTTTTGCCAAAACATTTCCTATAAAGATGATTCAAAAAGATGATGTATTCTCCTTAAAACTCTCTGATGACTTGGTTGATATTACAGAGAATTTTAATAAAAACACTCCTAATAAAAATAGTTTTTACGACTCTGGCTACATGATAGATGGAGTCTATTATACATCTACATGTAAAGCTGAACATCAAGGAAGCTTTAGTACGCTTGGCGATTTTTTACAAGATGAAAAAGATGTATCAAAAGAGTTCTATATAAGTGAAGAAGAGCTAGAAAAGTGGAAATATCATAAAAATTCAAAATCAATTGAGAGAGTAAATAAGACAACAGGACATAAATATCTTTATAGTGAAGGAAGCATGTCTTTTCCAGATTGTTTAAAAAAACCATCCAGAACAATCATAACTGGCGAAGGCGGAGCTAGTGCCTCACGCTTTAAACATGTTGTTTGTGTTGATGGGAGGCATAGAAGATTAACTCCTGTTGAACTAGAGAGATTAAATATGTTCCCAGACAATCATACCGCTGGTGTAAGTGATAGCAAAAGAGCATTTTTAATGGGAAATGCTTTAGTTGTAGGAGTGGTTGAGAGACTTGGAGAAAAATTGCTGCAAGAGTTGGAGCAATGAGAGAACTTCCATATGATATATACAGCAAAACTTCTATTTTAGCTTATGCTAAAGAGTTAATTCATCAAACATTAAGACTTAAATGTAAATTGGAGTTTGAGCCAGATAAAATAAAAAATAAAGGAAATTTTGGTCAGATTTTAGAAAAGTATTATTTTTTATATGAGCCAAATTCAAACTCTGGACCTGATTTTAAAGAAGTTGGACTTGAATTAAAATCTTCTCCAATAAAAAAATTAAAAAAACTGCACTATGTTTCTAAAGAGAGATTAGTTTTAAACATAATTAATTTTATGGAAGTTACTGAGCAAAATTTTAACAACAGTTCTTTTTGGAAAAAAAATAAAAATTTACTCTTGATTTTTTATCTTCATGAGTTAGAAAAAAATCTTTTAGATTATAAAATTGAAATTGCGGATGAGTGGTGTTTCCCTGAAATTGATTTGGAAATTATAAAAAATGATTGGGAGATAATCACAAACAAAATTAAAAATGGAAAAGCTCATGAGCTTTCTGAAGGAGATACGCTTTATTTAGGGGCTTGTACAAAAGGCTCAAAGGGTGGTAATTTAAGAGAACAGCCATATTCACAAATAAAAGCAAAACAAAGAGCGTACTCACTAAAGCAAGGATATGTTAATCATATTATTGCTTCACTTTCTGGTAAAAATCCAATATATGGAAAGGTTATCTCATCTTTAGAAGTTGCCAAAAAATCTTCTCTTGAAGAGATAGTAGTTTCAAAATTTCAATTTTATTACGGTAAAACAATAGCAGAAATTTTAAGGCTTCTTAATATATCTATAAATCAAAAAGCAAAAAATTTTTATGCAAATCTTTCAAAAGCTATTTTAGGAATTGAGTTAAATAAAGAGATTGAAGAGTTTTCAAAAGCAGATATTATAGTTAAAACGGTGCGCCTAAAAGAAAACAATCTTCCAGCTGAGGATATCTCTTTTCCAGTTTTTAAATACAATGAAATAATTTCTCAAAATTGGGAAGATTCAGAAATAAAAGAAATATTAGAACATAAATTTTTGTTCATATTTTTTCAATATGAAAATAACACTCTTAAATTAAAAAAAGTAAAATTTTGGAATATGCCTTATAAAGATTTGCAAGAAGTTCAAAGGGTTTGGAAAAATACAAAAGAAATAGTTAAAAGTGGAAATATTGTTAAAGAAATACAAACTAATAAAGATGGTAAACAAGTCAGAATTACAAATTTTCCATCAAAAAAGTTTAGTAATATTTCACATGTAAGACCACATGCAATCAATGCGAATGATGTTTTTGAGTTACCTGTAAAAGATAAAATAACAGAAGCTAAAGTATATACAAAGCACTGTTTTTGGTTAAATAACAGTTATATAAAAAATGAAATTTATTTAAAATAGTTTATGAAGAAAAGATTTAAACTTTGAGCCAAACACTTATTGGTCAAATAGACAAAATCCTTTTTGAAGATGATGGCTTTTTTATAGCCGTTTTAAAGAGTGGGGAGAAGGTTAGTGGCTCTTATCATGAGAGTAAAGTCTCTCATATAAAAAGCTCTGCCGTAACACTTAAGGGTGTGTGGGAAGAGCATAAAAAATATGGAAGAACTTTCAAGTTTGACTCAATAAAAGTAAACCAAAATGAGCTTTTTTTCTTTCTGAACAAAATTGTAAAAGGCTTTACAAAAAAACTCTCTGCCGAGCTTATTGAGCATTTTGGAAATGAAAAACTTATAGAAATATTAGACAATGACATAGAGAGGCTTTTAGAGTTTAACGGCATAAAAGAGAAGAGGCTTAAGAAGATTCAAGCGTCTTGGAAGAAGTTTCGTTCTATGAGAGAGCTTGGTGAGTTTTTAACTCCTTATGATGTTTCACAAGCTCTTCTTACGATAATTGCAACTGCTATGAAAGATGTAGATGATCCTCGCGAGAAGATAAAAAATAATCCCTACATTCTTACCTCTATAAATGGTATCGGCTTTAAAAGAGCGGATGAGTTGGCTCTTAAAATGGGAGTTACTAAAGAGGATGAGAACCGTATAAGTTCTGCTATGGATTATGTTCTTTTAAACTACTGCGAACAACAAGGTAACTCATGTGTGGCAAAAGAGATACTATTTAGCGGGCTTAATGAACTTCTCTGCTTTGAGGATAAAAACTATCTCTATGAAGCAGCACTTATTGAGAGAGTGAGTGAGCAGAGTATAGTTATTATGAAAAACAACCGCGTCTCTCCTGCTAGACTTTATGACTCTGAGAAATTTTTATATGATGATTTTAAGGCTAGGGCAAAAAAAGATAGCGGAGTGCTTATTAAAAACTTGGATGAGTTTTTAGACTCTCATGAACTAAAACTTGGGCAACAGCAAAAAGAGGCAGTTTTAAAGATCAACGAAGGTGTATCTCTGCTCTTTTTAGTCGGATATGCAGGAACAGGAAAGAGTACGACTTCAAAAACTATACTTGATCTATTAAACACAAGATATGATAAAAAAGAGATAATGACATGCGCACTTAGTGGCATAGCTTCTCAGCGCATTGCAGATACAACTGGTTATGAGAGTGCAACAATCCAGTCACTTTTAGTTAAGTTTGAA
>NZ_JALNZY010000049.1 GCF_023229105.1 Sulfurimonas sp.
AAAGCTCATAAGGATCTTCAATCTCTTCTAAAATATCTCTTTTTTCATCCAACCCTTTAAGAGTAAGCTGATTTTCTATCATTTTTTTATAGGCATATGCAGAACCTACTATTATAAAAAAACTACTTAAAAATGCTATTTGAAGGTTTATAAAAAATTCAAAAGAGATAATATTTGTAAGCAGAACAAGAAACTGAACTACAAGCAGCAGTTTAATAGTTTTTTTCACTCTCATCCTCATCTTCATCATCTTGAAGCTGTTTTTTAATAGCATAACGAGGCTCTTTTGCAAGCTCTTCATACTCTTTATACTGCTTTGAATAGGCTTTGTACACATTAAGTACTGCTGCGGCAATACCAATAAAAACGCCTATCCAAAGAGTCCAGCCTGCACCCGTAAAATTTTTAAGCAAAATGCCCATCCCGACACCCATAAGAATCGCTACAACTATAGAAATTCCCAAAGAGAGGCTATCTGCTGCTTCTATTATCGGTTTTATTCTAGGAGCTTTTTGCTCCTTTTTATCCTCGCTGCTCATATTTTATCTCCTTAAAAACTTTTGCACTTGCTTTAATAGCATCTTCAATCATCTCATCGGTAGTCGCCGTTGAGATAAAACCTGTTTCATAAAGTGAACAAGCAAAATAAAAACCCTCTTTAAGCATTTTAGAGTGAAATTTAGCAAACAACTCTGCATTAGAGTTGCCTGCATCAGCAAAGTTTTTGACCGGCTTCTCATTAAAAAAGAAACCGAACATACTTCCTCTTGTATCAATCTGCATTGTTATACCGCAAGAAGCTGCCTCTTTTTGCATTCCCTCAACTAATCTTTTTGCTCTTGTATTTAAAACAGATATAACTCCGGGATTTTTCTTTAGTTTAGAGATTGCTGCGATTCCCGCTGCCATAGCGACAGGATTACCGCTAAGAGTTCCTGCTTGATACACGGGCCCCTCCGGGGAGAGCTTTGCCATAATCTCTGCTCTTGCTCCAAAAGCACCAACCGGCATTCCACCGCCTATAACTTTTCCTAACGTTACGATATCGGGTTTGACTCCTGTAATAGACTCCGCCCCATTTATAGTTGCACGAAAACCGCTCATAACTTCATCAAAAATTAAAAGAGTTCCATTTGCATCACACAACTCTCTTAGCTCATGCAAAAACTCTTTATCTGCTGGAACAAGCCCCATATTTCCAGCAATTGGTTCAATAATAACACATGCAATATCACTAGAATCCGCAAAACACTTCTTAACACTTTGAATATTGTTATACTCCGCTAAGAGTGTGTGCTTTGTAAAATCAGCAGGCACTCCCGGCGAGCTTGGATTTCCAAAGGTTGCCGCACCACTTCCGGCTTGAACCAAAAGGGAGTCGCTATGCCCATGGTAGCATCCTATAAATTTTACGATATCGTCACGCCCAGTATATCCTCGAGCAAGACGTATAGCACTCATGACAGCTTCTGTTCCGCTACTTACAAATCTAATTTTCTGTATTGAGTCAAACATGGAGATAACAAGCTCAGCTAAATCGCTCTCTGCTTGCGTTGGAGCACCAAAACTAAGTCCATGCTTTACAGCGTTTATAACAGCACTCTCTATAGCTTCATCTCTATGCCCAAATATCAGAGGTCCCCAGCTTTGAACAAAATCCACATATCTATTTCCATCAATATCTTTAAGATATGCACCCTCTCCCTCTGCTATAAAAAGAGGAGTTCCCCCGACACTGCTAAATGCTCTTACCGGTGAGTTTACACCGCCTGGAATTAAGTTTTGCGCTTGTTTAAAAGCTTTTAGTGAACCATCAATACTCATAAAACACCCTTAGATTTTTTTTGTCATTATAGCGAAGTTGCATTAATCTATATTAGTTATAATAATTCAAATTTTTACAACTGGATACCATACCTTGAATCGCTCCTACTTTGCTCTGTTTGTTGCACTTTTAATTCACTTTGTACTGCTACTTCTGTTTTGGCTTCTTGGAACGATGACACCCGAGATAAAGCAGCAGCCAAAACCACAGGAGAAGAAAATTAAAGTCTCTCTTAAGGAGATGCCAAAAATCTCTAAAGATGCCGGCGAAAAAAAAGATATTATAAAAAAACCTCAAGATATTGCACCTCCTATGCCAAAGGGAAGCCAACTAAAAGAGATAGCAACTCCCATAAACAAAAAACCTCCTATAAAATATGAACCAAAAAAAATTCAAAAGCAAGAAAAATCTTCTATCCAAAAACCAAAAGAGGTGCAAAAAGAGCAGATAACAGAGCAGCCAAAGATAGAACCCGTTCCTCCAACTAAACCATATATACCTTTAATTAAGCCTAAAGAGGAAACACTAAAGAGCAAAAAAGAGCCTTACAACTGGCTTTATGAAGACAAATCAAAGGAGGAGATAAAGGAGGATAAAAGTAAGCATGCCACAGGAAGTAATATTGGAAATTCAAATCTAAAAGAACTTTACGGGGATGAGTTTGGCAAGCTAACTCCTGGGCAGCAAAAATACCTTATTGACAATCAAGAGATTATGAGAAGAATTACACAAGAAATACTAAACAGAGTAGCGCAGGTAAATCTTCCAAGAGATATGAATGTAAACAGAACTAATGTTGTTGAGTTTTATCTGCATCCAAATGGCGATATGACGGATTTTAAATTTCTTAAAACAAGCGGTTATTATGTGCTTGACGATACAACAAAGGAGACTATCGAATATGCCTATAGCAGATACCCAAGACCGAGTGAAAAGATATTGGTACGCTACAATGTATTTTATAATTTAGCTAGATACTAAACTACCTTACTCTTAGCTATTTTTATCTAAAATTGCCAAAGCGCCTTTATATATCGGTTCATCTATAAATCCAAACTCCTCATCTTCAAAACCGGCAATCCCCTCTTCTCTTTTGAGTTCAAAAAGTTTTATGATATTTCTTGCTCTTAATATTTCTATCTCTTGCTCTGCAAAAATTTCATTTACAATCTTTGCTTGCGCGGGAGATATACACCCTTTTGCATCATAACCCATTCTTTTTTCAAGAAGCACCCACTCTCTAAACTCATCTAAATTTTTAAAATCCTGATAAACAAAAGATACCGGTTTTATGCCTATTGTCCTGCATGTAAGCAAAAAATGCGAGAGTATATAATGAACTGTTGGATTATCTCTTTTTATCAAGCTTTGTGGAAGTTTCATATCTGCAAAGAGATCTAAGATGCCGAGATAAAATGTCGTAATTTTTCTATCTACTCGAAGCAAAGAGAGATTACTCCACGCCTCGTTTGTCTCGATTGAGAGATGAAGTTCTATCTTTTCATCTAGCAGTTCGTAAACAGAATTTACCTCTTTTACTTCTCTGATTTTTGGTACCCTGATGGCATCTGGCATAAATTGATTTAGGTATGCTATCTCCTCAAATCCACCTTCATTAAGTGCATTTACTCTTACTATGAGTTTTTTGTCACATCTTTTATGATGCGCTAAAAAGATAGCACATAAAACAAGTCCAAAAGGTTTATCTTCTCTACTTAGCCCATCTTCTAAGTTTAGCACTATACAATCTGCATCAACTGAATCTATCTTAATGAGATGTTCTAACTTATTGCAGGAGAGCATTAAAACAGAGTTAAAATTTTTTCTTCTGTTTATCGTTCTGTTTGTTGCAACGGCTAACTCATTTAGCGTAGCTAAGTCTCTTGCTTTGTATGCAGCTTTTATTTGTTCAAAATTATTTATCATCTAAGGCGCTTTCTTTTTTTCTTGCAGATAAAAGTAGAGTGCCTTTATCTCTTTTTGAGTTAAAAAATATCTAGGCATGCCGTTTTTTCTCACATTTAGAGAGTTGAAAAAACTACTAAAATTCATACTGTTTATCGCAGGAGCACTAAAGCTTTTTTTTTCGTTTTTATGCTCATATGTTGCCACAATTTTGCCCTCTCCGCTCTCCCCATGGCACTTATGACAACCAATGCCACGAGGGTTTTTATAGAGCGAGGAGCCGTACTCCATGGGTGTTATGAAACTACTTGTAGCTAGCAATGAAAACGGCAATAATGCGAACAATATACTCCTCATAAAGCCATCCTTTAATATATAAAGGTATAATAACAAAAAAATAATATTATGAGGTTTAAATGCAACTTCTTGATGGAAAAGCACTCTCGGCAAAAATAGAAAAAGCTGTAGCAAATGAAGTAAAAATTTTAAAAAGTAAAACAGGAGCCGTTCCCGGTCTTGCAGTAATCTTAGTTGGGCAAGATCCAGCAAGCGTGGCATATGTAAATATGAAGAAAAAAGCGTGTGACAGAGTAGGATTTTACTCAGTTACGCATGAGATGCCCGGAGATATTTCTCAAGAAGCGATTGAAAAAACAATTACCATGATGAATGACAATCCAAATATTGACGGAATTTTGATTCAACTTCCTCTTCCTGCGCAAATAGATACAACAAAGATACTTGAACTAGTTGAACCTAGCAAAGATGTTGATGGTTTTCATCCATATAATGTAGGAAGACTCACAACGGGGCTTGATGGTTTTGTTCCATGTACGCCCCTTGGAGTGATGGAACTTTTAAATGAATATAACATAGATGTTAAAGGTAAAAATTGTGTAGTAGTCGGTGCATCAAATATAGTTGGAAAACCTATGGCAGCCCTTCTTTTAAATGCTAATGCTACTGTTGAAATTTGCCATATCTTTACAGATGACTTGAAAAAACATACTCTAAATGCGGATATTCTTTTAGTTGGAGTTGGAGTTGTAAATCTTATAAAAGAAGATATGGTAAAAGATGGTGTTATTATCATCGATATCGGCATCAACCGCGCTCAAAGCGGCAAACTTGTAGGAGACGTTGACTTTGAAAACGTCAGCAAAAAATGCTCATACATAACCCCAGTACCTGGCGGAGTTGGACCTATGACTATCGCTATGTTACTTAGCAACACCCTAAAAGCTACAAAAGCTCATGCAAACGAAAGAGAGTAGATGAAAGAAATTTTACACAAAACATATAAATTTTCAAACTCATGGACGGGAACTATTATTATTGTTCTTTTTGTTATATTTTTTATTGCGCAGGCTTTTAAAATTCCAAGCGGATCTATGAAAGACTCCCTACTTGTGGGAGATCACCTTTTTGCCAAAAAATTTGCTTACGGAATTTCCATGCCACATCTGCCATTTTTGGAAGTCTCGATTATGCCATGGAGTGACAGTCTCAGGCTAGTAGATGGAGATAAACCACAAAGGGGCGATATCGTAATTTTTAGACCGCCGCACAACACTAAACAGCACTTTGTAAAGAGATGCGTTGCAACTCCCGGGGATGAGCTTTTTGTATCTGATAAAAATCTTTATATACATCACAGCCAAGGCGATGAATGGATAAAAAAGAATTTCAGCAAAGAGGATATAGTTGTCTTTGCAGAGAAACTTTGGGTTAAAAATCCTTACATGAAAAATCATCCGGGTATTCATCATGATGAAAAGATTACACATGACGGTCAATATCCGATGCCGATTTTTCATTTTGCCCCTATCAAAGTTGAGGAGGGTTTTTATTTTATGATGGGTGACAACCGTGACCACTCAAACGACAGCCGTTTTTGGGGAGCTGTTCCTTATGATAATATAGAGGGAACACCGTGGTTTGTTTACTTTAGCATAGATGAAAACTGGGAAATAAGATGGGATCGCATAGGAAAAACACCTACCGATTTGGAATCCCCACAACACTTAAGCAAAGCTGTTGCAGAGAGAATAAAAAAAGATAAAGATGATTATGGAATCTATTGATTTACTAAAAGTTGCCGCTGCTGTTCTTGCCCTAATTGTGGCAATAGTCGGACATGAGATAATGCATGGATGGGTGGCATACATGTACGGAGACACAACTGCAAAAAATGCAGGCAGACTCTCTATAAACCCCATCTCTCATGTGGATTTAGTCGGTACGATTATAGTGCCTGCGGCTATGTATTTCTTACCGATGCTTCTAACAGGAGAGAGCGGATTTTTGTTTGGATGGGCAAAACCCGTGCCAATTAATATGAGAACGGTTCTAGAAAGAGGCGGCTATAACGCTGCCATGCAGGTAGATTTAGCGGGAATAGTTTACAATTTTACCATGGCTGCAATCGCTTCTGTTGTTATACTTGGTATGACTCAGCCAACTACTGCTGATAGCTTAATGTATGTTTTTGCTTATCTATTTATCTTTCAACTGCTTGTTATCAATGTTGTTTTAGGTGTATTTAACCTACTCCCCATACCTCAATTTGACGGTGCGCACTTTCTTATGCATCTCTCACTAAAATATAAGATAAATTCCGTAGCAGAATTCTTTTATAAAAATGAAAGATATGGAATAATTATAGTTTTAATAATTCTAATGACACCGCTTAAGAATTATCTGTTATTACTACCTGTGCAGACTATTTTAAGTCTGTTACTATCATAAAAAGGAGAAAAAATGAAATTTTATATTGCTACTGATCATGCTGGATATAACCTTAAAGATTATACGGCTCAACTACTAAAAGAGAAGGGTTGTGAAGTTATAGATTTAGGACCGTTTTCAGAAGATAGAGTTGATTATCCTGATTATGCAGTAAAAGTCTCTAAGGCTGTTTTAGAAGATAGCGGGGCGCATGGTATTTTGATTTGCGGCTCTGGAATCGGCATGAGTATGGCTGCAAACAGACATAGCGGAATTCGTGCGGCACTCTGCCATGATGCTTATACTGCAACTGTTGCCCGCGCTCATAATGATGCAAATGTACTCTGTTTTGGCGAGAGAATTATAGGCAAGGGGGTGTGTGAATCTATCCTTGATGCTTGGCTTAAAGGCAGTTTTGAGGGCGGTCGCCATGAAACTAGAGTAGAAAAAATCGAAGCAATTCAGCAATCTACGCACTAAAGCTTGCCTTAAGTAAGGCAGAAGAGTTATACTTTTTAAAAAGGAAAACTTATGTTTTTGGAATGGTCACTTTTAACAACACTCTCTATTTTATCCGTCTATCTTTTCGTTAAGATGTTCTATTTTAAGAGCATTACAAACAAAGAGCAGCGAAGCAATGATTTAATGAAATTAACTCTTCAAGAGGCAGAGATACTCATTAGAAAGTATCAGATTCAGCTTCAGCGTGCTCTTGGAAACGTTGATATATTAAGTGATGAGTTAACAAAACAGAAAAATGAGCTTAAGACATTGAAGCAGAGAAACACTAAGTATAGACAAGAGACTGATCGTCTAAACAATAAAATCAAAGCTCTAGAGGGTCGTATAGATGCTCTCGTATAAGGAAAAAACAGTGACACTTAGCAATCTGGAAAGAAAAATAATAGAAAACTCCATAAGAGATATAAAAGATTTTCCAAAACCGGGCATTCTATTTAAAGATATAACAACTCTTTTAAATGACAAAGAAGCTTACGGGGTGTTGATGAACCATCTTTACCAAAGATATAAGGAGTATAACTTAGATTATATAGCAGGTATTGATGCTAGAGGTTTTATCTTTGGCGCAGCACTCGCACAGATGCTAGGGATTGGGTTTGTTCCGATTCGCAAAAAAGGAAAACTCCCCTACACTACCATAAGTGAGAAATACTCTTTAGAATATGGCTTTGATGAGATAGAGGTGCACCTTGATGCTTTTAGTAAAATTCCAAATGCTCGTGTGCTTCTTATTGATGATTTAATTGCTACGGGAGGAACTGCAAACGCTGCTGCTAAGCTTATAAACCAAACTGGTGCATCTTGCGTTGAAGCATGTTTTATTTTAAATCTCACTTTTTGTGGCGGTAGTGAAAAACTTCAAGAGATTACTCCTATATACTATTTAATCGAGGTAGAATAATGTATATCCCAAAACCTTCAAAATTTGATCCAAATACCAATGGGCACTTTGGTATGTTTGGCGGCAGATACGTTCCTGAAACGCTTATGCCGGCACTTTTAAAACTAGAACAAGAGTACAATAACATCCGCTTTGATAAAGATTTTTGGACAGAGGTTGACTACTACTTGAAAGATTATGTCGGTCGCCCTTCCCCACTTTACTATGCTAAAAATATCTCTGAGGAACTCGGTGCAAAAATCTATCTAAAAAGAGAAGATTTAAACCATACGGGAGCGCATAAAATAAACAACGTTATTGCGCAAGGACTTATGGCGAAAAGACTTGGATATAAAAAAATAATCGCCGAAACAGGCGCAGGACAACACGGAGTTGCAACTGCTACTATCTGCGCGCTTTTAGATCTAGAGTGTGAAATATTTATGGGTGCAAAAGATGTTGCACGTCAAGAGTTAAATGTTTTTCGCATGAAGCTTCTTGGTGCAAAAGTAAACTCTGTACAGAGTGGAAGTAAAACGCTCAAAGATGCCATGAATGACGCAATCCGTCACTGGGTAACAAATACAAGAGATACTTTTTACATTATAGGAACCGTTGCAGGTCCGCATCCCTACCCTATGATGGTAAGAGATTTTCAGGCTATTATCGGCTATGAAGCAAGAGCCCAGATTTTAGAAAAAGAGAAACGACTGCCCGATCACGTCATAGCATGTATCGGCGGCGGCAGTAATGCAATAGGTATATTTCAGCACTTCTTAGAAGATGAAGCCGTTGAGTGTATCGGTATAGAAGCCGGCGGACGAGGTATTGGAAGCGGACAACATGGATGCTCCATAAATCAAGGTCGCCCGGGTGTTTTACATGGTCAGATGAGCTACTTACTTCAAGATGATGACGGGCAGGTTATTGAAGCGCACTCTATATCCGCTGGGCTTGACTATCCTGGAATCGGACCAGAACACTCATTTCACCATGACAACAAAACAGTAACATATGACCATGCAACAGATGAAGAAGCATTAAGTGCATTTGTATGGCTCTCTCAAAAAGAGGGAATTATTCCAGCATTTGAAAGCGCACATGCAATAGCGTATCTTAAAAAGATGCCAAATATTAAAGATAAACTTATTATTGTCAACCTCTCAGGTCGCGGAGACAAAGATATGATACAGGCTAAAGAGTTGCTAAATTTCGATAATTAAACTAAAGAGGAAAATTTGTGAAAATTAAATTAATAGAAAAAAATATATCTGATATTGATTCAGAAGTAACGATAGAGTTCCTATCAAAAGATGAGCTAAGCGAACACAAAGAGGCAGAGATACTAAATAACGCCGGTTTTAAAGCAAAGCAGGACACTACCTGTTTTCTTTATGAAAAAGGTATTATTTTCTGCGGAGTTGATAGCAAAAAAAGCGATGATATAAGAAGTGCTGCAGCGGCTATGATAAATATAGTAAAAGCCTCAAACTATAAATCTGCAAAAGTAAGCGCTCTTAGCAAATCGACGTTAACTGCTTTGGTTGAAGGTCTGGTTTTAGGCGCTTATGAGTTTAACGAATATAAATCAGAACCAAAAAAAGCAGCGCTAAAGGAGATTTTTATAGCATCAGATGAACTTGAATTTAGTGCCCTTAAAACTATTTTCAAAGAAGCTCTTATAGTAGCTAATGCTACATGTTTTACAAGAGATATTGTAAACAGAGCACCGCAAGAGGTAAATCCACAAACTTTATGCTCGCTTGCTCAAAAACTAGCTAGGGAGAACTCTCTTGAGTGTGAGATACTCCAAGAGGATGATTTAAAAAAACAGAAGATGAACGCAATGCTTGCAGTTGGTCGTGCCTCTATTCACGGGAGTGCTTTAATCCACTTGTCATACAAACCGAGCAACCCTAAAAAAGTCATCTCGCTTGTTGGCAAAGGATTGACATATGACAGCGGTGGACTTAGCTTAAAACCTGCTACTTCAATGGTTACTATGAAGATGGATAAAGCGGGAGCTTGCGCAGTTCTTGGGGTAATAAAAGCAGTAAGTGAGCTAAAACTTGACATTGAAGTTCATGTATTTATCGGAGCAGTTGAGAATATGGTTGGCGGAGATGCATATAAACCTGATGATGTGTTAGTCTCAAGAAGCAAAACCACAATCGAGGTAAGAAATACTGATGCTGAGGGACGTTTAGTTTTGGCAGATGTTTTAGACTATGCACAAGATGCCGTAAATGCAGACTATATCTTTGACTTTGCAACACTAACGGGTGCCTGTATGGTTGCTCTTGGACAGTACACCACTGGACTTATGGGTCACTCACATAAACTAAAGCATGATATTTCTCGCACAAGCAGTGATGCGGGAGAGTTAATCGGTTCGCTACCATTTAACAAGCATCTTGAAAAACTTCTAAAGAGCGAAATTGCAGATATTAGCAATACCTCTTCAAAGCCTTACGGGGGAGCGATTACTGCAGGACTATTTTTAGACAGGTTTATCCGTAAGGAGAACAAAAAGAAGTGGATGCACTTTGATATCGCAGGGAGTGCATATACTGAGACTCCATGGGATTGCAATGTTTATGGTGCAACTGGCGCAGGTGTTCGTCTTATGTGTGGGTATTTAAAAAACTTATAAGTAAAAAGTATTATTTCAGTTTGCATTAATTGTTATTTATATATTATTAATGATATATAAATATATTAAATTAATAAAATCTACAAAGCTATGTAATAGATGCTTAGGTTTGCATTGCACCAAAAGAGGCAGATTGAATTTTACATTTTTAGAAGTTAACAACAAAGAGCTGCTAGAGAGAGTATTTGCTTTTAGATATAAAATACTCTTAGAAATATATCCTGCATATCTGGAAATATCAGGTTTTTCAGACACTAAAGAGTATGATAAGTATGACAGATACTCCATACATTTTACCGCACTGGATGAAGATGGTGAGATTTGTGCAAACGTAAGGCTAATACACCATTCTCCCATCGGCTACCCTACAGAAAACAGTATGGTTTTTGACAACAGTATGTTTGAGAGAGATAAGCTCGGCGAAATGTCAAGAATATTTGTAGATGCAAAATATAGAAATATAAAAACGACAAAGAAAATAATACAAGAGGTTAAAAGGTTCATGTATTTCAAAATGATGAATCTTGACATTGTATATACCTACGGCTCACTAGAAGAGAGCTTTTTGAGATTGCTTAGAATCTATAAAATGAATTATCAAACTATAGGTGAAAAACAAAAACATGAATTCTTTGGTCTGCGTTACCCATCTATCCTCTACACAGAACGTTTGGGCAATGACAATTCTGAAATCATAGAGCTCTACAAGAAGCAATATGAAACGTAATATTTTATTTACTCTAAGCAGACGCTCTGTTATGCTTCTCATGCTTTACTTAACATCTCTAGGCGCCCAGAGCAATGATTTACTGGAGTCAATCTCCAGCGAGATGAAGCAGTTTAACGAAGTCGCAACCACCACAAAACAGAATGAAAATTACCAGCCATATATTATCTCGGTATTTCAAGGCGAAGAGCTTGAGAAGCTTGGTGTATTAAACCTAAAAGAAGCACTCCTGCTTGTTCCCGGTATCGATATGACAACGGATAATTTTAATAATCAAACTCCTATATTTAGAGGCTCAAACTCTCTTTCATATGGTCAATCAAAACTCTTTATAGACGGCGTATCTGTAAACAATCTCTTCTTTGATGCTTACTCAGAATATCTCTCTTTCCCTATTGAGATGATTAAACGAATAGAGGTAGTAAGAGGGCCTGGAAGTAAAACTAATGGAATCAACGCTTATGCTGGTTCTATCAATGTTATCACTTATGCAGAGGATTTTAAGGGATTTGAGTCCAGTGACAAGCTGGTTTTTAAGTACGGCTCATCCGACTATAAAATGGGCGGTTTTTTTAAAACTCTAAAAACAGACGAGCTAAAGCTCTTTATAGATTTTTTCTATCAAGAGGATGATAAAAAACTTCCATCAGGTCCTGATGGTCTATCTCGTGGAGTTCTAGGTGCGAGCAATATACCACTCTCAAGATCCGGTGATGCTCCGGTGTGGCTTAAGGATTACTCACTAGGATTAAGCCTTGAGTATAAAGATTTTTCTATAAAAGCAAGAATGCTGGAACATGAAAAAGGGAGTGCTTATGGCATCAACCTTGCACTGCCGCAAGATAGCGACCGAGTTAAACTGCCTAGCTACTATCTGGATCTTGACTACGACAAAAAAATTGGCGATTTTGAGTTAAATATAGATGCAGGTATAAAGTATGATGCATTTGATTCTTACTCTAAATTAGCTCCTGATGATTTAAATCTAAGCAATATAATTTTTTATGATGGAATATATGGAGAGCATTTTGCTGCTCAACGGACGCTCTATCACTCATTCTATATTAAGTATGACGGATTTGATAAACATACTATTACTACAGGATACCGCCTTATAAGAGAAGAGACAATTGATATGATCTCAAAACTCTCAAACAGAGCAACGGGTGATGTTGAACTAGTTGACTATAGCGATACACTACCTTTTTTTGACAAAAATGCAAAGCGAAATATATTTATATTTTCACTCCAAGATGAGTTTTGGCTCAACAATAATCTTAGTTTTATATACGGCTTTAATTATGAAGAGACATCCTACAAGGATGCAGGAGTAGAGCCTAGAGTCTCCATGGTGTATCAGCTAGATGCAGAGAATATATTCAAAGCCATATATAGCCGTTCACACAGAAATACATCTTGGCAGGAGATGTTTACCATGAACAATCTTGCAAGAGTCGGCAATACAGACTTACAACCTGAGATAGTGGATGCATTTGAAGCGGCATATATTAAAAAAATATCTAACGACTCTCATGTCAAAACAAATCTTTTCTATCTTTTAAACAAAGATCAGATATACAACTCATCTACTAGCCCAGAGTATAAAAATGCGATGGACAGTGATATTTATGGATTTGAAATAGAGTACAAAGGGAATATATCCAATCTTGACCAACTCTATCTAAACTACTCCTATGTAACGGGAGAGTCCTATATCAAAGATGAGTATAGAAGCGAATCGCTCTCAAATGTTGCACACCACTTAGCTAAAGGGTATTATATATATAACATAGGCAGAAAGTTGTCTCTTAGTACGACAGTCAAATATGTTGGCTCAAAAAGCAGAGTCTCTGGAGATACACGTGAGAAAGTAAAAGCCTACTCTACCTTTGATACTGCTATGCGCTACAAAAACATAAAACATAATTTTAGTTTGACTTTTAGTATAAAAAACATATTTAACAGCACTGTTAAATTTCCATCTGCAATAAATACATATTTACAAGACTATGAGCAAGAGCGCAGAACTTTTCTGGTAACTCTAAAGAAAGAGTTTTAAATGAAAAAAATAGCTCTTCTTTTTTTTATTTTAGTAAGTTATGTTTATGGGTATACGTACAACAAGCTACTACTAAAAGCTCAAGCTTCGATTTTTCCAAAAATTATAATGCTTGATAAAAAACTTTACGAAAAACTTGTTGATGGTAAGATTGTATACACTATTGTTTATGAGAAGAACGACTACTACACAGCTTCTGAGATAGGTAGGTTTATTGAGGCAAACTATAAAAATGCCTCAACCAAATACGCTTATAAAATAAACTTGGTAGAGTTTTCAGAGTTCTCAAGCGAGACTGAGGCAACTGCTATTTACGTTCTTAATTCTAACAATCAAGTTCAAGAGCTTGTAGATTATGCAAAGAAGAAAGGGATTATTACATTTGCTTATGATATAAACTATCTAAAAAGTGGTTTTTTATTTTCCTTGATGCTTGAAAAATCAGCCGTAATATATTTGAATAAAGATAATCTAAACAGCAATAAAATTGATTTTGTTGACTCACTTTACCAAATTGTTAACTTTCTTGATAAAAGTAGCGGCTAAGATATGAAATGGTCTTATTTGTATGATAAAATGTCTTCAAATAATCCGGCTAGGCATCTTAAGGTATTTGCATGAATAAAAAAAAATTCAGCTCTCTTTCTAATAAAATAGTATTTTCTATAGCTTTTGTTTCACTTGCTATTACCATTGTAGTTTTTATAATTTCTAGTAAAATTAACAAAGAGGCATTTCACCAAATAGAGATTGAAAAAGCTACTATTATTGCGCAGACTATAGAACCGCTAATTGCTGTTAATATCTATCTAGAGATGGAAGATAAAATCAACCAAATAATACTCCAGCTTATAGAAAACCCAAATATCCTTGCCATAAAAGTAATAAAAAATGACAAACTTATAAACTATATAGAATCAAAAGAGTATAAAAGCGATATTAAAGAGTCTTTTGTCGTAAAGAGGACTCTGACTCAACCCAACTCGACAAAAACAATCGGTGAGCTGGTTCTTGTTTACTCAAATAAGGGATACAAGAAGCTTATAGCAAAATATACAAATTTAACACTTATGCTTATAGTAACCCTAGTAGTGCTCTTTATACTATTTGGTCTCTATGTAAAAAAACTCCTTCGCCCGTTAAGAGAGATATCAAAACTGCTTAAAAACTACTCTGTAAATAAAAATATTCAAATTCCGTTTATATCACAAAATAATGAAATTGGACTAATTTCAAATACCCTTAATAATATGCAGCAAAAAATTCTTCAATACTCAAAAAAGCAAGAAAATATAAACCGTTTTCTTGAAGAGAAGGTCAACGAAAAGACTCTTGAACTTAACGCACAGCTATATATAGATGCGCTAACGGGATTGCCAAATAGATTTAGCATGTTTCATGAAATTGATAAGATAAAAGATGGCGCTTTGCTTATAATCAACATTGACGACTTTAAAGAGATTAATGATTTTTTTGGACATGTTGCAGGTGATAGCATTTTAAAAAAATTCTCAAACAGACTCAAAGATATATTTAAAGATAATGAGTTTATAAGTCTAAAACGCCTCTCAGGAGATGAATTTGCTCTTCTCTTTGCTCAAAAACCTCCACTGCAAGAGTTCATAAACATAGGAGAAAAATTAATTGAAGATGTAGAAAAAATGCTTTTTTTTCATGAAAAAAGCGAGGTAAGCATAAGGGTGACAATTGGAGGAGCATATCAGATAGAAGGTGCTCTTGAAAAAGCCGATATAGCTCTTAAATCGGCAAAAAAACAGCAGAAATCTTTTTTGCTTTATGATGAAAAGCTAAATATAGAAGATGAATACAAAAAGAACATGGAGTGGGTCAAAAAACTCAAAAAAGCTATTGAACGTGATAGAATTGTTCCATATTTTCAACCGATATTTGATAACTCTACAGATAAAATTGCCAGCTATGAGTGTCTTATTCGTTTGATTGATGATGAGGATAGTGTAATCAGCCCATACTATTTTCTCAATATTGCCAAAAAAAGCAGATTATACAGTACACTAACGAAGATTATGGTTGAAAAAAGCTGTATTTACTTTGAGTATCTCAACTATGCTTTCTCAATTAATTTGTCAGTTGAAGATATACTTGATAAAGATGTCGTCAATTATATTAAAGAAAAAATACAAACACATAATGTTGCAAATAGAATTATTTTTGAGATATTAGAATCAGAAGGTATAGAAGAGTATGAAGAAGTCTCTGCGTTTATTGGCGAGATGAAGAGACTCGGATGCAGAATTGCAGTTGATGACTTTGGAAGCGGATACTCAAATTTTGAACATCTTCTTAAGCTAAATGTTGACTATATCAAGATTGACGGCACTTTAATAAAAAACCTTGATAAAGATATAAGTGCGCAAATAATAGTTGGGACAATTGTAGATTTTGCAAAAAGATTAAACTTATTGACTGTTGCAGAGTTTGTACACAACAAAGAAATTTTTGAAAAAGTCAAAGAGCTCAATGTTGATCGTACTCAGGGATATTTCCTCTCAGAGCCCCAAAAAAGCACAATTAATAATTGAGTCTTTTTAAATAGAGAATAAAGGCATAATTTATTTTTAAAATCATATAATCTTAACATGCAAGATATATCATTTGAAACCTTTTTATTTGCCTTTACGCTCACTCTTCTTGCTGGAATCTCTACTTCAATAGGTGCAATATTGGCATTTTTCTCAAAAAGCAAAAACTACACCATATTGTCAATCGGCATGGGTTTTTCTGCAGGTGTGATGATTTATGTATCGTTTATGGAGATTTTAGTTAAATCAAAAGAGTCTTTTTCAC
>NZ_JALNZY010000130.1 GCF_023229105.1 Sulfurimonas sp.
TAGCTCCCTCTCTTGGCTTAGGCTCATTATCTCTTGAAACATTCTTTTAATATCAGCCGAAGATGTCGTACTTTGTATATAGACTCCGCCTGTTTGTATCGCCAAATCCGCAATCTTTTCATTGAGTTTTGAGATGATTATCTCCTCTTTATATTTTACAAGGCTTCCATCTTTAAGCTTTATAGGTGCGCCTTTTTTTGTAGCTACGCCCAGTACAAAAACAACAATATTGTGTTTTTTTGCACGATTAATCTCCTGTGAAAAATCCTCCTTGTCTCCGCCGTCACTTAAGATAAGAAGATATTTTTTGCCCTGCTTCTTTTGTGTTTTACTCACAACATCTAAAATAGACAAGAAGTCCGTTCCCTTCTCTGTTATTGATGATGTATCAAGATTGCGAAGCAAAAAGGCTACTGCTTTAGTATCAAAACTAAGAGGAGACACAAGATAGGAATTTTTTGCAAATGCCGCTATACCGATGCGCTCGTTAAGCGCTTCTTCCAAAAGTGTAAGAAGTTTCTGCTTTGATGCTTCAAGCCTATTTGGGTAGATATCAGATGCCAACATGGAGTCGGAAATATCTAGGGCAATCATGATGTCGGCACTCTTTGCTTTTACCTCAACTAAGGCATCTTTTATGGCAGGCTGGGCAAGTGCGATTATCATAAAAAAGCTCATTAACAAAAAGAGCACATTTCTTGCCCTCTGCGTGAGCATATTTGAACGTACCTGAAGCTTCTTCATAACCTCTTGGCTGAAAAACGCTGCATGCTGCTCTTTTTGAGTAAAGAGCAGTCCAAAAAGAATAAACAGAGGAGGTAGCATGTAGTATAAAAATTCAGGATGTAAAAAGGTCATGCGCTTGCTCTTTTGTTTCTAAGATAGATGTATAGCATCAGGAAAATAAGCGAGAGAGTAAGGGGAAATTGATAGTAGTATTTTAAGCTTGTAAAGCTCTCGCTTCTTATTTCAGACTTCTCAAGCTCGTCTATTTTTTTATAAATCTCTTTTAACTCCTTTGCATTATAAGCGCTAAATGCGACTCCTCCGCTCTCGTTTGCTATTTGAATGAGCACCTCTTTATTAAACTCATGCGGCATTCCTATGCCTATTGGATAAACTTTAACTCCCTCTTTTTTTGCCATGTCTATTGCCACATCAAGCGGAATTTTGTCGATTTGAGACGTACTGTAACCATCTGTGAGCAAAATAGCTATCTTTGTCTTAGAACTTCCCATCTTTAAAAGGTTTACACCCTGCGCTAAAGATGTGTTGAGTGCCGTATATTTTCCCGCCATTTCTATCTGTAGCTGTGAGAGTATTTTATTTAAAATATCCGCATCATATGTCAGCGGGGAGGCTATAAAGGAGAATGTTCCAAATACGACCAGACCAATATTGTCATTTTTTCTCTCTTTTATAAACTCGCTAACAATCTCTTTTACAACATCAAATCTGCTAAGATGCTGATTCTGAGCATCAAAACCCTCCGCTTTCATCGACCCTGAGGCATCCAAGATAAGAGCTATCTCATACCCCTCTTTTGGTTCAAGTTCATAAGGCTCATCTTTTACGGGCGACATTAGAGCAAGTATCATTGTTATAACTCCTAGCCACTTTAAAATAAAGAGCGTTTTTGATGCCGAGATGCTACTCTTTAAATACTCCGAAGTGTGTGGAAAATAGATAGATGGAAGCTTCATCTTGCAAAATATTGCGCAAAAAATAAAAAGAATAATTAGAAGTGATATTATAGGAAATTCAAAATAGATTCCATCAAACATCAATCATCCCCCTATAGAGTTCTATATAGCCTAAAACTTCCTCGCTAAAGGCTCCAACCTCTTTTTTATACTTATACTCTTCTAAACGGTTTGTAAGGTTTTCATACATCTCTTGATGCCTTGGGCTGTCGTATTTAAAAGTCGCGCCAAGTGAAGTTATCTCATAAGCACTCGCTTTAGTATTGCCTAAATCAAGCGAAGATAAAAGCCTAAAGTGCTCTTTTCTCAGATTAAAAGCGTTGCGCTTTTGAAGCCACTTGTAGATAAGGTAGCCTATCCCGGCAACAAAAAGAGCGCCAAGGAGAGAAATCCCTAAAAAATAGTAGAGTGAATACTCCTGCACCTCAACTATAGGTTTTATATCATGCAGCGGAATATCGTAACTTTGCTCTTGTGCCATTATCTGCCCTCAAAAAGTCTGCGAAGCTCTACGCCTGCAATAGAGTCGGTGTATATTTTTGTAAACCTTATACCATCACCTCTTAGTGTATCAAAGAGTCTGTGGTCATGAGCGGCAACCCTCTGGCTATATGCTCTTACACTTGATGCATTAAAATCACCCTCTAGAGCTGCGCCACTCTGTGGATCGACAAGAGATGCAAAACCTATCACGGGCGGATTCTCCTCAAAATGGTCTCTTACTATGATAGAGAGCACCTCATGTTTTCTTGCTAAGAGCCTAAAATCAGGTATTTCAAAGTAATCACCAATTATCAAGATGAGCGATTTTCTTTTAAGTCTTTTAAAAAGCGTATCGGCGATTAGTTTAAAATCTACCTGCTTGTTTATGGCATCAAACTCTAAAATCTCCTCTACATTTTTATGAATTTGATGAAGTTTTTTGCTAGGTTTTGTATGTGAGATTATCTCATCCGTAAAAATATATGAACTTAATAAATCGCCATTTTTAAGAGTTGAGAATCCTAAAAGAGCCGCTATTTCAGCAATACTCTCCTGCTTAAATTTTTTAGAGCCAAAATGCACACTTCCGTTTAAAACAGAGAATAA
>NZ_JALNZY010000048.1 GCF_023229105.1 Sulfurimonas sp.
ATATTACACTATAGTTAAACTCACTGTAAATTGATTTTATAAATCTAAGATGAGCTACAACCGCATAAACCAAGATAGTAACAAGTGCCCAAGTCTCTTTTGGATCCCAGCCCCAGTATCTGCCCCAGCTCTCATTTGCCCAAACACCGCCTATAAAGTTTCCAAGCGTCAAAAGTGCCAAACCGACCATAATACTCATCTCATTAATTGAGTTTAACTCTTTGATGGAGAGAGAGATATGTTTTTCATTGCTTTTTGTTTTAAATACAAACAGAAAAATCGTTATAAAACCTAAAAGCGCCCCTAGCCCTAAAAAACCGTAACTAGCAGTAATAATGGCAACATGGACGCTAAGCCAATATGAGTTAAGAACAGGTACGAGATTTGTAACTTGAGGGTTCATCCAATTCAGATGCGCAACAAATAGGATAAGACCGGTTAAAACAGCAGTAGAAGCCATAGTCATAGAGGAGCGTTTTGAGAAGAAAAGACCTGCTAGGATAGTTGCCCAACTGATATATATCATAGATTCATATCCATCAGACCACGGTGCATGTCCTGAAACATACCATCTAAGTCCCAAACCAAAAGTATGCGCTACAAATAGAACTGTTAAAAACCACAAAGAAGTTTTCTCAAGCGCTTTTATGTTGAGCGCTGGTTTTAATATTTTTATAAAACTCGCTATTAATAGTATAAAACCGATTATAAAATAAAGAGGATAGATTCTTTCAAATATATTTGCATCATTATAAAAAGTCTCCGCCTTTACTCTCATATCTGAGGGAATTACAGATACGCCGTAAAATTTTTGATACTCTGCTATTTTCTCTATCGCACTACTTGCATCACTCCAATCTCCCGTATTTATAGCTTTGTCCAGAGCTGAAAAATACTCAAAAGCAATTTCTCTAATCTTAAGAGCGTTTTCCTGTGAAAATGTTTGAAGCGCTTCTATGCTTGCATACCATTTATTATTAAGATCATTTGGTTTTGGCCAAATTCTTATAAGATCCCCGGTATAAACCGAGAATGCTATATTTACTCTCTCATCTACCTCTAAAACAGCCTTGTCAAAAAGATCTCTACTCTTTGGCTCTTTTCTAGCAGCAGTATCAATATACTCTGAGAGTTTATAGCTTCTTAAATTTTGCGGATCTACAAAAAATTGAGAAAAAGAGGCATGAGTTGAATCAGTTTTTGTTCCTAGTATTTTATTAATCTCTTCATTTTTTGTTCTAATAATTTTGAGATCTTTATATGCTTCAGGCTTAGACATCATTCCTAAAATAACCTGATTTGCATTAAGAGACTCTTTTCCTATTTTTATATATGAGCCTCTGTATATCTTTGCCAAAATCTCATTTGAGAGCGTATCAAGCGGTTTCATCCTTCCCGCACTATCTTGAATAATCAACTCCCCGAATTTTTTAGCATGCTCTTTATCAAAGGAGAGCACTATTTTTATTGTCGGATCAACTTCATCTGCATAAGTCGGCGCTACACTAAAGAGTAAACCCAATGAGAGCAAGATGCCAAGAGCTTTTTGCTCGCTGGCTTTTCTTGCTCTTTCTGAGAGCTGTGCAAATCTATTGCCCTTTGAAAAAAGAGACCAAAACATACCTAATCCTAAAAGAAAGTAGCCTATATACGATGGAAGTGTTCCCGGGTCATTGTTTACAGATAAAACTGTTCCCTGTTCATCTTGATCATACGAGGATTGGAAAAATCTATATCCGCGATGTTCTAAAATATTATTCATGTATATTCTATAAGGCATATGTATCTTTTTCTCTTCATCTATCAGCTCTACTTCACTCGCATAAGAAGCAGGAGACATGGAACCCGGATATCTCTCTAGTTGAAAATCTAAAAGTTTAATCCCAAAAGGAAGTTCAAGCTTCTTTGAACCATATGCTATGTGAATATTAACACCATTGACGGTGCTGATATACTCTTTTGCTTTTCTTCCAGCTTGACCAAATACTCTAACTTGTTCTAAGACATCTGCAACTTTAACGTTAAAGATGAGCGCATCTTCTTCAGGCGACATGGACGAGGCATTTGGATTTGAGATAAGTTTCGTGCTTGCATGTTTATAAAAAGTTCTAACTACAAAATTGCTGCCCTCTGCCCCAAAAAGAGTTCTAAGCGCAACTGCACTTTTTTCATTCGGAGCAACTTCTCCCTCCAAACCTCCGTCCATTTTCATAAACTTAAGTCCAAAATCATGCTTCATAAAAAGTTCACTGTTTTGAGTATATAAAGAGATAGTAGGGACTAAAAACATCTTTTTAGAGTCAAAATCTATTGCTATGTTCTCATTTTCATAATATTCGCCTCTGCGAAGTTTTATAGATTTGCTTCCTTGGCTGTCGGTAACCATCATATCAACCATCTCAAAGCCGCCTTCTTTGCCTTCAAAATAGCTCTCTACAACATCAGGAATATACTCCGCTAACTCTACATTTACCTTTTTTTCATCTATTTTTAAAGACGAGGCAAGAGTATTAGTGTTTTTTTTAGAGAGATATACCGTTTGTTCACTCTGAATCATCTTGTCACCTACTTTAGCACTAACTATAAAGTAAGTATCTGCACTTAGCATACTGTTTGCAGTTTCGCCCTCACGAATGTGCATAGTGCCCTCAAAGCCTATAAAGCGGGTTACTGCTGCTCCAAAAAGTATAATAAGAAAAGATAGATGAAAAATAAATATAGGAGCTTTTTTCACGCTAAACATCTTGTACTTAATTATATTTAGCGTTAAGTTGATTGCTAGAGCCGCCATTAATATCTCAAACCAAAAAGCGTTGTAAATCTCTGCTTTTGCAGTTATTGTTCCATAATCATTTTCTATAAATGTAGCATAACCGATAGATGCTGCAAATATAAGCATCAAAACAGCCATAGTTTTCATTGAGCTAAGTGGCGATAGTAGTTGTTTCATAGATATCCTTTTAAAAAGGCTATTCTAGTTAAATTTGGATAATGAACTTTGATTTTCTAGCTTATTCTTCCAATTTAAATGTGATTCTAAAGTCTCCGCTATCAAGCTCTTTGGCTTCATGTGAGATTTTGAGCGGGATTCTATCATAAAGAGGAAACGGTTCATGAAAGAATACTCCCACAAGTCTATCCTTCTTGCTCTTTAATAGTGAAATTCCTATCATGGTATTTACCATAGGTTCAGGCGGTTGACATCCAGTTGCATCATACTCATAGTATGTTAATCCATCCTCTTCGTATTTGTAAAAATCAAGTGTTGCTCTTGGTACTTCTACTAACTCTTTTTTCATTTTCTACCTTTTTTTTGGCTTATTTTAACATTTTAAAACTCAAAAATAATTGTCATAAAGCAAGTTTTATCTCAAAGCCTTTTCTTTTTTCATCTAGTAGCTCAACGCTTCCACCGTGAGCTTCTGCAATCTGCCTTGAGAGAACAAGTCCTAGCCCGTTTCCTTTTACTTTTGTGCTCTTAAATGCCTCAAAAAGCTCTTTTTTATCCTCAATCATAATGCCGCTGTCATAAATGTAAAATTTATGAAACTTCTCATCCGTCTCATAAACAATCTCTATCGTGCCCTCTTCTTCCTCATCAAGCTCTATTGCATCTATTGCGTTTGTTAAAAAGTTTGAAAAAAGCATCTCAAGCAGATCTCTATCAGCATTTAATATAAATTTTTGTTGCGGAAAAATAAATGTTATATCTTTTGTGTAACCATAATACCCGATAGCCGTAACAAGTGCATCTTGAAGCTCACTCCACTTAAAAGGAGTTTTGTTTGCATGCACCCCTTTACTAAACATAAGCGTTGCTTTTACAATTCTCTCAATTTTATAAACAGATTTTTGTATCTCCTCTACAATGGGAATATTCTCAGGAATTACCCTTTTTTTCAGAGTTGAACTCAAAAGTGAGATAGAGCCTATTGGGTTTCGTATCTCATGTGAGAGATGAGCTGCCATCTGCCCCATGGTAGCGAGGTTCTCCTTTCTCTTTTGCTCTGTAATATCTGTCGCGCTAAGGAGAAGTTTCTCTTTATATGAAGAGTTTTTTATAAGATAGGATTTTGAGTTAAACTGCACCTCGTAGTTATCATTTTTAAGCTCTAAAAGTCCAAAAAGCGCATTTAACGATTTCGCTTGAGAGTTTTGTAAAAAAATCTCCCCATTTTTATCTAAAATCCAGATGGCATTTGGCAAAAATTCAACAATCTCCTCTACGGTACCTTGAAGATGAATATAAGAGGCTTTTAGCTCGTTAAACTCCCTCTCAACCTTATATGTCTGCTCAATTAAGAGGCTTAACTCCTCTGGTGTAATGCCGGGCATCAGTCACTAAATCCCAAAATAATTTTATAAAGACTATATGCATCATCACTTCCGCAAAGCTCTCTAATGGAGTGCATCGCAAAAGTCGGAAGTCCAACATCCAAGGTGTCAATTCCTAGTCTTGTTGCCGTAATTGGACCTATTGTTGAGCCGCAACCCATGTCGCTCCTTGTAACAAAGTTTTGAAGTGGCTCACCCAGTGAAGATGCTACATTCATAAATCTTGAGATTGTCTTTGAATTTGAAGCGTAACGCTGAGAAGCATTTACTTTTACGACAACACCTCTGTTTATAAGCGGTGCGTGATTTGCATCATGCTTTGATGGGTAGTTTGGATGGATGGCATGTGCATTATCCGCTGAGATTAAAACAGATGTTCTTATGAGCTGCATATACTCCTCATAATCGCAAAACATTCTTCGAAGCGTGTTTTCTAAAAATGAGCCGCCTGCACCTGATGCGCTCTCACTTCCAACCTCTTCATGGTCACTTGCGATAAAAAGCATCGGTTTATCTTCGGCTACACTGCAAATAGCGAGCATTGAGACATAGCAGCTAAGAAGATTATCAATCCTCGCACTAGCGATAAAATCATCATTTAAGCCTACAAAAGATGCCTTTTGTGTGTCATAAAAATTAAGCTCGCTTGCATAAAGCTCCTCCGCATCGCAAATACCCTCTTTTTTAAGTTCCTCTTTTAAAAACGTCTCAAAATCAAAATCATCGACCATTGCCAAAATAGGAGATATGTCGGTTTGAGCATTTATACTCTTCTTCTCATTTACCTCTCTATCAAGATGGATTGCAAGAGAGGGGATGATGGCAATAGCTCTTTTTACATCTATAAGCGCATCTCTGATGCTGTTTTTAGAGTCCAAATATGATATGCGTCCCGCCAAAGAGAGGTCTCTGTCAAACCAAGGATTTAAAAGCAACCCTCCATAAGGCTCAACTCCGAACTTTACAACACCATGCTCTTTTATAATAGGATTTGGTTTTAACTTTAAGTTTGGCGAATCAGTATGCGCGCCCACCATTACATAGTTTTTGCTCTTTTTGGGGTACGAAAAAGCTATTATGGATGAGTCATTGCGGGTAACAAAGTATTTCTCTCCCTCAATCAACTCCCATCTACTCTCCTCATCAAGCCTTGTAAAACCAGCATTTAAAAACATTCCAGCCATATTTTTCGTAGCATGAAAAGGTGTCGGTGAAGCATCTAAAAAACCTAAAAGTCCTTCGTTAAAATCTTGTTTGTTCATAAAAATATCTCCTATTTCTTTTTTCACTCAAACTCTATACTCTTTGGAAGCTTTTTTGGTGCTTTTATACGAAGCTGTTTGTGGATGCTTTCACGCCCGTAAACCACCTCAAAAGCTGATGTGCTTACGCCAAACTCTTTTGCCAAAAAAGCCACCATATAGTCAGTTGCCTTTCCGGCTACAGGCTGAGCTTTTACGCTTACTTTTAGTTGGTTTGCTCTTACTTTTCCTATAACATCTCTCTTTGCCGCAGGCGTTCCTAAGATGTTGATAACAAGAATATCCCCCTGCCACTCATAAAACAGATGCTCTAAGTTTTTTGCCTTCATTAGAAAAACAACCAAACCAAAAGTGCTATGCCGATGACAAGGTTAAGATAACTCACACCCTCTTCAAAGAGCATCAACAAAAGCTCAAAGTATTTTTCTTCTAAAAAATTTTGAGGCTGCAACAGCTCATTTTGCGCATACCCAACTATATCCACACCCCAAATGTAAGCAATAATTTCAGGAACAATAAAAAAGAGAATAACTCCGCCAATGCCCCATAAATTTTTTTCAGGCTTCATCGAAGATAGCGCCTTTTTAGTGTTTTGATTTTTGAGTATTTCTCGTGTTTTTGTTTTTATCTTTTCTCTCAATTAAAACTCCTATGAAGCAATAATGTCCACAAACTCATTCCCTTCTAGCGCAGTTAAAATTTTACTATCAACTCTTATTGCCGAGTCGATTACTACATTTTGAAGTTTTGAGATTATGGTAATTTTTAGCTCTCTGTTTCCGGGATTTTGTCTTACTATGTTGTACAAATCTTCTAAAATTTTTGTGCTCTCATCTAGTCTTATGGCAAGGTTTATTGGCTCAAGAGGATGTTCTCTTACCTCTTTTTTTGTTTTTTGCGTCTCTTTTTTCGCCTCTTTTAGCGTCATTAGCTTACTTACACCGATTCTTGTAAACATCTCAGTGTGAGTTATTTTTGCTTTGATGGCTATTGGCTCATTTAGATTCATCTCTTGAAGCTCATTAAGTTTATCAGAAAATAGCATCACCTCTATATTTCCGTGAAAGTCCATAAGACTGACTATGCCAAACTGATTTCCTTTTTTGGAAGTTTTTTTGGTTATCTCTTCAACTTTACCTATAAAAATAGCATAAGAGCCATCTTTTGCACTCTCTATCTCTGAGGAGAGTGTATAGTCAAGCTCATCTATTTTTTCTCTATACTCATCAAGTGGGTGCCCTGAGACGTAAAAGCCCAAAGTCTCTTTTTCAAACTCTAAAATCTCCTTAAGCTCGTACTCATCGGTGTTTGCTAAGTTAAGTTCAACATTTGTTATCTCCTCATCATCTCCAAAAAGACTGCCGATTGCATTTTTTCTAGCCATTGAGGCATCTTTTGCGGTATCTACAATCTTCTCTATCTGATCTAAAAGGGCTTTTCTTGAAAAACCAAATCTATCAAACCCGCCCGCTTTTATGATTGACTCGACAACTCTTTTGTTTACCTTTGAAGGCTCTATTTTGTTTACGAAATCTTGAAGTGATGTGAAATTACCGCTCTCTTTTCTGGTTTCTAGTATCGATAAAACAGCCGCTTCACCTACTCCCTTTATAGCTCCAAGACCAAAAAGAACAATCTCTCTATCATCTTTTGTAATTGCAGAAAATTCAAGCTGTGAATCACAAATATCTGGAGGAGAGAGCTCTATTCCCATTCGCTTAGTTTCATCTATGTAGCGTACGACTTTATCGGTGTTATCTTTATCTGAGGTCAAAAGAGCTGCCATAAACTCATTTGGATAGTAAGTTTTAAGCCAAGCCGTCTGAAAGGTAATCATCGCATAAGCCGCTGAGTGCGATTTGTTAAAACCGTACCCCGCAAACTTCTCGATTAAGTCAAAGAGCTTAGACGCCTCCGCATAATCTAGCCCCTGTTTTTGCGCTCCGCTTGCAAACTCATTGTTATAGACGGACATATCTTTTTTCTTACCCATAGAACGACGGATAATATCGGAGTAGCCAAGAGAAAAACCGCCGACTGTTTGAACTATCTGCATAACCTGTTCTTGATAAACGATGACTCCGTAAGTATTTTTAAGTATAGGCTCCATGCTCTCAAATGTGTACTCTATCTTCTCTCTGCCGTGCTTTCTCTCGATAAAGCTATCAAGCATTCCCGACTCCATCGGACCTGGACGATAGAGTGCTAAAACCGCGATTAAATCCTCAAAACTGTCAGGTTTGAGACGCTTGTTCAAATCCTGCATGCCAGAACTCTCTATCTGAAACATTCCTACTGTGTTTCCACTACGAATGACATCATAAACCTTTGTGTCATTCTCATCTATCTCATGCCAGATAACCTCTTTGTTGTATCGAAACTTTATAAGTTTTATAGCATTATCAATTACATCAAGAGTTTTAAGACCCAAGAAGTCAAACTTAATCAAATCAACATCTTCAAGATAATTAAGAGAATACTGTGTTACAAAAACATCTTCGCCTGATGGCTTGTATATTGGAGTTTTTTTCCATAGCTCCTCATTTGAGATAACCACTCCCGCAGCATGAATCCCCGAGTTTCGTTTGAGTCCCTCTAACTTTTTTGCAAACTCCCAAACTCTTGCTGCATTTGCATCACCTTGTATAAGCTCTTGAAGTTTTGGCTCTTTTTGAAAAGCTCCTGCTATAAACTCTCCATTTTTCTCTTTGCCGTTTAGTGTTATTCCCAGCTCATCGGGAACAAGCTTTGCCATCTTATCAGCCTGAGAGAGCGGCATATCCAAAACTCTAGCAACATCACGTATAACCCCTTTTGCCAAAAGCGAACCAAACGTGATAATCTGCGCAACCTGATTTCGACCATACTTGTTTACTACATAGTCTATAACTTCGCCGCGACGAGCCTGCATAAAGTCCATATCTATATCGGGCATGCTCACACGCTCCGGATTTAAAAATCTCTCAAAGAGCAGGTCATACTTCATCGGGTCGATGTCTGTAATTTGAAGTGAATAGGCAACTAAACTTCCAGCAGCACTTCCACGCCCTGGTCCAACTGCAATACCCATCTCTTTGGCAACTTTTACAAAATCCCAAACGATTAACATGTAGCCGGGAAATTTCATAGAGTTGATTACATTCATCTCAAACTCTAATCTATCTCTATACTCTTGATATTTCTCTTTTGCTACATGTTTTAGCCTATCTTCTAATCCAAGTCTGCAGCGGTATATAAAATACTCAGCATCATTTTTATCAGCTGCACTCATGCAGGCTTTTATCTGCTCTTTTGTGGCATTCTCTTCAAGCGCTTCGTCATCTTTATTGTCAATATCAAGACCGTCTGCTCTTGCATACTCTCTTGTAAATTTAAAGTTTGGAGGAATCGGGTCGCCTAGTTTTAACTCTAGGTTGCACTTGTCTGCTATCTCTTGAGTGTGCGTGATGGCTTCGGGAATATCTGCAAAAAGTCTTGCCATCTGCTGGGGGCTTTTTAGATAAAATTCATGAACAGAGTGACGCATACGATTTGGATCATCATAGAGTTTATTCATCCCGATACACATAAATGCTTCATGATACTGTGCATCACCTGGGAATGTGTAGTGTGTGTCGTTTGTAGCAACTACCTTTATATCTAGCTCTTTTGAGAGCTTTAGTACCTGCTCATCTATAAAGAGCTGATCGCCTATCCCATGACGCATAAGTTCAAGATAAAAATCATCCCCGAAAATCTCTTTATACTCCAGCGCAACTGCTTTTGCGCCCTCATATCCAAGCGCTCCGTTTTTTAGGTTTCGTTCGTTTGATAAATTTAGATGCCAGTTAACCTCACCTTGAAGACAGGCAGAGCTGCATATCAAACCATCAGAGTGCTCACGAAGCTCTTTTTTGTTTATCCGTGGGAAGTAGTAAAAACCATCTATAAAGGCTTTTGACGAGAGATACATAAGATTTTCATACCCCTTTTGGTTTTTGGCAAAAAGGCAGATATGGAACCTCTGTTTAGTGCTTTTGTCATCAAGCGTCTCGCCGTTATGGATATATCCCTCCATTCCGATAATAGGTTTTATATCGGCAGCTCTCATCTGCTGGTAAAAATCTATTGCGCCAAACATGTTTCCATGGTCAGTCATGGCAACGGATGTCATCCCGAGTTTTTTAACCTGAGATACAAGATTTGTAAGTTTATTTGCACCATCTAGAAGAGAATACTCTGTATGAAGATGTAAGTGAGTAAATGGTTGCGCGCTCATAGCATTGACCTATTATTTTTTAAATTTATTATAGTAAATTTGATATTAATAGCAGGTTAGCACACAAGCTCTTTTTTTTAAACCATTAATTAATCGTAAAATTGTTCTGTGGTCTTCCTATGTGAAATCCTTGAAGATAATCAACTCCCATCTCCTTGAGTGTTTTAACTATCTCTTCATCCTCTACATACTCTGCAACCGTTTTGACATTGAGTTCCTTTGCAAGCGTAAGGATACTGTGAACAAAAGCTTTATCTTTTTTATCTTTATTGATATTTATAATAAACTCCCCGTCGATTTTAAGGTAGTCAATCGGGAATTTTTTAATGTAATGAAAGGAAGAAAAACCTGAACCGAAATCATCTATAGCAAACTTGTAACCTGCCATCTTTAAGTTCATTACAAATTTTTCTAGCAAAGAGAAATTTTTAACGGTTTCTCTCTCTGTTATCTCAAAGACAACATTATCTTTAGATATATCATACTGCGTTATAAGCTGTGTTATAGAATCTGCATAATTACCTACTATAAGAGATTTAGGGGATAAATTTATAAACAAAATCCCCTGATAATTTTCTGCTTGCATCTTAATAAAAGCATTTTCTATTACCATCAAATCCATGCGGTTTATGATACTCATGCTCTCTGCAACTTCTATAAATTCATACGCTGAAATCACTTTGCCATCAACTTCAATTCTCATAAGAAGCTCATGTATCTCATTTTTACCACTAATAGTGGTCTGAATCGGCTGAAAATATGGAACTATACGATTATTTGTAACAGCATCCATAAGAAGCAAGGATTTTGCTTTTTGTTCTTTTATTACAGAGACGATATCATCTCCCGAGGGAATCATAATGCTATTTTTACCATCTTCTTTAGCCTTATACATCATTCCATCCGCTATTACAAAAAGCTCTTTTTGCGTTTTTGCGTGCTCGGGATAGATAGATATTCCTATAGAGACGGTAACACCGACATAACTTCCATCGGTAGCAAGTAATCTGAAATCCTCTATAGTTCTAGCAATCTTGTGAGCAACCCCGAGGGCACCCTCTATCCCGCACTCAGGTAATATCAAGGTAAACTCATCGCCACCGTAGCGTGAGAGTATATCTTCATTTCTTTTTGATTCTTCAAGAACTCTAGCAAATTCTTGAAGATACAGATCTCCAAAAGCATGTCCATATCTATCGTTAATAGGTTTAAAATTATCACAATCTATAACCATAAGCGCAAACTCATATCCATGAGCTGATGCACGTTTTATCTCATACTCTAAAAAGTCGACAAATACACGTTGATTGAACAGCCCCGTTAATGGGTCATGTGCCGCATAATATTCTAAATCATTTGTATATTTATTTATAGCTTTAACTGAACCGACAAGATTTGCCATAGTTGTTAAAATACTATCTATTACTATATGCTTTATAGGATCTGCTGCCATCTCTGACTGCACGCTAAGCCCTACAATTCCACCTATTTTTGGAGTATCTAAAAAGAGAGATTTTGTTCTGTATGCGAAATTTCCATAGTCTCTTACCGTAATGCAGCGATTGTACTCAGAGACATTGTGACGAACCGTATAATCGGTATAGCCTAAAAAGTGATTGCTTGATTGAACCGACTCTCTTACATACTCTTCAAATCTCACTTTTACATCAGCATCAGGAACACCGAACCAAAAAATATCGACTTCAAACTGATCATCGCCTATTCTAAAAATAGTCATAAGCGTATAAGTCGGCATAACCTTATTTATATCTACTAAAAGTTCATTGATAAAATCTCGCCAATCTTGAACAACTTCTGTAGTTATGATAAATTTATCAAGTAGCTGCACCTCAAACTCAAGCAGATCTTTGTCAACCGCTATTGTTTTTAGTTTTTGAGCTAGTTCATTGACGTTTAAAATAATCGCATTAATCTCCTCAAATCTTGAATCTATGTCAGCAGAATTAAACTCTTTAAAATCTTCCATGGAGTTAATATTTTGAACTTTTTTGTTAAATAGCTTAAGTGAATCAGTGATTTTTGATGATGTATATCTTGATACTAGAAATGCCGTAAGCACAAAAATAGGAAGAACAATTAAAAAAAAGTAGACATAATCTAAAAATGTCTCTTTTATAATCTCCACAAAATTTTGTTCAACATCTATAAGCCCTAGCGTGTCCCCGACAGTTGCATTTACATGACAACTTAAACACTCCTGCTTTGCATTTAATGGTAAAAGACTTCTGATTTTACCCATATTTATAATGGTTAATTTCTCACCGCTTGCTAAAACAGAGTTTGCTAAATCATCCTTGGGATTTTCCTTTACATCTCCAAAGAGTTCATTGATTTTATCTGTACGATAGATATTTACAGAGTAATAACTCTCATCAAAATTCTCTTTTATTGAGTGCATAAAATCATTTAAATCTTCTCTGCTCCACCCTTTTTTCATAACCTGATACATAGATGAAAAAATTTGATTTGAGACAGTATTTGCATTTTTAATGGCATTTTCTTGTGCAAGTGTTGTGTGAAGATAGGCTGTAAAAAGTAGGACAACTATAAAGAGGGAAGACAGAAGAACAATATTGATTGAAAATATAAAATTTTTAAGTGTTTTTGGCATTATTTATTCCGTTAAATTATTTTTAAAATTACTAAATTATATCTATTAATTATTTTTTTTAACTTAAGTTATATATAAAAAAAATAGCTTATTAGTATAAATATTTCAAATAATAAAGCGCAAAAGGAAGTTGATACGAGAAATCTCGTATCAAAGAGGATTATTTTACTTTTTCTAGGTACTCACCATCTACTGTATTGACTTTAATAGTGTCGCCCTCAAGAACATGGTAAGGAACTTGAACAACCGCACCAGTCTCTAGAGTTGCAGGCTTTTTACTTCCGCTTGAAGTGTCACCCTTAAAGTTAGGAGGAGTATCTGTGATTACAAGCTCCATAACCTCAGGTGCGCTAACTGAGATTGCTTTACCTTTGTAAAAAACTATATCAACATTAATTCCATCTTTGAACCACTTAGAAGCATCATCACACTGCTCATAACCAAGTCCTAACTGCTCATAAGATTCATTATCCATAAATTGGTACATCTCACCATCATCATAAAGATACTGCATAGTTTTGTATGTTATCTCTGGAACTTCAAACTTATCGCCTGCGTGAACAGTCTTGTCAACTATTTTACCATTTAAAAAACTCTTTGCTTTCATACGAACAAAAGCTGCACCCTTGCCAGGTTTTACATGTTGAAACTCTACTACTCTACAAGGAACTTCGCCTACTATTAAACGAACACCCTTTTTAATATCACTCATACCTACGGTTGCCATCAAAATTCTCCTTAATGGTGTAATTATTTTATTTATTTTAGTGAAACTCTACTATAAAGATGCAAATATCTAGTTTAAGCTTCCTCTAAAATGGGTAAGTAGAGATTTTACGCACTGATTACTAACCTTAACACCAAAGCCAGCAATTGCATCCACAATTCATTAATATTTAGTGATTAGAGGTATATAAAGTAAATTGTTTTCGTACTCTCTCCTCAAACAAAGCAACATTTTCAATCATACTATCTGCTTTTTTGATAAGCTCTTCTTGCTGTTCACTCATCTCTTTCATAGCCTGCTCTATAAACTCTTTTCTATTTTCTGGCTTTAATAATGGATTTATTGGTTGTGTCATATTTAATCCTTATACTTAGGTATTATCTCTTCAAAGCTACTATAGCTTATATCTTGATAATATTGATTAGTTCTTTTATCTATAATATTTAAAATTATGTCATCTGGAAATAATTTTTTAATTTTAGAAGTTGTACTTCTTGATTTTGTAACACTTTTGAAAAATACATCCTCTGGTACACGCCTATTTGTAACAGATTCTCTTTTCTTGATATATAAAAAGCATTTTTCCAAATCATTTTAAATATAAAATATTTCTACTTTATAATTTTGATTGAGTAGTTTTATCATATTTTCTTTAGCAGTTTGAAAATGCGACAAGTTTGAATCTACTACAAAAGATAAATTTCTAACTTTTATTATTTCATCAAATAAAAACTGAACACCATAACTCGCAGGCTTTTGAAATAAATCACTATTTTTTCCATCATAGCCCATAGGTCTAAAAAAGTCTCTTATTGTATCAATATCTAAATGTATATTATAAGCTACAAACTCAAGCAGTAGCAAAGCTGTGAAGAAGATATAAATGGATAAGTTGGGTTGCATTCCAACTTTTACTCATTTTTTATTGGTCACAACCCATTTTTTAGTAGAGTTTTTACGCACTCGCTTCTAACTTAACACCAAAACTATGAAGCACTTTCATAATAGTTTCAAATCTAGGCTTTGAGCCTGCTTGAAATGTTTTATATAAACTCTCTCGTCCAAGCCCAGTATCTTTAGCAATTTGAGACATACCTTTTGCTTTTGCAATATTTCCCATAGCTTCAAGTAATTCATCTGTATCTCCATCAGCTAGAACTTGACTTAAATACTCTGCTATCATCTCTTTGTTATCCAAATATTCAGACAGATCAAATGTAGTTAATTTATTCATTTTAAAGCTCCTCTTTTATATGTTTAGCTTTTGCTATATCTTTGCTTTGAGTAGATTTATCTCCGCCTATAAGCAAGATTATAATCTCATCACCTTTTTTTGTATAATAAACTCTATAACCTGGTCCAGTGGTGATTCTAAGTTCAAATATTTCATTGCCTACCGACTTACTATCTCCAAAGTTACCACTCTTTATTCTCTCAACTCTACGGATAATAGAAACTTTCCCTTGCAGATCTTTTAACTTATGAAGCCATTTGGAAAATATCTCTGTTTGTTTTATTATGTACACCTTAAATTGTATCCTTTTAGATACTAAATGTCAATTTAGTTTGATTTCGATTAATGAAATTTCTGTTTTTTTTTGCATCTTGCAAATACCTGGGGTATGCTAGATGCTACATTCATAATATATTCTCGTATTAAGATCTCGTATATAATTTGTAAAACTCTTCTAGCAGTCTCTTTGTCTCAGACTTAGGAGCTTTATCGTTGAACATCTTTTCTAGTGACTGGGCAAAAAACTCATTATTGCTAGATTGTTTTACTTCATCACTTACATAAGCCATAGCTTCTTGTGGTGAAGAGAGATTGTTAACGCTCATCGCTTTTAGTAGATGTTCATCTCCAGTATGACCAAATACAAATATAAATCTTGATTTTTCATCTTCACTCATATTTTCAACAAACTTATCTAGCATATTTAAAGCTTTATCATTTTCTTTTAAAAACATTCCAAAAGTATTTGACTTATCATTGATTGCATCTAGCCAACGAGTTGGTATATTTGTTAGTTCTGGTTTTGTATCATCTTTGTTATCTACTTGCTTTTTATTCTCAATAGCTAAGAGTTTTTCTAATGAACTAGCTTCTTTACTATTTTCATCAAGCAGTACTTTTATCATCGCTTGTTGCTCTAGTGAGGAGCTATCATCACTTGCTTTTTCTAAACTCTCTTTATACTCTTGAAGTAACTCTTTTTTATAATCATGGAGCATTTGTGCTATTTTAGGTTTTGCTTCTTCTGAATCGCCCTCTTGCTTAAGCAACATCTGCTCATATTCATCTACTTTATTTTGGATGTCATCTTTGATTTTTGATGATGCAAACGAGATAGATTCTTTTGAGTATAAATCTTCTAAAAACTTATCTATAACTGAGTCTTCTTGATTTTTTGCGTCAAAAGATGCTTCACTATTTTTATAAATACCTAAAAATTAATTCATTACATCGATTAGCCCGATGTTATCAACACTTCCATTTTTTTGAGACTCTTCTATAAATGTTTCAAATCTATCAATGGTAGAATTTTTACTTGTATCGATAGAATCAAACTTTTGTCTGTCTATGGTTTGTGTAGTATGATTAGCTTTTATGCTTGTCATAAACTCAAGTTCAAGTACGCTTTTTATTTGAGATTTCTCAATATCTGTTTTACCCTCAAGAGCTTTATTTAATGCTTTATTTCCCTCTTCATCGAGAGACTTTATAGATCTCATCCCATGCCAATATGAGAGCTCTTTTCGCTCAACTTCCGACATATTGTCATAGTTCATAGCTAGTAGAGTTTCATATCTAGTAGGCTGTTGTTTTTGAGTTATGAGTTCATAGAAATGTTCTTTTGATTCATAGCCTTGAGAATTATCTTGATGTTCAACTTGACCAGTACCTCCTAATTCATAATTAGTAGACTTCACATGAGATTGAGGAGATCTGAGTTTAGTGTTATTATATTGAGTTTGTATTGTTGATGTTACATTCATGATTTATCCTTTGTATTCATTTCATCAAGTACAGAGTTGTCAAATATTTTATCTCCGTA
>NZ_JALNZY010000131.1 GCF_023229105.1 Sulfurimonas sp.
CTAAGAGATATTTTTACATCATCTAAAATAGCCATATTATGTTATCCTTTTATTTTATTTCAATCCTATCAAAATTTACTTTTTCTGTAGCATTATCTACTGTTAAGTTTACTGAAAATCTTAATCCTTTTACAGTTGCCCAATTAGCAGCTCCAGTAGTTGCAAAATCAGCAAATAGCATATTAAATGTATTCCATCCACTAGCAGGAAATTCAAATTTTAGAAAATTTATACCATAGTCAAAAGGCGTAGTCGTAAAAAATAAAGCTGATATGCTTGCTATGTTGGAATTGTCAGCTACATAAAATCTAAATTTTAAGCTTTTGTATCTTGACAAATCATATACACATGCTACATCTGCAATAAAATATCCTACAATTCCAGCATTTTTAGTAAGTTCAATTGAAGCACTGCCAGACACTTTATTTAATATATCAAGTACACTGTCACAGCCTTGTAACGTTAAGTCTCCAATATCATCACATTCAGAAAGTAATAGACCTTTTTTTCGTATTGTTTTATTCAATCCATTTCCTAATCCAAGAGCCATTTTATCACTTCCCTTGGTATGCAATTACAGTACCAGAGGCAATTACAATTTGACTAAATCGCCCATATATAACTGTTCCAGCTTCAAAAGTAATTGCAGTAATTCCGCTAGGTGTGCCTGTGCAGGTAAGAACTGCATCGGTAATTATCTGTATAGCATTAAATATATAAGTTGCAGTCGGCGTAATAGTTGCAGCTGCACTATATACTCCTCCTAAGTTTCCCATCATGGCATCAGAGACATTTTTAGTATCAACATTGACAGGATTTGCAGCACTTACGTCCGTGTCGTTTACTTGCAGATTTGCATTTATTGTATCATCACTAGTTTCAATCCAGTTAGTTCCAGTGTTATAAGTTATATACCATTTACCAGTATTATACTCATAAAACTTAGACCCAACTCTTACACCTGTTGGCTTTGTATCTGTACTAGCTCCGATATATAAATTTGTTTGTTTTATTAAAGTTACTGCCAATATAATTCACCTCTAATCATTTGCACAAAATTTAAACTAATGGATCTGTTCCATCTGCTGCAACAACGTTTCCATCAGCACTAATTGGCAACCATGCATAGTGAAATTCAATTACACCACTTTCAAGTGTATCAGTTTTTATTTCATATCCAACATCAGACCCACCAACTACAACTTTATCTAAGACTAATGTAGAATAATTTCCACCTACATCATCAGGAGCAGCTTTTATCCAAACCTCATTAGCATCTATATCAGCTGCATTTGTTGTATTAACATAAAGATTTGTATCACTATCAATTCCAAGCTCAATAGTTCCATTTCCTGCAACATTAGTCGTACAAACTGGCATTAACCAAAGTCTTACTTCACCAGTAATTGTTAATATTTCATGTGTTGCAACTGAGCCAGTTGTTAATGCTGCAAATTCAATTGTAACAACTCCATAATTTGGATTTAATGAAGTTAATCCACCAGCTCTCATAATTGCTTCTAGTCTTTCAAGCACCGAACCGTCAATATTTGGAGCAACCAAAGAAGAACTAAATGCATTGTTATTGTTATTTGCCCCAACTGCACCAAGAACACTACTAGAACTGTCTGTTACTGTATTTCCATCAGTTCCTAATGCATCTGCAATGCTTTTATTTGCTGCCATTGCAGTGCCAGTTCCTTTATTTGTTGCTTCTTGAATTTGTTCAAGTCTTTCTAAGATAGAACCATCTTCATTTGCTACAACATCAGCTGAAGCAAATCCATTATCGGCATCATTTGCACCTAGAATATTAGCAGCACTATCTGTTCCACTAACTTGACCTTGTATATACTCAAGTCTTTCTAAGATAGAACCATCTGCATTTGCTACAACAGCAGTTGAAGCAAATGTATTGTTGTTATCATCTTTTCCAATTGCTACTTGTGATTCATGTATAATTAAACACAAATCTCCTGCTTCTACAGCTGCACTAAATGCAGTCATTGTAAAAGTTCCGGTTGCACTTACATAATCTGTTATTTGTCGAACTTCTTTTTCTGGTGCATCTCCAGCACTATTATCATTATGCAAAATCTGCATATAAAATTGATTATTAAAAAAATCATTTCCATATCCAGCTAGTGCAGATATAACTACTACTGTTGTACTATTTGTAGCTGCTGGAGCTACTCCTTGTAATATAACTTGCCCTGAACTTATTGCAGATACTTGAGATTGTATATATTCTTGTCTTTCTATTATAGAACCATTTGCATTAGCTGCAACATTACTAGAATCATATAGATTATTAGCAGTATTATCGCCTAAGATATTTCTTAAATTGTCTTTTGACATATTTTTTACTTACCTCCTTATAAAAAACTTAACAAAATATTAATCATATATTGCTGATTCCATTGGCAATCCTATATGCTTTGGCTCAATAATATAGTCAGCTCCACCAATACAACCATTGCTAGCCTGAGCAATATTGACCATAATGCAATCAAAATCATTTGCTACATCTAAAGAACTTGGGTCTATTTCAATCCAATATTTCCTATTGCTTACTGCTGGAATTGTAAATGTACTAGCACATGTGCAAGGTAACATTACATCTTCATCAATTCCTATTCCATCAGCACTTGCAGTAACTCCACTTGTACCACCTGTAATTGTTTCAGCATCTACAAATGCTGTAGCATTTACAGTATATAAATACAATGCACTTCCAGTATCTTTGTAA
>NZ_JALNZY010000132.1 GCF_023229105.1 Sulfurimonas sp.
TCAGCCAATGCTAATACTCCAGGTTTATTTTCTAATGAATATAATGATAATACTATTTTTGGTAGTTGGTGGTTAACTGGGGATTTTGATTTACGTTTATTTTTCAATATAGTGTCTTATGATAATGGACCAGCTTATTGGGATGCTCCATGTTTACGTATTCATGGTGTTAGTTTTGGTACTGCATCTACTAAGATGATACAAATAGCTAGAAGATGTAATGGTGTAGACAATCATGATTACCAGTCTTGGCACTATGATGGTTCTGTGTGGACAGACATAGGTAGTATTGCTACTATCCCATCTGATGCTTATTTTTCTGAAGGTGGATTAAGAATTTATAGATCTGGTAGTACTGTTTATAATCAGTATTATAGTGGTACTGCCTGGACTGCACTATCTAATACCACACTACATATTTCAAATAACGACGTTAGGATAAGAGCGTATGCATCTAGTTGGTCAGGTAACCCAAATGTGGTGGTAGATCTAAAAAGAATAGAATCTAAAATCACCTTAGGTGAGGTTTTAAGTTCTCAATACGATGGTACTTATTTTTGGACTTTGCAGTTACTTGGTTCCAACAAAGGTGTTTTAATTAGAAAGTGGTTGGTTGATGATTATGAATGCAAGTTGAAAGAAGAATTTATATATAGAAATACTAATGTAAATACTTATTATTCTAGAGCTTTTGGTATAGAGCACTATTTAACTGAATTTTCAAGTAATTTTTCTTCCGGCAGTAATGTAATAAGCATCGATGAGTACTATGATAGTGTGGTTACGTCTGGCACTGTTTTAAGTTTAGGGCCTAATTCCTCCGGGGAAAGAGAAGATGTTACTGCTGATTTGGTAGTAGCTGGCCAAATAATATTATCTGGTAATCTTAATTATTCATATAGTGAAGGCAATCAAGTAGGAATAAATAAAAGTCTCTTTATATTTAATGATTATGTTGGTACAAGTAGTTCCGAAGGTTCTTTAATTAGAATTAATTCTATTGATGGTAATTATGTTTCTTCTACTAGAGATATTGATTACAAAAGTGTTTACGCATCCACATTTAGTAGGTTCCAAAATGTGTTATTAGATTATCCAGACGCACACTCTTTAGTATATGTAAAAAATACTAATGCAAAACTAATAAATATGAGTAGTTTTTCAGATAGATATGATGCCTATACTGTTAATGATGATTTTACTGGTGCTGATGGATCTTTACCTGACACCATAAAATGGTCTATAGTAAACGGAGACCCTAGAATTTACAATAATGCTTTATTTTGTTCTACTGTAATAAATGGTACTGATGAAATAATGTCTAAATATGAAATAATAAATGATTTTGATGTGGTGGTTAGTGGGACTGTTGGAGATCATGCTGATTATTCTTATGGTTATAATACTTTTAACTATAAACACTATATAAAATTTTCATTTCCTTATAATGGAGATTATACTGCAGAGTTTGGTTTTTATTATGAAAATAATGAAATGCCAGTTGTTCCGTCCAGCGGTTTGATAAGAGAATACACCTTTGAGTCATATTTAGGTACTACTCTTTATGATACTAGTGGAATTGGTTCTAATGCTGCTATGAGTAGTATAGGTATAGTTCCTGGTTTAGTAAGTAATGCCGGTCAAATAGATAGTAAGACTGATTATATACTTTTAAGCTCGGCTGTCGCTGGTTCAATAGTAAGTATTTCCTTATTTTATTACTACAACGGCAATGGAGGTAATTGGAACACCTTAGTTTGTAGAAATGGAGGAAGTTATCATCATATAATAATAGATACAAGTGGTTATATAGGTTTCTATAATGTTGGTTTTTATTCTTCTGGTTTTCAGCTTACCGTTGGTAATTGGTACCACATAGTTCTTATAAAGAATGGTACTAATTCTAAACTTTATATTAATAAAACTTTGCTTCAAAATTCAAATAGTTCTTTTAATAATAATTCTTACCCGATAGGTGTTATTGGCAATCAGGCTAGTAGTTCACCAAGTCAAGGTGCGTTGGGTAATTTAGATCAGATAAGAATATATAACAGAGAACTGACAACAGATGAAATATCTGATTTATATGGTGAAGCTTATTATTCACACATAACTGATAATTATAAATTTTATACGGCTATTAATGGAAGTTTAGATAGTTCATCAATTTTTCCAGTGGTTGATAGAAATTATTTTTTAAGAACAACACGGAGTGGTTATACTCTTAATTTTTATTATAAGACTTCGGTGTCTGGGGTATTTGATTCAAATTGGACTTTATTTGATTCATTAAACACCTATCAAAGTGAGTGTAGTTTAAGTTTAGGTCTTTATAGTAGTGGTGTTACTGTATCTGGGTCTTACTTTGATGACCTTACTTATGATTATGGATATATTCGCTATCCTCTAGCATCTATACCTTATTATGGTGTAATGAATATGGATAATATTAGATCTAATGGGTCTACTGTAATACCTGTTTATAATATATCTATTGTTGGTGACAGTATGTATAGATTACAAGATGAAGCTACTTATTATGGTGTAGATAATGATTGGGGGTCACAATATAATTATCAGGTATCTCCTATCAGACCTTTTATAGATTTTATAACAGTCGGTGCTTACCCAGAAATTTTACCAGCCACAGGAAGAAACATCTCTCAAATAACAGCCGTAGTTTTAGATCAGTACGGAGAAGGTGC
>NZ_JALNZY010000050.1 GCF_023229105.1 Sulfurimonas sp.
AGTCCTATAGATTCAACATTTTTATATTCATGCGCCCCTCTATTAGCAGCCTCCATAACTCCAGGTCCGCCACCCGTCATAATATTGAAGTCTCTTTTGGCAAGCATAGAAGACAACTCCTGTGCCTTTTTATAATATTTATTTTGACCCTTGACCTTAGAGCTACCAAACATGGTAACCGTAGGTCCAAGTTCTCCAAGTTCATTAAAACCTTTTACAAAATCCGCAACAATTTTAAAAACACTCCAAACATCCGCTGATTTAATCTCTTTTACATATTTCCTTGTTAAATCATCTTTCTTTTTACGCATATAAATCTACTTTCTATTTTTTATGATCTTAATTGGTTTAATCTCTCTCTTTTTGTACCGATTGTAGTTACCTGAACTCCAAAGTTTCCATCAACAATAACAACTTCTCCCTCAGCAATAACACGGTCATCTACCAATATCTCAAGAGGGTCGTTTGCCAATTGGTTTAACTCTATCACAGAACCTATATCCATGCTTAAAACATCTTTTAAAAGCATCTTTTTCTTTCCGATTCTTACTTTAACCGGTAGTTTTACATCCATAATCAAAGATATATTACTCATCTCTTCACTATTTAAAGAGACAGGTGTTACTGTGTTTTCAGATCCATATGAATCAGATTTTTTTTCGCTTGCTTCTGCTTTAGCTGTTTTGTATATTGCATTTTGTAAATTTTCATCTATTATAAACATAAAAAGAGATTTTAAATTTTCTATTTTAAAATTATATACAAACATTTTACTATAGTTTTCTAGCGACACCTCTTTGTTCTCATCAATATACTCTATCTTTTCTATATTAAAGGAGAGTATAGGGAGCTCTTTTTGTGCAGAGAGTGTATTTGAAATCGCTCCAAATATATTTGAAACTATCTCCTTAGCAGCGTCTAAATCATCTTCGCTGACATCTTCCCTATCACTCCCCTCTTCGCCCATCATCATATCGGACAAAGATGTAACCAGATTTGGTGTTAACGCAACCATAACAAAAGCATTGACACTGCCGCTTACTTTTACATCCAATAGCACTATCGGAGGAATAATACTTGAAATAATGCTAAGTTCTTGCTCCTCTTTTAAGTCAAGAGATGGCGCCTGCCCTATCAATGCCTCAATAGTAGCTACTGTTTCATTTTCAAATAGTTTCATAAAATTACTCATCATCTACTCCTCTTTTACTTTTTTTTTCATACTCGAAATCATCTTCGTTTTTATCTTCATCAGCATTAAAAATAATATCTTTTACACCAGATATTTTTTCCCGCCTAATTGTTTCAAAATTTTCCAATGCACGCTTAACTGCATCTTTTTCCGTATCAATCATCTCTGTAATTTGTATTGATTTTCTAAATCTTCTAAGCCCTATTTTACCGCGAAATCTATCTTTTCCATCAACACAAAGCGTAACAATATCATCTGCCGCATTGTTAAGTCTAACGATATCGCCGTTTTGCAAATCTAAAACATCTCTCAAAGTTAATTCAGTATTTCCCAGCATCGCTTCAATGCCAACTTTTGCACCACCAAGAAGAACTTGGAGTTCCGTATTTCTACTTTTTTTGGTGCTAGTTTCATTTAGCATCAAATCTCTACTAGCAAGTTTTGGTAAAACCGGCTCAAGTGCAATAACCGGATAACAGATATTCATCATGCCTGAACTCTGCCCAATAATGATCTCCATAACTACCATAACAACAATTTCGTTTTGAGCAACAATTTGTACAACATTTGGGCTTGACTCTTTTGACTCAATATTTGGAAAAACATCCATAACAGGTCCCCAAGCCTCTTTAAGAGTTGCCATCATAACCCTTAAAATCGTCTCAAAAAGACTAAGTTCTATATCTGAAAACTCACGACTAGCATCAAAGGGTTCGCCTTTTCCACCTAGTAATCGATCTAACATCGGAAAAGCGATAGAGGGATTTATCTCAATAACACCACTTCCCTCTAAAGGTTTCATGGAAAAAACATTAAAACTTGTCGGATTTGGCAGAGACATTAAAAATTCGCCATAGGTCATCTGATCAACTGAGTGGAGCTGAATCTCAACAATTGAGCGCATGATTGAAGATATCTGAGAAGCCAAAGATCTTGCCATCTTATCATGGATGCCACGAAATGCTCGAAGCTGCTCTTTTGATACCCTGTTTGGTCTTTTAAAATCATAAAGGGTTACCTGTCTTTGTGATACTAATGAGTCTTCTGTCCCCTCAAGTATCTCATCGCCCTCATCATCAACAACATCTAAAAGAGCATCTATCTCTTCTTGTGAAAGTATATCTGCCATGCTAAGCTCCTACACTCTCTTTAATCTTAAAAATAACCGACTTATGGATTTGAGAAATTCTAGATTCTGTAATATCCATAATCTCGCTAATCTCTTTAAGCGTCAACTCTTCAAAATAGTAAAGTTGTATTATCAACTGTTCCCTTTGAGCATACTGACTAAGAACAGTTTTGATGGTCTCAATTAACTCTTCTTTTTCTATATTGGCGATTGACGAGCCTTCATCACCGACTTGCAACTGATCTTCTAAGGGCATAACGGTATAGATTGTTGATGCTATTCTCGCTTCATGTATCTTCTCAACACTCTCAGACAAAATCTCTGCCAACTCCTCATCGCTGGGCTCTTCATTGTGAGTTACCCTGTATTCTTCTACGGCATAGTCTATCGCTTTTACAAGTTTTCTGCTTGCACGGCTAAGAACATCCAAGCTTCTTAGATAATCCAACATAGCCCCATAAACTCTCTTTTTAGCGTATCCCCAAAAGGAGTCATTCAAGCTCTCGTCATATCTTCTTGCTAGTTTAATAAGCTCTTCGGTGCCGATAGCTGAGAGGTCAAGATAATCAATAGAACTAGGGAGTCTCTCTTTGAGCCTAAACGCCATCGCCTTTACGGCAGGCAGATATTGAATCGCCAACTCATCTTCTTTATGTTTAAGATCCTGTGTATAAGCCGAAATCATAAGCTCTTCCTACTTTTCTGGCTATTTGCTTGAACTGCTATATCTGTAATTTTAATAGCGGAATCAATTATTTTTTCTCTTTTGTTTATCTCATTTGCAAAGACATCAAGCCTCTTCTCATGTGACTCTTTTGGAAAAAAGTAGAGTTTTCCGACCGTTGTTCTGTAGTAAAGAGAGACAATTATATGGGAGAAGAGATAAAAAAAGGTAGTTATCAAAAATGTATATACAAACAAACCCTCTGCATCAAATGATTTTAATATACCAAACACTATTCCCATAAAAAAACCCTGGATAGTAAAAAAGTATATAAAATTCTCACCTAACATCAATATCGCCCCAAGTTTAATTTAAAAATGCTTTACTAACCGCTTAAAAAGCCCAGATAATCCGCTTTCGCTAGGCATTACAAGCACATCCCGTTCCAAACCTTTACTTATTGCATTTGCAATAGAGAGGATATCTTTATGAACTACCGAACCCGGATGCAAGACACTAAAAAGAGCCCTTTGTTTTACGGAAGAGGAGACTTTAATATCGCTGTTAATTTTACCTAAGAGCTTTATATTTAACTTCTCTCCTATATTTGCCAAAGCTACTTTTTTAATCTTTTCATATACTGCAACTGCCTCTTTTTCGCTTTTTACCTGATTCATGATTAGATTTATATCATCTCGAAAAGTTGCTATTGTTTTTATAGTTGCATAAGCGTCTGTTATGGCTGCAGGATCTGGAACAGTAACCACGATAACCTCATCTGCTACATCCAAAAACATTCTTATATGCTCTCCTATACCGGCTCCCGTATCAATTATCATAACATCTAGTTTGTCTAAAACTTCAGCCTCGCTCATAAATCTCTCAAAAAGAGCTTTATCGGAGTATTTCAAAATCTCATCGCCGCTCTCTCCGGGAATAAGTATGAGATTTCTTGTTACTGGGATTAAAATATCTGAAACAGTCGCTTCACCTTTGAGAACATGAAGTATATTTTTCTTGATTTTGACATTGAACATAACATCCAAATTCGCAAGTCCTATATCTGCATCAAAGATACCGACATTTAACCCATTTTGAGAAAGAACATAAGCAAGATTTGAGCTAATTGTGCTCTTTCCTACTCCGCCTTTTCCACTAGTAATTGCTATAAAACGGGTTTTTTTAGATTTTTTAGCAGCTGTTTTTGAAACTAGTTCCTCTAGTTTTTGAGCCTGATGCCCTATCATATTTTGCTCCTATTGAAGCCGTTTAATAAGCACTCCACTAAAAAATCACTGCTTGCACACACTAAGTCCTCAGGAACTTCCTGCCCGACGGAGAAGTAACTGATAGGTTTTTTTGTCTCATAAGATAGAGAAAATATATTGCCAAAACCCCTTGTCTCATCTAACTTTGTAAACATGAGTGTATCGACATTAAGCGTTGCAAAATTATCATAAGTTATTTTTAAATCTTCATACTTTATAGAACTTGGCATAACTAAAACCACATCAATGTTGTATTTAACGTCGTTTCCATCAAGGCACTCATAGATTTTCTCTATTTTTGTTCTATCATAAGGGCTTGAACCCATAGTGTCTATAAGAATATAGTCGCAATATCTCAATGAATCAAGTGCACTTGCAAAATCTATAGGATCAACAACAGTCTCAATTCCGAGCTTCATCATTCTAGCATACTGCATGAGCTGCTCAACTGCGCCAATGCGGTAAGTATCTAGCACAACCAAACCTACTTTATACTTCTTTTGCATGAGATACGAATATCTCGCTGCCAATTTTGCCACTGATGTAGTTTTACCAACACCCGTAGGGCCCACCAACATAATGACTTTTTTATTTCCTACCGATGGAGTGCTCTCAAGTCTAATCGGTACCATTTTTCTAAGAACGGTTTGAAAATATCTTTTTATAGTTGCTGAATTTTCCCTCATTCTAAAGGGCATATGTTCTAAAGTCATTCTCATGATGGCATCTAAATGCTCGGCATTCATGCCGCTTTGAGAAGCCAGACGATATATTTCTGCAAACTCAGAGGGAATATGGCTCTCTAGATTAGGAGCTTTTTCATCCCAAAACATATTTTGAATAACTTTAACTTTATCCCCGAGTTTAGCGATTTCAGACTTTATCTCTTTAAGCTCTTTGGGTTCAAACAGCATCTGGGATTTAGTATCTTGATACTCATAAAGTGGTTCTTTTACATCTGCTATCTTAGATATCTGTCTAGCAGCATAGGAGATATCATACAAGACATCGGCACTCTTTTGAGTAAGCGGTCTCTCATCTTTAGATAAATTTTTTGTTTTTTGATATGTTTCATGTGCCAAAGAGTCGCTCTCTATCCCCATGATTATCTCATAAACAGGCTCTCTTGTGAGTGATTTTTTCTGAATCTCTTTTGTGTCTATATGCAGCATCTGACTATAGTTAATATCCATCTTGGCTTTTTTCAATGCTTCTGATGGTGTTCTTCCGGTAAATGTTAAAATCTTCATCTCTGTAAATCCATCAATGGTATCAACACGCTTTCTCTCTCAAACCACTTAGCATGCGGTATTTGAAGTTTTTGTGTCTTCACTACCCTATTATCAAAAAAAATTATATCCAAATCTAATGTCCTTGGAGCATTTGCAAAACTTCTTTTGCGTGCAAATTTTTTCTCTAGCCTCATTAAATAGTCTAAAAAAAACTTGGGCTGCATACTGGTTTTAAGCATCATAACCGCATTAAAAAAATCATCCTGCTTGACAAAACCAAAAGGAGGATTTTTCAAAATCAGTGATGTTTGCAAAAGAGCTACCTGTTTATCTTTTTTGAGATAATTATACAAATGAATAAATCTTCTTTTAACATCCCCAATATTTCCTCCCAATCCTACCGTAGCAATATAACGGTGTGAGCTTTTAGGAGTGTTTTTGTAACTATTGCGTAAATTTTTAAAGGTTTGCAACTCCTTATTTAACTTACGCTTTATATACATAAAATTAATTTCCCCCGGCAGCCTGAGACTGTTGTTTTTGCATCTCTTGAACTGCTTTTATCTCATTCATTATCTGCACCATACCAACCATTGCAAGATGGTATCCAAAGGGACCAAAGCCTACAATAGAAGATGTACAAACAGGAGCAACCATATTCTGTTTTCTAAACTCTTCACGGCGATGAATATTACTAATATGAACTTCAATAGCAGGTAGATTAACAGCTGATATTGCGTCACGAATAGCGATAGATGTGTGTGTATATGCTGCAGGATTTATGATAATACCGTTTGCATCTCCGTAGCACTCTTGAATCTTATCTACAATCTCGCCCTCTAAATTGCTTTGAAAAAACTCTATTTCTAGTCCACTTTGATCTGCAAAATCTTTCATTTGCGCATGTATCTGCTCTAGCTTCATTGCACCATAAACTTGCTGCTCTCTCACACCCAACATATTTAAGTTTGGTCCTTGAATCACTACTATTTTCATTTTCTGCCTTTTTGCTTAATGCTTAGTATTTTTAAGGAGCAATTTTATCTAAATTAAGCATAATCTATTTTAAATTTAGACAAAAAGATAAAATATGCAGATAATAACTCCAGATTACATACTAACGCCAAATACACTGCTCACAAACATGTCAGTAGCATTTGATACGACAATAAAAAAAATAGCTCCGCTAGAAGATTTAAAAAAAGAGTTCGCTGATGCAGTTGTAACAAAGCTCAAAAAAAACTCTCTTTTGATGCCCGGACTTATCAACGCTCATGTGCATCTAGAGTTTAGCGCAAACAAAACTCAGCTCTCTTATGGAGACTTTATTAGCTGGCTCTACAGCGTCATTGAAAACCGCGAGGAACTCATAAACGGCTGCGATGAGAGCTGTATAGCAAAAGCTATTGACTCTATGTTAGAGTCGGGAATCACAACTTTTGGAGCGATAAGTTCACATGGTATGGATTTACAAGCTTGTGCAAATGCTCCGCAAAATGTTGTTTTCTTTAATGAACTCATCGGCTCGCAAGCAACGATGGCTGATGCTCTTTTTACAGATTTTCTAGCTCGCCTTGATGTTTCAAAAAGTATAAAAAGAGAGGGGTTTTACCCTGGGGTTGCTATTCATTCGCCCTACTCTGTTCACCCGATTTTAATCAAAAAAGCACTCCAAATCGTAAAAAATGAAAATCTTAAACTCACCGCTCATTTCATGGAGAGTAGTGCAGAGAGAGAGTGGCTTGACAAAAGTGAGGGGGATTTTAAAGATTTTTTTGAAAATTTACTAAAACAGAAGAGTTCACTTAGCAGCTCTGGCGAATTTTTGGAATATTTTAATGGCTATGAAACACTCTTAACCCATGTTGTACAAGCAAATAAACAGGATCTTCAAACACTATCCTCAAACAAGCATACAGTTATACACTGCCCAATCTCAAACAGACTTCTTGGCAATGGTGCGCTTGATTTAAAAAAACTCCAAAAGCATAATATTAGATGGATATGTGCGACAGACGGGCTTAGCTCAAACTATAAACTTGACCTCTTTGAGGAGATGAAATGTGCCCTTTTTATGCACTCAGACATGCCGCTTTTAGAGTTGGCACAGAGGCTTATAAGAAGTGCAACAAAAGACGCGGCAGATGCTTTAGGCATTAACAGCGGCGAGATAGCCCAGGGCAAAAATGCCGATATGATAGTGCTGGATTTGGAAGGTAAACCAAACGATGAGTTAGCTATCCATTTAATACTTCATAGATATAATATCTCAAAAGTTTACATCAACGGAAAAGTAAAAAAAGGCACCTAATGCAATTCATTAAAAAAATATTTTCTCCCATCTTAGTTACCATGAAGTTTATTCAAGAGCATTTCAAAGCTATGCTCTTTTTGCTTATACTTTTTTTAATATTTGCACCGCAAAGCAAAGAGGATTTAAAACCGCACAACCTTGAACAAATCAATCTTGCAGGTCCCATTATGGAAGTTTCAGAAGTTGTAAATCAGATAAATGAAGCAGCTTCTAACAAGTTTGTAAAAGGTATTTTGCTAAATATTGATTCGCCCGGCGGAGCAGTTGCGCCTTCTATTGAAGTTGCTTATGCTATAAAAAGGGCAAAAGAGAAAAAGCCCGTTGTTGTTTATGCCAGCGGAACTTTGGCAAGCGGGAGCTACTATGCTAGCATCTGGGCAAATGAGATAGTTGCAAACCCGGGTTCAATGATAGGAAGCATCGGCGTTATTATGCAAGGAGCCGATATAAGCGAACTGATGAGCAAGATAGGTGTAAAATCTCAAAGCATACAAGCCGGGAAATATAAAAAAGTGGGTGCACCAGACAGAAAATGGAGCGACTTTGAGGTAGAAGAGTTAAACAAAGTTATACAAGGAACTTACGACCTCTTTACTACCGATGTGGCAGATGCTAGGGGTTTAGATATTAAAAAAAGAGACACCTTTGCAAATGCACATATTTTTACGGCTAAACAGGCTAAAGAAGTTGGTTTGATAGACACTATCGGTGTTGAATATGATGCCAAAAACAAGCTAGCCAAACTAAGCGCAGTAGATGAGCAGGTTTGGAACAAAGAGGACAGATTTGAGAAGCTTATGAAGAAATTCTCAGCACAAACTGCAGTTACTCTTCATACATATTTTCCAACTCTTGTCATGAAATAAAAATACTATTTTGCTCTCTCAAGCGAGAGCAAAAACTCTTTTCTCCACACTCCTCCCGTATATCCTCCAATACTCCCATCCGATGAGATAACTCGGTGACAAGGGATAAGAATCGAGATAGGATTTTTTCCATTTGCGTTTGCAACTGCTCTTATCGCTTTTGGATTGCCAAATATTTTAGCCTCTTGCGTATATGAAATTGTTTCGCCGTATGGTATCTCTAGAAGTGTATTCCAGACACCCTTTTGAAACTCTGTTCCCACGGGAGAGAGCGGGAGAGTAAACTCTTTTCTTTTCCCCTTAAAATACTCAAAAATCTCCTCTTCAAGCCTAAGCAAAAGAGGATGTGAAGCGTTAGTCGTTTGATATGCTTTAACATCTTCTATAAAATCAAGATAGATAATCGCCCTCTCATCTGCCATAGCAATCATGGCACCAATAGGAGTAGTAATAATACGGCTAGAGTGTAAATTTTGCATAAAGGTTATTTACTTCTCATCTTTTTTGGGTTTTTTTCTAAATAAGTAGTATTTTTCTCTCTCAAGTAGATCCTCCACATAGGATAATTCGGCTTTTTTTATACTTTTCCAGATGCCAGAGGGAAGTCTTACTTGAAGCTTTTTCTTCTCTTTTAGCTTTATAATCTTTTCAATGGAGAGTATTTTTGAAGCTGGGGAGAAATCTACATCGGTTAAGTCTATGTCATTTTTATAAAAAAGCGTCTGCTTTGTAAAGTGTCCCCATCCAGAAATCCCATCCTCAGTATAAGGAACTTCATAATCGTTTTTAAAATTTACCATTATTTTATAGTGGCTATCATCAAAGATTTGAGATACTTCTCCAGCTCCAAACACTAGTCCGTATACACTATCTCCGACTTTAACGTTATCAAAATACGCCATAACTACTCCTATGTTATTTTTACAAAGAAGTATAATATAGGATGATTACTAAATAATTACACGCCTTAAACAACAACCTTAACAACGCTTGACATGTTCTCAAAAATTCTTTTTACTCTATCTTGCCAAAGATCTCCAAACTCTTTTATCTCTGCCTGATTTGCCATGCCGCCCATCATTTTTTGCATTAGCTGCTGCATCTTAGGGTTCCCACTTACTGATGATGGGTCATAATAGACATTCACACTCTTGTTATTATCTACTCTTGTAAACTTAACAGAAGAGCTGATATCTGCATCAAAATGCATCAAAGAGTGACGAGCAAATTTACCGCCTAACCCCTTAAATCCGCTCTTGTCCGTAGCTCCCGTAATTTGAGAGATTACATTGCTTATAACACCTGCTACGCCATCTTCAAGCGACTCTTTAAACTCAACCTTTATCTCGCCTCTTACCGCAGGTTTATCTTGATAGAGAACTTTAAGCCCTGTATATGCCGTTATATAAGCACCTGCTACAGTAGGACAACTGTGCCCGGCAGCTTTTACTACCTCAAGATAGTTAAACTCATAAATGCCATCTTCAAATGCGCCTAAAATCTTAGCTAATGGATCTACAACCTTAATAGTATCTATGCTATCAAAAAAATCCGGATATTTCATTTTCAAACCTTTTTTAATCTGTTTTTTGTAAGCACTTTTGCGCTTATTGTTACTCTATCGCTCATTAAATCAAAAACTTCATCAACCTTCAAGGAGGCTATATCAATAACTTTAGCATCTTTAGAAATCTGCGCAAAACCTTTTTTGCTCTTTAGTTTTGGATTGTTTGATTCTAGCATTTTTTGCAGGGTTGTCACTTGATTTTGGGCAATATTGATTCTACTACTAATTACATGCGGAAATCTTATTTTAATGGATTGTATCTCTTTAAAAAAGCTCTGCATTTTAAACGAGATAGTTTGATTATAGGAGTTTTGCAGCTGTTTTACATCTTCGATTTTTTGAGTTATCTTCTTCTTGATGGAGTGTCCTGCATATAAATTTATCAGATGCGTCAACTCTTGTTTGGAGTTATAGATTTTTTGCATAACTCTTTGTATATATTGTGCTTCTAGGGAGTCGAGGTATTGGTAGAGTTCATGACTATCAGGCAGTACCATCTGCATAGCGGCACTTGGAGTCGGTGCTCTTAAATCTGCTACAAAATCGCTTATTACCCAATCTATCTCATGTCCTACAGCAGAGACAATAGGAGTTTTTGCTCTAAATATAGCATCAGCAACACTCTCCTCGTTAAAGGCCCATAAATCTTCTATGCTTCCACCTCCACGACCTGTTATAATAAGGTCATACCCCTTTGTATCCACTCTGTCTAGGGCTTTTACAATAGAGGGTGCGGCATTATCGCCTTGGACTAAAACATCATAAATATCAATCTCTATTGCTCTATATCTGCTACTAGCAATACGAAGCATATCGGCAAGTGCAGCTCCCGTTGCAGATGTTATAAGGGCAATTTTTTTTGGAAATTTTGGGAGCTCTTTTTTTCTTGCGGTGTCAAAATAGCCCTTAATAGAGAGTCTGTTTTTCAACTGTTCATAAGCTAGAGCCAAAGCCCCATGCCCTGAGGGCTGAATTGAGAAACAGTTTATTTGGTATTCGCCACGCGGCTTATAGAGCGTTATGGCTCCATCAAGAATAACCTTCAATCCCTCTTGTAACTCAAACTTCAATTTTGAGGCGTTTCCCCTGAACATAACCGCTTTTATCGAAGATGATGCATCTTTGAGAGTGAAGTAGATGTGTCCGCTGTTGTGAACAGTTACGCGAGAGAGCTCTCCCTCAACGAGAACTCGCTCAAAGGTGCTCTCAAGAACTGTTTTAATCTGCTCGTTTAACGAGGAGACGCTTAACGTTTGCAACGGCAGTGCCTATTTTTTTCTAGCTATTAAAAGAGTTGATATATCCATGGAGAAGCTTTTTGTATATACAATCTCAAAACCTGCATTCTCAAGCTCATTTTTCATATTCTCAACAGTAGAAAAATCCTCTATTGAGTTTGGCAGATACTCATACGCTTCTAAATTTTTTGAGATAAAACCACCCACTTTAGGCAGAATATTATTCATATAAAAGTCTCTTATTTTGCCCAAAAGCGATGGATTTTCATTTTTCATAAACTCTAAGATAACCACAAGACCACCCTCTTTTAAAACCCTGTTAAACTCTTTTAGGGCGGCTTCTCTCTCAACTACATTTCGTATTCCGTAGGTGATGCTTAATATATCTACTGTTTTATCTTTTATGGGAATCTCAGTAGCCTTTGCTATATGATAGTTAAACTTAGGAAACTTCTCTCTTGCCACATTTACCATGCCGTTTGATGGATCAACACCTACTATTTCGCCAATATTTATACTGTTTGCTTTGGACCTTTTTTTCCAAAAATCCATCATATCACCAGTTCCACAAGCAACATCAACAATCTTATCAATAGACTCTTTTGCATAAAACTCATAAGCCAAGTCACAAGCTTTGCGTCTCCAGCTCTTATCGACTCCCATACTCATGACACGATTTGCGGTATCGTAAGTAGGTGCGATATTGTCAAACATCGATACGATTTTTTCTTGTTTTTCCATTCTACTTATTTCCTCTGTTATTTGCTTGCTTCATCCACATAATTATATCTTGCTCATCTTTTTGTACATTTAAAATTTCAAACTTCATATTAGTGCTCTTAAAATTGCTATTTCCACCTATTTGCAAAGACAAAAAACATAGATAGTAATCAACAATATCCCTTGAGAGCTCAAACATTGTTTCTCCGCCTTCAATCATTATGTTTTTATAGTTTTGTAAAAATGAAAAGTTATCGCTTATAGTAACTTTTCTACCCTCAACGCCAAAAAGTGGAATAGATTTGTCAAACTCCTTACTCCTTGAAAATATTAAAATATCAGGAGCCTTGCCATTTACCATTCTTGCATCAAGAGTCGGTCTATCAACTCTTACCGAATTACCTCCGATAACAAGCAAGTCACACGCATCTCTCATTGCATGAACTTTTGTTCTAGAGGTTGTTGAACTGATGATGCCCTCATCGATTGTGCCGTTTAACCTCTGCGCCCATTTAAAAAAAACAAATCTATTTTCTCTCCACAAGCTAAATGGAAAGAGTAGTCGGCTGCAATCTTCTACCAAAATATTCTCTTTGAGTTCTACTCCGGCTTTTTTAGCTATTTCTGCTCCGCCTGAAGCCACTTCACTTAAATCTTGTGACCCGATGTAGAGTTTTTTTATTTTTAGTTTAGAGATAAGCGATGCGCATGAGGGAGTTTTGCCCACATGCGAACATGGTTCAAGGGTACTAAAGAGAGTTATATTATAAAAGCAGTTATTATGATTTTCTAAAAGATATGTGTGTATTTTGGATGATTCATCAAGATCTAAAATTTTCGAATCGTTTGTAAGTTTAAAATAGGCAGATTTTAGTGCCTCAACTTCAGCATGAGGAGCACCTGCTTTTTTATGAGCCTCAACGGCTAAAATTGCACCCTTTTGAGATACAATAGTACAACCAACAGCAGGATTTGGGTATGTTAAACCCTGATACTTCCATGCCTCATCCAAGGCCAACTTCATGTAAAAGTGAGTATCTATTACCATTCAAAGTAGGTTTTCGCTTTTGAAATATCAGAAAAATCCACTACAATCTCTTCGCTATTAGCATCTAAGAAAATTTTAGAACCTTCAACTCTAAGCACAATCCCTTTGAATTTCTCTTTTGATTTTAACACAATGGTAGCAGCTTCTCCTACGGAGAGTTCAAACTGCTTAATTGTTGTGATTTTTCTCTCAATTCCCGGGCTTCCAACCTCAAGTCTATAATCTCCTGAAACAGGCGGCGATACATCTAAAAGAGGTGAGATAAGATGTGTTAAGTTAACACACTCATCCAAACTAACGTTTTTTCTTTTTTCATTCTCTATCTCATTTGAGATAATGCTGATTCTGTAAATCAAATCCTCCCCATCATTAAGGGTAGAGATATCATAAAGTTCTAATCCTACAGATTTTACAAGCGATTCTATATCTTTTTCTAAACTCATTAGTAGCCTCTCTTAATCTTTGGCTATTTTTTTAAACAGCTCTTCAATATTTTGAACTTTTTTCAACTGCTCATCAAACTCAAATGTAAGGCTAGGAGAGCGAAACCAGCCCTGTTCTTTCATACAAAACGTCTCTATAATAGGTCTTGCTTTTTTGAGTAAGTTTAAAAAATCACTCTTTTCCTGCGCAGTAAAAGAAACGGGATCAATATATACTTTTGCATCGCTTCTTCCTCGTGAACACTTTATATCTATAATATTAAGCTGATGGAGCCTCTTATCGTTTAAAGAACCAAGAGCCTCTGGAATCAGCTCAAGAAGAAGTGATTCTGTTCTTTTGAGTTTTATCTGAGCTTCTGTCACAGAGAAACTTTTTGTTCAATTTTTTTGAATGTTTCAATGACATCTCCGACTATAACATCATCATAGCCTTTAATCATAACACCACACTCATAACCATTGCCAATCTCTTCTACATCATCTTTAAAGCGTTTAAGTGAAGTAAGATCACCCTCATGGATAACAACTCCCTCACGGATAACACGAACTAAACCACCGCGAATAAGCTTGCCCTCAACAACAACACATCCTGCAACCATGCCTTTTGGTGCTTTAAATGTATTTCTAACCTCTGCTTGACCAGTGTTAATCTCTGAAAACTTAGGTGCCATCATGCCTGTTAACATACCAGTCATATCATCAAGAAGTTGATAAATAATTGAGTATGTTTTAATCTCAACATTTTTCTGTTTAGCAAGCGCCTTAACACTACCTGTTGGACGAACGTTAAATCCAAGCAGCACGCAGTTTTCGCTGTTTGCAACAAGTTCAACATCATTTTCAGTAATTCCGCCGACACCCGAGGAGATGATGTTTATTTTAACTTCCTCGTTTCTAAGTTCATTTAGTGCACTTCTAATTGCTTCTAGTGAACCATGAACATCTGTTTTAAGAACAACTTTAAGAGACTTTAGTCTTCCCTCTGCAATCATGCTCGTCATATCTTCTAAAGTAGATTTTGTACTATGAGAAAGCTCTTTGTGTCTATCATATTCATGACGTTTTTGAGCGTACTCTCTTGCTTCTTTGTCACTGCTCATAGCCATCATGACTTCTCCAGAAGATGGAACCTCATTTAACCCTACAACAACCGCAGTATGACTTGGTTTTATATTATCGATTTGTTTTTTGTTTTCATCTATCAGAGCTTTTACGCGCCCAAAAGAGCTACCACACACAACATAATCACCAACGCTTAAAGTTCCATTTTGTACAATTACAGTTGCAACAGGTCCGCGCCCTTTTTCAAGCGATGACTCAACAACAGCAGCTTTTGCCATAGCATTTTCATTTGCTTTTAACTCTAAAACTTCGGCAGTAAGAAGAATATTTTCAAGTAATTCATCTATCCCCATTCCTGATTTTGCAGACATTGGAACAAACTCTATATCTCCGCCCCAATCAACAGGATTAAGTCCGCGCTCAGCCATCTGCCCTTTTACCATATCTGGATTAGCACTCTCTTTGTCCATTTTATTTAGGGCAACAATAACAGGAGCACCGGACTCTTTAGCCAGCTTTATAACCTCTTCTGTTTGAGGCTTAACTCCATCATCGGCTGCTACAACTATAATAATGATATCTGTAACATCCGTACCTCTTTGGCGCATTTGAGAAAATGCTGCGTGACCGGGAGTATCTATAAAGGTTATCGCTTCACCTTGATGCTCTATTGTGTAAGCACCGATATGCTGTGTAATACCACCCGCCTCATCTTGAGAGACTTTTGCTTTTCTAATTGCATCTAAGAGTGAAGTTTTACCGTGGTCAACATGCCCCATAATTGTAATTACAGGAGGTCTTTTCGTGGCATTTTCATCAATCTCTTGCGCCATATCTTCTTCGTAGTTAAAAGCATCTTTAGGATCTACAATAGTAACTTCCACACCAAACTCTTCAGATAAAATCTCAATCTCGTCATGTCCTAAAAAGTCATTTTTAGTCATCATTAAACCAAGGCTAAATAGAACCTT
>NZ_JALNZY010000134.1 GCF_023229105.1 Sulfurimonas sp.
ATAGATAGCGTAAAAACAGAAATGAAAGCATATAATCACGAAAATCATCCGCATTCATAGCACCTCGTAAATCATTAGCAATCTCCCAAAGTATCTTACCTAGTCTGTTTTTTTCTTCTTCGCTCATCTATTATACCTTGCCATTTTTCGATTTTATAAGCAATTTATCAAAATCGCTCAAGTATTCTCTATCTTGAATAACTCTATATTTTTCATATTCATCCAAAGCCAATGCAACTGCAACTTCATGAGAGATTTTGCCTTTGTGCGCCAATACTTCTTTTTCATTGAACTGTAAAAAAGCATCAAGTTTTCTCACCCAATCTTTCATATACATTACTTGTTTGTTTTTGGCTTGAAACTCCGCATAATCAAGATACATCGCTACGATTCGATTGAAAAAGTCCAGCTCTTCTAGTGAGAGGTAGTTTTTGGCTACTACCGCATCAGCTCTTCTGATTTTTCCATGAGGTGAATTTTTCCAGCTTGTAAGCCCTATGTTTTCTTTAGTGCTATCCACTCGGTTGTAAATGATTTCAGCCGCTGTTTCACCAACGATTGCCCAATGAAGCTTATTTTGAACTGTCGCAAAAAAATCTTTGCTTGTCTCATGATTTGGGTCATAGTCTGCACTACATTGTGCATAAATATCTGTAATTTTTTGATAAAGTCTTCGCTCACTGCTTCGTACATCTCGGATTCGCTCTAGCTGCTCATCAAAATAGTCTTTACCAAATATCTGCCTTGGGTCTTTGAGTCGCTCATCATCCATCGTAAAGCCCTTGATGATGAACTCTTTGAGATGCCTTGTAGCCCACTGACGAAACCATGTCCCCTGCAGTGATTTGACTCTATATCCTACAGAGATGATGAGATCAAGGTTATAAAAATTTGTTGGTTTTGTAGAAAAATCGGAAATTCCGATTTTTCTCATACTCTCATTTTGAGAGAGTTCATCTTCTTTATAAATATTGAGAATATGCTCGTTAATAGTTGAACGACTTTTATCAAAAAGTTTTGCCATTTGCTCTATGCTAAGCCATACAGTTTCATCTTGTACTAGTACATCTACCTTGATTTTTCCATTTTCGCTTTTATAAAGTAAAAACTGGGTTGGTTGGAGTTGTTTTTTCATCTATTTACCTCTACGCCACTAACTCGTCTAAAAAGTTATTTTTTTGACTCCAAAGAATCGGTTTAATACCATACTCATTTATCGCACCTAGTAAATCTGCTTTAATGTTTACTTCATCATTGAGTATAATATATCCGCTACCGTTTCTTTTTTCTCGTGTATCTTCAAAAGCAAAAAGTGTCGCTTTTAAGTTTTCAGCTTTAGGACGATTAAGTAGTTTTATAGTTCGCTCAGGAGCATTTTTTGATTTTGGAATAAGATACTCAAATTTATGATTAAAATGTGATTTGCCCTCTAAGATAATATTTGAGGCGTATCGTATATCTTTTTCATCAAAATACAATCCTACATCTTCAAAAAACAGATTCATTACTTTGCTTTGAGCCAATACAAACATATCGTTTATACTCAAAAGTGCCTGAATAAGATTGTGTTTTTTATGTGCAAAGTTTTCAGCGGTTGCATTGACAAAAAGGCTCTTCTTTTTGTCTTGTTGTACTCCAAAACCATTTAAAATAGTCTGCAATTCTTGTTTTCTTTTAGGTGCGTTAAACTCTAAACCGCTTAATTCCAAGTCTGTTAATGTCATTCCGTTATCAGTCAATATAATATTATTTTTATTATCTTTGTCAAAAATGGCATATATCGTTATGAAGTCGTTTCTTCTATCTAAAAAAGGAGTTTCAATTTCAAAAACATTATCTTCTATCTTGTCGATTGTAATACTTTCTTTGATAAAGTCAATATATTTATCAACTAAGCCATTTATATCATACATAGTAAATCCTTCATGTTAAAGGTAGGTAATCCTGCTATATTACAGTATCTGCAAAACTCTTTTGTTTGCTCAAAAATATCATCTGACTCTATAAAATCAAATTCAGTTATAGGAAATGCCCATTTCTCACCATAGCCATCTATATAAAAATGGATGTGCGTTTGGTTGCTAAATCTTACATCGGTATATTTCTGCATAAGTTCTATAATCGAATTCTCTAAATTATTTGGAACAAAACTCAATGTAGGGTTATGATGTCCGCCGAAAAAATCCAATCGTCTTAAAACGATATTTTCTTGAGCTCTCTTTTGAAATGTTTTCTTTTTGAGTGATAAAGATTTTCTACTTATGTCAAGCGAAAACAGTTCATCTTTAAATCGTTCATCTTTTGCACTTAATGAAATTGTCAAAATTTCATTAGGATTTGGTAGTTTATAACTTTGCAATTCAGTCTCTTTTTCTAAACCAAACAGTAGTTTTGCTTGTTCATTTGTTAGTGCCATTACGACTCCTTTGCCGATGGAAAAAGTTGTTGCATTAGCCCTTTTTTATGCTCTTTTAATGCTTCTACTTTTTTGGATGATGAAGTAATTAGCTCATCAATAGAGCTAAGGCACTCCGCGATTTTTTGTTGTTCTTCTTCAGTTGAAGGAACTAATACAGGGAAA
>NZ_JALNZY010000135.1 GCF_023229105.1 Sulfurimonas sp.
CGATTAGTTTGATAAGCATATAAAAGACCATCAGCGTTTAAAATTATATGCTTCTTACCTGACCAAAACTTTATTTGATTTCTGGCCCTTTTCGAAAAAATACCCTTAACAACCTCATAAGTGTTTATAATGTCGTTGTTCTTTTCAACAGTTGTTAAAGTTTTCACCTTTGGACAAGATAAAATATAATTAGATGCAACACCTAGACCTAGTCCTATTTCAAGACAATCGCCTTTGGGTTTATCCCATATTTGTTGAATATAATCAGCCAGTTCACTTTCTAAAGCCCAAAGATTATGACCAGGGCCTATCTCTAGAAACAACTGCTCATTCATCTCATATACTTTTACTTCTCCGCTTTCGGCTACAACACCACCATCTCTAAAGTAAATGAGCCCTTCTTCCATAAAACTCTCCTATCTATATTAAAGGTTAGATAAACTAAATATCGATAGTTTTTTCAAAATCAAACACAAGATTTATAGTAACACCAGTAGCCTTACTTTTGTCACACTCATCATGAGTTTCATACTTATACGTAACAGGATTGGTGTACTTTATACCAACATTGCCTGATTTAATAATTGGAAAAAATTTATCTAAACAAGCATTTACCTCATGTCGAACAAATTTTGTCCATTCTTCAGGACTTAAACCTTTGGTAGATGCGTCAGCAAGTTCTCTCCTTACGGCCTTGAGCCACTCAAAATAAAATTCCTCAGAAGTTATGTCTTTAGCGTCTACTATTTCATAATTATCAGCCATTTTAATTCCTCCTATTGTATAGCTTGTTTAGCAAGCTCCTTCTCCTGCTCATAAACATCGAGCGTTATTGTAGTTAATTTTCTGGCCCATTCAGGGTCGTCCTTATTAATTTCAATTTCACTATAGAAATCTTCTATTTCATGACCAACCAACTTAGGAGCTCCCTTCTCATCAACAAATACATGCTTAAATTCATGTGCAATAAGCCTCCCCCTATCTAAAGGATTAGCTAATTCCCAAGCCTTTTTGTCTACTATTAAAAGATAATCATATCCTTCAATAGCAACATTATCTTTTGAAAAGAATTTTATCTTCTCGCTGGCCAATTCCATAGAAGCAAGAACCAACTTACCAGATCTAACTCGCTTCTTTGTATCAAACATAAGCTTAAATTTTAGATTCTGATACCCTGGAAACCTCTTCTCTAAAACATCCATAAAAACTTCTACTAATGATTCATTACACTCTTCGTATCTATTCATTTTCCTTCTCCTTTTACTATTTTCTATTTCAATTATTATGATACATACTGTGCATATGTTCTTGCAACTTTAAAAGCTCGTCTCTTAAATCCTTAGCCTTTTTTAACTCTTTATTATTCTTTTCTCTATTTGCTTTTTCTTTCCACCAACGTTTCTTTTTCTCTTTTCTCTTACTAAGTCCTTGTTTTTCCGAAGGTTTGTCTAAACTATTCTCCATATTCTCTCCTGTTTTATAGGCTGGGGCCTATATATTTAAATTACTTTATTTCAATTTTTGTTACTTCTTCTTCAATTTTCTCAGGGATTTTCTTCCCTATAACACACTTTATGATGCCATCTTTGTAGTTACAATCTATTACGTTTGTATCTACGTCAGAGGCGAATCGAATTACACGTCGAAAAGATCTGTAAGAAACTTCCTTCATAAGACATTTCTTATCAGGATCTTCCTCTGAACAAGTTTCTTCTTTTTTGTCAGACTTAATAAACAAACAGTTATCCTTCAACTCTAAGTTCACATCGTCCTTCTCAAAACCAGCTACAGCTATTTCAACTGTATAATCTTTATCGGTTTCAAACACATTAATCTTAGGAAATGATCCTTTAGGTTGGAGCGTTTCAAAAACTTCGGTACTTATAGACCAATTATTCCAGGCGTAGTCCATAAAAGAATACATATTCTCAACCAAGTCATTGAAACGACCAAAATTAAAGAGACTACCCAAAGGATACGAATCTTTTAAAATTAAATCTTTTTCAGTCTTTCTCATGGTTTTTTCCTCCTATCTTTTTGTTTATAGGCCCCAGCCTGAGTTAAATATAACCACTAATTTTTATTTGTCAATATCTAGACTCAAAAAAATGTTACTATTAAATGGAGCCACTATTGCTTGTGGTAATTTACTTTTCATAGCTCTAGCGGCGGGCATGTTCCAAGAATGTATTATTATAACAGCATCGTTGTTTGAATTGTCTGAATTATTGGAAAGATATGCTGCTACATCAGCACCACATCCATTGTTTTCTCCGAGGTCATGATCGAGGAAAATATAATCAAATACATTATTTTCAAGATACTCTATCGCCGTATCTGCCTTTTCTGTTATAGAAATATCATAATCACAAAATCTTTCTATAAAAAAAGTAGCTCTATAAGTATCATCTTCTAAAACTAAAATCTTCATATCTTTTACCTAGTACGTCTATCCGTAAACTCATGCAACAAGCAGTGAGTTCTCTCCCCTCTTCCATTATAGGCATGTCTTATTCTCTTGTCAATAACTAATTTTACTTTTTCTCCATCTTTT
>NZ_JALNZY010000051.1 GCF_023229105.1 Sulfurimonas sp.
TTTTTAACTACTGCCAAAAAGAGATAAAAAGATTGATTGCAGAAGATGAAGATTTTACAAAAAATAGCTTAAGTGATGACGAACGTGAAGCTGCAGAGTTTTTCAAGGCTCTCTAGATTTAAAATCAACTCTAAAATGACGTTGTATACGTCATTTTAGCCCTCTATTGCAAGAGGCTCTTTTCTAGTTGCCTTTTTTTCCAATTTTTGAGACAAGAACATAAAAAAGCGGAATAAATACAATAGCTAAGAAAGTTGCTGCCAACATTCCTCCGACAACTCCAGTTCCGATAGAGTGTCTGCTCGCTGCTCCGGCTCCGCTGCTGATTACAAGCGGAATAACCCCGAGTGTAAATGCCAGTGAAGTCATAATAATAGGGCGAAGACGTATTTTAGCCGCTTCTAAAACTGCATCAACTAGCTCCATCCCCTGCTCTCTTTTTTGCATTGCAAACTCCACAATTAAGATTGCATTTTTAGCAGAGAGTCCTGCTAGAACAAGGATACCTATCTGGAAGTAAATATCATTTTCCAAACCTCTTAAATGGTTTGCAACAACTGCTCCAAAGACTCCAAAAGGAACTGCTAAGATGACGGATATCGGCATAAGCCATCTCTCATATTGTGCCGCTAATATCAGATATAAAAAAACAATACCAAAAATAAACGCCATACTTCCCGCACTTGAAATCTGCTTCTCCTGATATGCCGTTCCTATCCAACTTATAGTATAACCCTGAGGCAGAACTTCATTCGCAACCTCCTCTATGGCTTTAAGCGCATCCCCTGAGCTGTATCCAAGAGCAGGTTGACCTGAGACTTTAGCCGCACTAAATAGGTTAAACCTCTCGACCAAATCCGCACTTACTATCTGCTTAAGCGTCACAAAGGAACTAAGAGGAAGCATCTCTCCTTTATCATTTCTGACATAGATTTTATTCAGATCATCAGGGCTTTTTCTAAATGACTCATCTGCTTGCATATTTACCATGTAGGTTCTGCCAAAAAGATTAAAATCGTTAACATAAAAGGTTCCAAATGTTGCATTAATCGTCTGATAGACTTCATCTATGCCGACTCCTTTTGCTTTAACCTTTGCGCTATCAACTATGACTTGATATTTGGGAACATTCGTATTAAGGGTGCTTCTGACTCCCTCTAACTCTACTCTCTCGTTGCCTTTTTTAATAATCTCATTTACATATTTTTGAAGCTCTTTAATATCAGCGCCTGTTCTATCTTGAACATAGAGTTCAAATCCACCTGAAATCCCCATTCCGTGAATAGGAGGAGGCACCACGCCAAAGGAGAAACCATCGCTTGTAGCAGAGAGTTTTTTACCCATTTGTGATGCTATATAAGATGCATGTTGCTCCACGGTTGGAGTTTTAAAATTGTAGCCATTGAATTTGTTCTAAGAGAGAAGGTTACAAAGTCCATCCCTACAAATTGAACTATATTTTTTATACTCTTTTTATCTTGCGAAACGATATCGTAAATCTCTGAGCCTAAAACATCAGTTCTGTTTAGTGATGCCCCCGGAGGGTTGTAACTAAATATAAAAATGGTTCCCTTGTCTTCTGTAGGTACAAGTCCGGTTTTAAGAGAATTAAACATATCAAAAGTGATATAAATAAGTCCGCCAAAAAGAAGCAAACTCAAAAAAGAGTATCTTATAGTAAGTTTTAAAGCTTTTGAGTACCCTTTTGTAGTAAACTCAAAAAAGTTGTTAAACCACTTGAAAAAGTACTTCGGCTCCTTGTGTATCGGCTTTAGCATCAGCGCACAAAGTGCAGGAGTAAGGGTAAGTGCCACAAACCCAGATATTGCCAAAGAGATAACTATGGTTACAGCAAACTGTCTATACATTTCCCCACTAAGTCCGCCTAAAAACGCAACCGGAATAAATACTGCCGAGAGAACAAGCACGATAGCTACAAGCGCACCAGAGACCTCTTTCATGGCAACAAGCGAAGCCTCCGTGGGCGAAAGCCCCTCTTTTATATGCCGCTCAACATTTTCTATTACAATAATGGCATCATCAACAACTATTCCAATTGCCAAAACCAGTCCAAAGAGAGTAAGCAAATTGATGCTAAAACCTAAGATATACATACCGATAAAAGCACCGACAATAGAGACTGGAACAGCTAAAACAGGTATAAGAGTAGCTCTAAAGTTTTGTAAAAAGAGGTATATAATAAGCACAACCAAAATGATTGCCTCTATAAAAGTTTTGATAACCTCATTTATCGAGAGCTCAACAAACTCGGTAATGTCATAAGGTATCACATACTTTACATCTTCTTCGAAATTTTCGCTTATTGAAGCTATAACTTTTCTTATATTTTTTGCAGTCTCAATAGCATTTGCGCCGCTTTGTAAAAATACAGCTACGGGAACAGCAGGCGCGTTGTTTAATTTGTTTTTCATAACATAACTCTGAGAGCCAAGTTCTATTGTCGCCACATCCTTAAGCTTAAGAGAGCTTCCATCCTCGTTTGCTTTTATAATAATCTCTGAGAATTGTGATGGATCGCTAAATCTTTCCTGCGTCTCAAGTGTATAAGTAAACATCTCATTTCCTGACACCGGTTCAGCGGAGAGCTTTCCTGCGGCATACTGCTCATTTTGCTCTCTTATAGCTAAGATGAGATCATTTACGGTAAGTGAATACTTCTTGAGTTTTAACGGGTCTATCCAAATTCTCATAGAGTAATCTTTTGCGCCGAAAATTGTTACGTCCCCGACTCCCTTAACCCTCTTTAAATCATCAACTATATTCATAAGAGCATAGTTAGATAGATATGTCACATCTTTTGTCTGCTTTGGAGAGTGCAAGATGATTACTTGAAGCATATCTGGTGATTTCTCGGCAACTCTTACGCCCTGTCTTTGAACCTGCTCTGGAAGTCTTGAGAGTGCAGCTTGAACACGGTTGTTTACATCTATCTTTGCATCATCAGGATTTGTTCCTACTTCAAAAAATATACTTATACTAAGAACGCCGTTATCAGCGGAGAGAGAGTTCATGTAGAGCATATCTTTTGCTCCGTTTATCTCCTGCTCAAGAGGTGCTGCTACTGTTTTTGAGATAGTCTCAGCACTTGCTCCCGGATAAGAAGTTGAAACTACAATCTGCGGCGGTATAACTCTAGGATACTCGCCAATAGGCAGAGACATCATGGAGATAGTGCCTGCTAGCACGATAATAATAGCAATTACGGATGCAAAAATAGGTCTTTTTATAAAAAAGGCAGAAAACATCTTAGTTACCGTCCATGATGACTACTTTTGAGCCAGGTCTTAGCTTTGCTATATTGCTCACTACAACACTCTCTCCCTCATTAAGCCCCTTAGAGACTAATGCCACGCCGTCAATTACTTGTAAAACCTCAACTGCTCGCATGGAGATTTCTCCATTTTTTGTAACATAAACTAAGATGGCTTCGGGAGTCTTCATAAGTGCGTTTTGCGGGATTTTCACAACACTCTCATAGCTAAACCCAGCCATACTAACCTCAACATAAGAGCCTATTATCAGCTCTGTATTTGGGTTTTTAAAAGTTGCTCTAAAAAGTAAAGTATCTGTTTGCGTGTCAACTTTTGGAGCTATATAATCTACTTCCCCGATAAAACTTTTTGAACCTTTGTTAAGAGTAACTTTTAGACCGGTTTTGATATGTGAAGCATACCTTGAAACATCACTGCTTGGCAAAGAAAACTCTGCATACACAGGATCTACTACCGTAATCGTAGTAAGAGTGGCATTTTGTGCATCAAAGTCAATATAAGTTCCCACATCATTATTACTCATTCCAATCATGCCACTTATAGGAGCCTTAATAGTCGTATAACCATAATTCAACTCAGCCTTTGCTGCTGCAGCTTTTGCCTTTTGCATCTCAGCTTTTGCATCAGCATAAGCATATAACAGTTCGTCTCTTTGCTGTTCACTTATTGCGCTATTTTTAAATAGGTACTCGCCTCTCTTCCAATCGTTTGAAGTTTTATTGAAATTGGCCTCAGCTTTTAGCAGCGCTCCTTTTGCCTCATCAAATGCGGCTTTATACCCATCTTTTTCTATCTCGTAAATAATCTCGCCTTTTTTTACGAACGCTCCCTCCGTAAAGTTCTTTTTCTCTAAAATCCCTCTTACTCTAGCAACAATATTTACCTCTCTAAAAGGTTTCAGTACAGCAGAATAACTTTTTGAAAAATCAACCTTTTCATATTTTACCACTTGTCCCTTTACCGGCAACGCTGGCATCTGCACCATTTTTGGTTGAGTTATGGCAGCTTCTTTTTCATCACTGCATCCTATAAATAGTAGTGATATCACCACTAACGATAATGCTAAATTTTTCATCTATAAAAACTCCTTAATATCTTTTGCACTGTAATAAATCAACTCTGCTTTTTTAATCTCTAAATCATATAACGCTCTTTCATGGTCTCTTGCTGCATCATATTTTTGGCTAAGCGCTAAAAGATATGCAACATTATCAATCGTTCCGTTTTGGTACTTAAATTTGATAAGTTCGTATGCAGATGCTGCAGCATCTAGTGCAGCTTTTGTCGCCCCAATCTTAAGCTTTGCAATCTCTAATGATTTTTTTGCAAGTCTATAATCAACATCTGCTTTGAGCTTTTCATGTTCTATGGTTGCTTTTTTGCTCAAATACTCTTCATATTTGGACTCATAACTTTTTGTGGTTGAACCAAAATCAAAGATATTCCATGAAGCGTAAAGCATAGCAATATTTTGCTTATCTACCAAAAAATTAGTTGCCGGTTTATTGTCAAAATAGTAGTCGCTGTAGCTTAATGTATTATCAAAATAGACTTTTGGCATATTCTCGCTTTTTCTCCCTTTTGCTTCATATAAAAGTGCCTCGGCATCAAATTCTAGTGATTTTATATCAGCTCTGATGCTAAAACTACTCTCATCTATAAGGCTTATTTTTGCACCGCTTTGCAGAGTATCGACCTTTTGTGTTGTATAGTATTCTAGCGCATGAAGAATTTTTTCTCTCTCAAGGTCAATTTCATAAAGTGAAACAAGCGCATTTTTAAGTGTTGCATCAATCTTATCTAACTCATCTTTGGTCACGGAACCCGACTCATAAAAAAGTTCCAATCTACGAAATTCAGCCTTTAGCTGCTCAATCTCTTGCTCTGTTGCTTGCTTGTCTGCATTAAGTGCCATAAACTCGAAATATAGTCTTGAGACATCAAGAGAGATGCTGTTTTTTATTGCCTCAACGCTCTCCTTGCTTGACTCTATATCTGATTTGAGCTGGTTATAAAGAGTCCCTTTTTTGCCGCCATCATAAAGAGTATATTTAAGACTCGCTTGAATCTTTACTGAATTTTCTGCAAGCGCTACAGTCTCTTCATATACGTTTTGATAAGTTGCACCAAGTTCTAACGTTGGCAGGTAGGAGCTCTTAGTGCTCTCATAAGCCTTCTCTTTTGCACTTACAATATGTGCAGCAGACTCCACAACTCTGTTTTTTTGCGACAACTCTATAAGCTCATCAAGTGTATATGCATATAGAAAAATCGGCAAGCAAAGTATCGGTAAAAAAATTCTCAATAGTTCTTCCTTAATTGATTTTGCAAAATAATAGCAAAATAACTCTTAAACATGTCTTGCTAGAAAGATATAATTTTGGATATAATTTCATTATGAAAAAAAATAGAATAAATAATAACCTAATTACAGATTTCTATAAAAAGGTGGACTCAAAAGAGCTCTCAGAGGTTTTTTTGATGACCTTTCCTATAGCGCTTATTCATAAAAATATCTTTTCTCATCTAGAGAGTTTTTTAAAAGAGAAGTTTGATCTCTTAAACTCAGAATTAGATGTTTTAGCATCACTCTATACGCACGGAAAAGTTTTAACCCCGACACAGCTCTATGATTTGACTATCTTCTCCTCCGGCGGCATGACAAAGATTTTAAAAAGGCTTCAAGAGAGAGATCTTATATATAGACAAGAGGATAAAAATGATAAAAGGTATATGCTTGTTTGCTTAAGCGATAAAGGTGAAACGCTTGTTAAAGAGTCACTTCAAGAGATACCAAAAGAGTGCAACAAATATTTTGAAGTTTTAAACCAAGAACAAAGAGAGCTATTTTCTGATATGTTAAAAAAGATTCTATTAAATATAAACAAAATTTGATACTGCAATTTAAATAAATTAAAACAAAATAACAACATGTCAATAATACACATCTGTGTGTTATTTAATTTCTTAACAAGCCATCCATTAAAGTGGATGGCTTAAAAATACAACAGTTTATCTCTATTTTTTACCTAAGTAAATCCCGACTGCTTGGAGTTGTGTGCCTTTAATGTCTCCGCAAAGATTGTTCGACATTACAAAAGCTTTAGCCTCAGCCGTTGAGCTAAACTTTTTATCTGTTTTTTTACACATTTTGTTGTATATCATCTCGCCTTTTTTAGCCATGTCAGCTTGTTTTTTAGCCACCATTTTCATTTCGCCCTCAAGAGCCATTGATGCAACCTTATAAGTTTGCTCAAAATTCATAAGTTCTCCACCAAACTCGTTCTTAAATGCTTCTGCATCCTCCGCTTTTTCAAACGCATATTTACTCACCATACTCATAGTGCCTTTTTTACTACTTCCAACTACATAATGAGCACTTTGCGCATCTATGAATTTTAGAGTTTTAGTATCTACAACTTTGATATCTTTTAAAGAGTTGTTGTTTTTTAAATTTGTCTCAGCCAAACAGTGAAGTGAACAGTACTGCTCTGTATGGTCACCATGTGTTGCCGCATGATTTGTTTTAAAAAACATAGGAAGCGTCATACCACATGTAGGGCAATACATCTTAGCATCGCCATCTTGAAGAATTGTAGCCTTTTGCATCGGCACACTTTGAAACATCTCCATCTCTTTATTTTGAGGTTTACCCTCACCCATAGCTCCAAATAACATAGTGCCTAGCACTAAAATACTCACGATAATCTTACGCATTTTAAATCTCCTATTCTTATGATTTGCATAATCATATAGAATAATTGTTACGAAAGTGTTAAGTCGTATGAAAATCTTAAAAAAAATACTCTATTTTTTTGCTAAAAACCTCTGCAAAATTATCATAGCTGAGATTGAGTCGATTCTGCCGTCACGAACCTGCTTCATTTCTCCTTTTATCATGTTCTCTGCCTCTTTTGATGAATGGCTCTCATCTTGGTAAAAAATTTTACCCGAAAAATCGACTAGGTTCATAAAGTGAGCCACACGCCGTCTCATCTCATCCTCGCTACTTCCGCCCATCGGAATACCGACTACAACGGCATCCACTTCCCACTCATCAAGAACTTTTTTGACATCTCTTGAAGCTTGATCTCTGTTTTTTCTCTCAACTGCTTTTAGCGGGGTTACTATATCCTGATGCGCAGAATATGCCAATCCTATGCGTTTAAGTCCCAAATCAATCGCTATTAGTTTCAACTACTTACCTAAACAAAAGGAGCCGAACATTTTGTCCAGCATCTCATCATTTTCAAAAGGTCTAGTTATGGACGCCATCTCTTTAATAGCCTCATTTAGATGAAAGGAGAAGATTTCAAGCTCTTGATCTTGAAGTGGAAAAAATGCTTCATCAATATTTTTAAGCGTATTCTCTACAGCGCTTATCTGTCTTTGCGATATTAGCATCATCTCCTCTGAGGAGTTAGTTGTATTCATAATAGCTTCCAAAGCATTGATTAACTCATCAACACTCTCTTTTGAGTTAAGCTCTATATCAAAGTTTATATCAGAACACTCAAGTTTTGGTTGTAAATCTATCTTATTTTTCACATATAAAATATGTTTATCTTCTGCGTATGCTTTAAGCAAGGAGACAATCTGCTTATCTTCACTCTCAAGTTCTCTTGAGGAGTCAAAAAGAGCAACCACGATATCGCTCTCTTTTATGGCTTCAAGTGAGCGCTCTATGCCTATACGCTCTATTTCATCACCTGCCTCGCGGATTCCGGCAGTATCTATAATGCGGATTAAGTGAGAGCCGATTTTTACCTGCTCCTCTATCGTATCTCGTGTTGTTCCTGCTATATCACTAACTATGGCACGGTTATAACTAAGAAGTGCATTTAGCAGGGAGCTTTTACCGACATTTGGCTTCCCGACAATTGAGACTTTAAATCCCTGCATAAGTCCCTCTCTTGCCCTGCTTGCAAGGAGAGTTGAAGTAAGTGATTTTTTAAGTTCTAGGAGTTTTGCCTCAATTTGTGCTACCAAATTCTCAGGCAAATCCTCCTCCGCATAGTCGATGCTGACTTCAGAGTAGGCAAGTATATGTATGATTTCATCACGAATTTTCTCTATATACTCCTTAAGCGAACCCTTCATCTGCTTGGCCAATATTTTTGCAGCGTCTTCACTTTTTGCTTCAATTAGCTGTGCAATTGCTTCGGCTTCACTTAAATCAATTCTGCCGTTAAAGAAGGCTCTTTTAGAAAATTCGCCTGCTGTTGCAAGTCTGGCACCGTGAGCGAGTGTAGCTTTTAGTATACTTTGTGCAACAATAAAGCCGCCATGGCACTGTATCTCTACAACATCCTCGGCAGTAAATGAAAAAGGCGCTTTGAAGTAGATAACAATAGACTCATCTATAAGCTCGTTATTAAAATTATATATATTTGAAAGAGTAGCATATCTTGGGGAAAAATCTTTTTTGCGGGTGAGCTCTTTTGCTATCGTTAAAGCTCTATCTCCGCTTATACGAATAATTGCGATAGAGCCTATGCCATTGGACGAAGCAATGGCGCTTATGGTATCTTCGCTCATTTCTTAGTTGTGGTAATCATTTATGATGATAAATTTAAGTCCCTCACGTGTAGAGCGAACGGCTACATACTTATTTGGGTACTTATCTCTGAGCTCTTTGAGTGCGATTTGGATTAAAACACCGTCAAGTATTTTTGTCTGCGCCCTTCCATCTCTATCTACATTTTCGCATACAGCAACTAGATATCTTGCTACAGATTCCTCTTGATTTTTCAAAAATTCGGCTATCTCCAAACGCAACTGTAGTTGATATTTAGTATTTACCCAGTTAAAAATCATATATGATAACGCTTTGTATCTATACCCCTCTTTTCCTATAAGAAGTGCCGCATCTTCACCTTTAAACTCAACAAGAAGTGTAGCTTCATCATATGCACTTACCTCTATCTTGTCAATTTTGAAGCAAATCAACGCAAAAAGTTCATTAATCTCTTTTTCAACTCTCTTAGCAACTTCGTATGCGCTAAATGCTCTAGCAGAACCTAACTCTTTCTTCTGCTCTAGCTCATCCTCTTCATAGTCGGCAGTATAATGAATATCAGCCATGTCATAATCATCATCATCTTGCATGCTGACAAATGACTCGGGCATGATAGTATCATTGAGTATATTGTGAGAAGGTTTTTTACTCTCTTTTTTAAACTCTTTCTTGTATGTGCTTTTCTCTTGAGGTTTGACTTCTTGCATCTGTTTTTTGAGAGGCTTTTCATCAACACTTTTTATCTCTTGTTTTTTCCTAGCGGCAACAATTATGGCGTTTTTCTTAAAAAAACCCATAAAACCGCTGCTCGGACTTTGAACAATCTCTATCATAAGTTCGCTAGCTGAACACCCCAAAGCAACTGCTGCGTCTTTGCAGGCTTGCTCTAGTGTAGTTGACTCTATCTTAATCATCTTTTTTCTCCGCATGTTTATGCGTTGCTATCTCTGCCTCTTTAGCATTTTTAAATTGTCTATTTACAATAAACTGCTGCGTAATGGAGAATAGGTTGTTAACAAACCAGTAAAGAACCAAACCTGAAGGGAACGTTAAAAAGAAAAATGTAAAAATTATAGGTAAAAATTTAAATATTTTCTCCTGCATAGGATCAGTAAAATTGCTAGGCGTAAGCTTTTGCTGATAATACATTGATGCACCCATTAAAATAGGAAGTATAAATGTAGAGTCCATTCTAGATAGGTCGCTTATCCACAGTGCCCACTCAGCACCTTGAAGTTCGACTGCATTTAAAAGCACACGGTAGATTGCAAAAAACACCGGAATTTGTAACAACATAGGTAAACATCCTCCAAGAGGGTTTGCCCCATGTTTTTTATATGTATCCATTACAGCGGCATTCATTCGCTGTGGATCGCCTTTGTACTTTTTCTGAAGCTCTTTTATATGCGGAGAGAGATCTTTCATCTTCTGCATAGAGACCATACCCTTATATGTCAAAGGATAAAGAACTGCTCTTATAATAAGAGTTAGCGCTACAATAGACCAACCCCAATTACCAAAAATTCCATGCAGCCATGAGAGAAGCTGAAATAGCGGCTTTGATGCAAATGTAAACCATCCATATTCAATGGCATTTGTTAAAACAGGATTTATACTATTTAAAGTTTTATACTCTTTTTGTCCTATATAGCCACTAAAAATCATATCTTTAAGCGCTTCAAAATAAATAACGGGATTATCATCTCTATCTCTCTCAACAATTATATTTGTATCTTTTGAAAATCCATACATAATTGTCGCGGAGTATTGATCAAACGCAGATATAAGCTCAACCCCCGTAAATGTTTTTCGCCCCTCTGCATCACCATCTTTTATAATAGTCACTATCTCATTATCTGTATAGACCATGGCCCCCGAAATAGTCATCATCTGTTCTGTAATACGCGGTCTTTGCCCTAAATAAACAAAGTACCTTTTGTCCTCAGAGAGTGAGATTTTTACATCATAATGGCCGTCTGCAAAAAAGACAATCTCTTTTGTAACTTTCAAACTCAGCAACTCTTGAGTCAATGTAACCTTCTGAGAGCCATTATCTACCAATAACTCAGAATGTGTTGTTTTGTAAGGAACCTTAGCTGCCTCTTCATTTAAGGCAGGATCTAAAAATCTGATAAAAAGAGGCTTAGCTCCAGCATCTGGAATGAGCTGTGCGTGCTTGTCATCTTTATCATTGTACTTATCTTGAAGCAATACTTTCGAAGAGATGCGCCCTAATGTATCTAACTTAAGTATAAATTTACCGCTTGTTATAGTTACCAAGGTGCTTAAATCATTTGCAGCCATCTTCTCATCACTTGAGATGTTGTGGCTTACTGCCTCTTCTACTTTTGCCACTTGGGGTTGAGCCGCAGATGAGTCTTGAGTATTTATTGCACTTTGCGAGTTTACCTGATTACTTTTTTCGTTCTGTGCTTCCTTTGGCGGAAAGATGAACGTATATGCTACGAAAAACAGAATTGATAGCACGACTGCTATCATCAATCTTTGATTTGGTGTCATTTTGTCTAACACATTTTACCCTTAAATGAAAAATTTTTTATGATATAAAAGCGGTTTTTTTTATTTGGTACCAACCAATATTTTATAGAATCAACCCCTATTTCTGTGGGCTTTAATGAGAGTTTATCAAGTAATGGATACTCAATGCCCCCCTCAAATAATTGATTACAACGCAGTATTCTAGTAAAAGTGTGGTAAAAAGCACTTGAAATGGAGTTGTTTTCAAAGTTTATTTTTGCATATTCACTGCAAGTTGGGTAATATCTACAGCTTCCATATCCAAGGAGCGTAAAAAACTTCTGATAAAGCCACAAAAGCTTGAGTAAAAATTTCTTAAACATCAAGCTCTTTTTTTATTGCATTTGAACGATTTAAAACTTTTTGAAAATCATTTTTTAGTTTTTGGTATGTTATGTCATTGATTGCTTGTTTGGCTACAAAAATATATGTGCCATCTTTAAGCGAGGGGGAGAATTCAAGAAAAAGAGCTCTAAGTCTTCTTTTAGCTCTGTTTCTTTTTACGGCATTGCCGATTTTTTTCGTAGCCGTAAAACCTACTTTATGAATCTCATTTGCAGGAAGAAAAAAGAGTACCACACTCTCTGAGTGCGCATCTTTTGCTTTTCTATATATAAACTGAAACTCACGATGAAGTTTTAGCGTATAAAAATTTCCTAAACTGACAATTTTTTACGACCTTTTGCACGACGGCGGTTAATTATATTGCGTCCATTTTTTGTTGACATTCTCAATCTAAAACCGTGAGTTCTCTTTCTCGGTGTGTTATGAGGCTGGTATGTTCTTTTCATGACATATCCTTCTTTAAAATTAAGTCCGAAATGATATAAGAAAGTTACTTAAAGCGCGGTTAAGATTTGTTTTGAAATACCATTAACCACACTTTTGTAACATCTTGTGCTTCTGTTTAGGAGATTTTTACCTCTATCTTGCCATCTTTAAAGTCAAATTCCACATGTGAGCCCTCTTGAACTTTTCCTTCAAGAATAAGCTCTGCGAGTCTGTCTTCGACTATCTCATAAAGAGCACGCTTAAGCGGTCTAGCTCCATAAACAGGGTCAAATCCAGCTTCGGCTACATAGGCTTTTGCATTTTCACTTAAAGTTAGAGTTATATCTCTTGATGCAACTTTATTTGCAATCTCTTTGAAGAATATATCTACAATTCCTACTATCTGCTCACGCCCTAGTGCGTTAAATATAACTATATCATCCAAACGGTTTAAAAATTCCGGTTTAAACGCCTGCTTTAACTCTCCCAAAACCATCTCGTGGAGTGCTTCTGAATTTGGATTGTTGATTATCTTGTCACTTGCAATATTTGAAGTTAGTATTATAATAGTATTTGTAAAATCAACCGTAACCCCTTTGTTATCAGTCAATCTTCCGTCATCAAGCACCTGCAACAAAATATTAAACACATCAGGATGCGCCTTTTCAACCTCATCAAAGAGTATTACGCTGTAGGGCTTTCTTCTTACCGCTTCAGTAAGCTGTCCGCCCTCTTCGTAACCAACATATCCGGGAGCTGCCCCGACTAAACGAGAGACTGAATGCTTCTCCATGTATTCGCTCATGTCTATTCGTATCATAGCATCAGGAGAGTCAAACAGGAATTTTGCCAGTGTTTTAGCCGTCTGCGTTTTACCGACTCCAGTAGGTCCTAAAAAGAGAAAACTTCCTATGGGCGAATTACCGCTTGAAAGCCCTGCTTTATTTCTTTTAATAGCGCGTGCTACTGCATGTATCGCCTTGCTTTGTCCAATAACTTCTCTATTTAGCTCCTCTTCAACATTTAAGATTTTATCTTTGTCTGCTTGAAGCATCTTCTTTACCGGAATACCCGTCCATCTTGAGATGATAGAAGCAATTGATTCCTCATCGACGCTATTTTTAAGAAGTGTTCCCTCTTTTTGCATATCTGCCCAGTTTTGGGTTATCTCTTTTTCCTGTGCTAAGAGTGCAGGAATCTCTCCATACTCTATCTCAGCAGCACGGTTGAACTCTGATGAGCTTTTTGCTATATGCGCTTCTCTTCTTTTTGCCTCAATCTCATTTTTGATACTTGAAATTTTTCCAAAAACTTCTCTCTCATTGGCAAACTGAGTCTCTAATCCTCTCACTTTCTCTTCTACGTCTGCGAGCTCTTTTTTTATCTCCCCTAAACGTTTTGTATTTGCGGGAGTATCCTCCATCTTTAGCGCTTCTTGCTCAACATGGAGTTCAGAACTTTTGATTTTTGCATTGCTTAGCGCATGCGGTTCCGACTCTATCTGCATCTTAAGCTCAGCCGCCGCCTCATCTATAAGGTCGATTGCTTTATCTGGTAAAAATCTATCTGCTATATACCTGTCGGATAGTTTTGCAGCCGCCACTAAAGCGCTATCGGTAATAGTTACATTATGGTGTGTCTCTAGGCGCTCTTTGATACCGCGAAGTATCTGAAGAGACTGATTTACACTTGGCTCATCAAGGTTAATCGGCAAAAAACGTCTTTGAAGTGCCATATCCTTTTCAAAATATTTTCTATACTCTTTTAGTGTGGTTGCACCTATAGTATGAAGCTCTCCACGTGCAAGTGCAGGTTTTAGGATATTTGCCGCATCCATGCTCCCCTCGCTTGCTCCCGCTCCTACAATCGTGTGGATCTCATCTATAAAAAGGATGATATTCCCACTCTTTTTTACCTCATCTATTACAGCTTTAAGTCTATCTTCAAACTCGCCTCTATATTTTGCGCCTGCGATTAAAGCACTCATATCAAGTGCTATTACCTTTTTATTCTGCAAAGATGTCGGAACTTTGCCATCACTGATTCTTTGAGCCAGTCCCTCAACCAGCGCTGTTTTACCAACACCCGGCTCACCTAGGAGCATTGGATTATTTTTGGTTTTACGGATAAGTATCTGCATCATGCGGGTAATCTCTTCATCACGTCCGATTACAGGTGCCAGCTTCCCCTCTTTTGCCTCTAGTGTCAAATCTATCCCATATTTCTTAAGTGACTCTAGAGTCTCATCCGAACTCTGAGAATCAATCTTTGTAGTACCGCGAGAAGCCTCTATGTTTTTTACCAATTCTGATATATCACTATATTTCTTTAACAGAGAAAAAAATGGTTCATTTTTTAAATTTGCCAACAGATAAGTGTCAACTGCTAAAAATGAATCTCCATTTTTTGTCATAAGTCCAATGCCGTTTTCAAGTGTCTGCACAAAGTTTTTAGAGATTCTAATGCTCTCTTTTGAGACGGTTGAAGATTTAGGCAGCTTTTCGCTTATGCTCTTTACGTCAAGCTCAATAGCTACCCTATCAATACTCATCTTGTTAAGCATCTGATTTAACAAGGAGTTTGAGTTAGTAAGTTGTGCCCACAAAAAGTGTATCGGCTCCATCTCTTGATTTTTATTATAGAGTGCCAATGAGACTGCCGACTCAATCGATTCGGTCATATTGTTTGTAAGTTTTTCAAATATATTATTCATCTGTAAATTCCTCTGTTTTATTTCAGCTCTTATTATATCGAGTTGAGTTACTTGTTGT
>NZ_JALNZY010000053.1 GCF_023229105.1 Sulfurimonas sp.
TGAACCCCGGGCCTGCTGATTACAAATCAGCTGCTCTAGCCAACTGAGCTATGTCGGCATCGAATTTGAGCCAGAATTATAGTGCAATATATTTTCAATGTCAAGAGTTTTTTACTAAAAATCTATCATACCTAACTCTTTAGGTAAAATTGGCTATTATTTGCCCACATATTACTAGTTTTATTCATATTAAAGAGGTTCTGTTTAGATGCTAAAAATATTATTTTCACCCGCCGAGGGCAAAAAAACCGGAGGAAAAGAGTCAAAAAAAGAACTTTTTGCTTCAAGCGGTGCAAGAGAGAGCATACTAAATGAATACAACACTATTGTCAATAGCGCTAATGAAGATGCTATAAAAGAGCTTTTTGGATTTAAAAAATTTAGTGATTGCAAACCATATATAGATGACATCTTCAATTTACCTCTGATGTGTGCGATTGAGCGATATAATGGGGTTGCTTACGAATATCTTAATTTTAACTCTCTTGATAGTGGCCAAAAAGAGTATCTAAAATCAAATACCATCATCTTCTCAAATCTTTACGGTCCACTTTTAGGCGGCGATATAATTGCTAACTATAAAGTAAAACAGGGAAATAATATAGGAAAATTTATTCCCGATAAGTTTTACAAGGAGAGATTTTCATATCAACTTGATTTATATCTAAATAGTTGTGATATTTTAGATTTACGTGCAGGTTATTATGAGAAATTTTACGAAATCAAAAAACCACATACGACTCTAAAGTTTTTAAAAGATGAAAAAGTTGTAAGCCACTGGGCAAAGGCGTACAGAGGCTTAGTTCTTAGAGCCGTTGCGCAAAAGGGCATAAACTCAATGAAAGAGTTCATGACACTTGAGATAGAGGGATTAAGCATCAAAGAGATTAAAGTCGTAAAAAACAAAACAGAGATAGTTTATACTATTATAGACTCATAAAAATCTACAGTTTTATCTTCTTTAATCTAAGTGAGTTTGCAATAACCGAAACTGAGCTAAAACTCATTGCTGCTGCGGCTATCATCGGGGAGAGTAGTATCCCTAGAAACGGATATAGGACTCCTGCTGCAATAGGAATTCCCACAGAGTTGTAAAAAAAGGCAAAAAACAGGTTTTGTCTAATATTTCGCATCGTTGCTCTGCTTAAGACTCTGGCTCTAACAATACCGCGTAAATCGCCCTTTACTAAAGTAATCTCTGCACTGTGCATAGCAATATCCGTACCTGTTCCCATAGCAATACCTACATTGGAGATTGCTAGTGCGGGAGCATCATTTATACCATCACCTGCCATTGCTACAATATGACCCTTTGCTTGAAGCTCTTTAATAATATTGGCTTTTTCTTGAGGCAGTACCTCTGCATGAACCTCATCAATGCCTAATTTTTTTGCTACAATCTCTGCTGTTTTGCGGTTGTCGCCCGTAATCATTACAACCCAAATACCCTCTTCATGCAAATTTTGGATGGCTTTTACGCTAGAGGACTTTATAGGGTCTTCAACGCCAATAAAGCCTGCTGCCTTTGAATCAATCGCAACTAGCATCACAATCTTGCCGTCATTTCGCTCAACATCTGCTTTGTGTGAGAGTTTATCACTCTGTATATTTAAGCTCTCTAATAATTTTATATTTCCGACTGCTATTTTATGACCATCTACATTGCCTACAATACCCATCCCGTTTAGAGTCTCAACCTCGCTTGCTTTAGCAAACTCTATACTTCTTCCTTTTGCGCCTTTAATAATTGCATCTGCTAAGGGATGTTCACTTGCAAGTTCTAAGCTTGCAGCTAGGCGAAGCATCTCCTCTTCGCTAAATTCCTCTTGTGCATACAGTGAAACGAGCTTAGGTTTTCCCTCTGTTAGCGTACCGGTTTTATCTACTACTAAAGTATCTACCTTCTCCATGGTTTCCAAGGCTTGCGCATTTTTTATCAACACTCCCGCCATAGCGCCTCTCCCTGTTGATACCATTATAGAGATAGGCGTAGCAAGACCGAGTGCACATGGACATGCAATAATTAAAACAGAGACGGCTCCCACAACTGCATACGCCAACTTTGGTTCCGGTCCAAAGAGCCACCAAACGACAAATGTTATAAAAGCAATAGCAACTACAGCGGGAACAAAATAACTTGATACCTCATCAGTCAATCTTTGAATAGGCGCGCGGGAGCGTTGTGCTTGTGATACCATCTCTATGATTTGTGCGAGCAGTGTTTGGGAACCGATTTTTTCTGCTCTCATAAGAAGAGTCCCATTTGCATTAAGAGTAGCACCGATAACTCTCTCGCCGGCAAATTTGGAGACGGCAACGGGTTCGCCTGTAACCATAGACTCATCAACATTGCTTCTGCCCTCGATAACCACTCCATCAAGCGGCACTTTTTCGCCTGGGCGAATACGTAAAATATCTCCAACTCTCAAATGCTCTATAGGTATATCCTCTTCACTTCCATCATCACGAACAATCCGTGCTTTGTTTGGAGCAAGCTCTAGCAGTAATTTAATAGCTGCATTGGTTTGAGAGCGGGCACGAAGTTCAAGAACCTGACCCAAAAGAACCAGTGTCGTAATAACTGCCGAAGCTTCAAAATATAGATGAACCATGCCATCGATTTGCATGGAGGGAGGAAATATATGCGGTAAAAAAAGAGCGATTATGCTATAAAGCCATGCAACTAAAACACCCAGCGCGATTAGAGTAAACATATTTAAGTTCATTGTTTTAAGCGAGTTATATCCTTTGACAAAAAAGGGCCAACCACCCCACAGCACAACAGGAGTAGCTAAAAAAAACTCTATATAACCAATCGACTTCATGCTTAGTGACTCTCTCAGAAGTGATGGCATCATATCAACACTCATCGCTAAAATAAATAGAGGAGTAGCAAGTATGGCACTAATCCAAAAGCGGCGGCTCATATCTATAAGCTCTTCATTTTTTTCTTCAACTTTTGCATTCATAGGCTCTAGCGCCATCCCGCATATTGGGCAGGAACCCGGATGATCTTGAATGATTTCAGGATGCATGGGACAAGTGTACTGAGTAACCATAGTATCTTTATGACTACTTTTTTGGCTATCTATAGAGCAGAAATCGCTATCGCCGCAGATCGATTTATTATCTTTTTTTATATACTTTTGAAAATTTTGTTTAAACTTAAGAAGTAAGGATTTTATATCTGCATCTGTCTTCATCTTGCCACCTTCCTTTTTTATAAGATTAGGTTATACTTTTTTCTCTTCTTGTAAATCTTTAACGTCTAATCTTCTTTTTTTAAGTATAGCACTCTTTTACTAACTATCTATTTTTTCGCCCAGATAGAATAAAACAGAAAAATAGTGTAAAATTTCGCATATACAACAAAAGGTTCATTTTGCAAGATTCACAAGAGTATAAAAACAAAAAAGCATACTTCGAAAAGATAATCACACTTTATGGAAGAAATGTCGTTATAGAAGTTTTACAAGATGAGAGTATAGAAATTCATAAACTTCATATGTCAAACTCCAACAAACCCGACGGTGCGGTAGAGAGTATCCTCTTGCTTGCAAAAAAAAGAGATATTCAAGTGACTTACCATGATAAAAATGCCCTTAGCCGCATAAGCAAAAATGCTAAGCAGGACCAAGGTGTGGCGATTGACATCATAGCAAACTCCTACCAAAGCGCAAACGAAATAAAAAATCTCAAAAGATTCAAACTTCTTGCACTCGATGGCGTCCAAAACCCTCAAAACCTCGGAATGATTATCCGTTCATGTGCAGCTGGATATGTTGATGGCATCATACTTCCTAAAAAAAATAGTGCAAAAATCTCTCCGCTTGTTATAAAAGCGAGTGCGGGAACGCTTTTTAAACTCCCCATCTACTACTGCGATACGCTCGATGAAGTTTTAAAAGAGTTACATGATGCAAAAATCTATCTCCTCTCATCTCACGCTAAAAACAGCATCTATGATTTGAAAAAAAGTGACAAATCCATATTTGTTCTAGGAAATGAGAGTGAGGGAGTCTCAAAGGAGGTTGAAAAACTCTGCAATGACTCTATAAACATACCGATGAACAGAGGCGTTGAATCTTTAAATGTTGCGGTTACTGCTTCGCTTATCGCCTTTATGCAGTAGGTTAACTCATCATTATTTCATAAGGGCGTTTTATCTCTCTGATAACCTCGCCCACACTCATATTGCGCGACTTTCTCAAGAACTCTCTACCGCCCAGAAAAATCAAGATGGTTGGAATGGCAAAAACACTATAGTGCGCTGCTATCTCCTGCTCTATTGAGATATCAATGCTTAGTATTTTAAACTCCTTAAAATTACTCTCAATCGCTTCTAAAAGTTTAGGTTTTAGCGCATGACACACATTACACGCCGGCGCTGAAAAATATAGCATAACTGCTGAATTTTCTTTTATTATAGTGTTTATCTCTTCTATTGTCTGCATATGTTAGTACCTTTTTTTGGTGCGAAATTATACACTATTTGCTATAATCATTCTATGAGTGCAATACTATTTTCAGTTTTAACTATTTACATATTTATTGTTATCGGTTTTGGAGCAAAAATGAGCTTCAAAGATGCTATTGATGATAAAACCATAACGCTTATAAATGTATATTTCTTGCAGGTTTTTCTAACTTTTTGGGGTCTTCTAGTTCGTCCGGTTGATGTTACGCTTCTTTTTGCACCCTCGATTTATCTCCTTATCGTCATTGTGGTTCTTATTATCTCCGCTTTTGCTGCACGAAAATTCTTTCTTGAGCAAAAAGAGTACTCCATCGCAGCCGTTGCGGCAATAATCGGAAATACAGGAAACCTCGGCATACCGCTAAACATCGCCATCTTTGGCGAAGAGTCCATTCCCTACACAACCGTTATAAATCTTATGAATATTTTAATTGTCTATACCATCGGTGTTTACTACTACTCAAGAGGAAAATTTGACGTTAAAACGTCGTTAAAAAACATACTTAAGCTCCCTATTCTCTGGGCAGCGGCAGTGGCGATAACGCTTAGCATGTATGGCTACAGACCAAGTGAAAATATTATAAATATGCTTATGATGGGAGCTTACACTTCTATAGTTATGCAGCTATTTCTCTTTGGTATCTTCCTACACGGCACGAAGATACATGAGATAAGCAAGAGGCTTGTTATTTGGGTTATGAGTATAAAATTTCTCTTTCTGCCCGGCATCTCATTTTTAATTCTTTATAATATAGAGCTTGACTCCATGATAAAAGGGATAATTTTTATGGAACTTATGATGCCTCTTGCTATAGCTAACGTAAACCTTACCTCTTTGTATGATTGCAAACCTAAAGTTGCTACCGCGCTTGTTTTTATCTCCTCGGTTATATTTTTGGGTATTATTTTTGCGGCTATAAAGGTGCTGACATACCTATGAATGAAATATATAAGATTTACAAAATATTGTATAAAAATTATGGACCACAGGGTTGGTGGCCTATACTCGGTTATGGTTATCATAAACAAGATTATAATTTTCCAAGAAATCACGATGAAATATTTGAGGTATGTCTAGGCTCAATTCTTACTCAAAATACGACATTTGTTTCTGTCATAAAATCGCTTGAAAACTTGCAAGCAAAAAATGCCCTAAATGTTTATACCATAGAGAAGATGGAGATTAATGAATTTAAAGAGGCTATAAAACCCTCTGGCTACTATAACCAAAAAGCGAGATACATTTTAGAATTTATAGCATTTTACAAAAATCTCTATGGCGCTACTCCTACAAGAGAAGAGCTTTTAAATGTTATAGGCATCGGCGAGGAGACGGCAGATTCAATACTTTTATACGGATATAATCAACCTGAGCTTAAGGTTGATGCTTACACAAAAAGAATACTTGTTCACTTAGGCTTTGTGAATGATAAGGCAAAATATACCGAGATAAAATTTCTAATACAGAACTCTCTAGGAGCCTCTATAAAAGATAAAAAAAAGCTTCTTATTGCCTACCAAGAGTTTCACGCTTTAATTGTGGAGCATGGCAAAAAACACTACTCCAAAAAACCTTATGGCTCTGGTTGTTTTTTAAATCCACATGTAAAATAATTCTTCATGCAGATTTAAAGATTGCTATTTTTTACAGCCGTTTGCTGTAACATTATCTCTATTTTTCTCTAAAAACTTCTTACCAAAGCCTTTAACCTCTTTTAGCTCATCAACATTTTCAAAACAGTCATGTTTTTTTCTATACTCTAAGATTGCATCTGCTTTAGCTTCGCCAACACCTTTTATGCTCATCAATTCAGCTTTATCAGCCTTATTAATATCTACTGCTGCAAAACAGAGTGTAATACTAACAACTAATAGTAACAATAACTTCATTTTTTAACTCCTTTTTAACTAAGTTTGTTAAATTATACTTTTTTAAATATAAAATAAATATTAATTTTAATTAAATTTATTATTTATCGTTTTTTTATATATTGCTAGTAGAAGGTATTGAAACTCTAAAGAGATTTATAAGTCATAAAAGAAGCTTAAAGAGTAAAAAAGAGAAGATTTATTTTTGAAATATTTTTCTTACAGGCTGCTTGCCTGTAAGAAATTATATGATTTTTGCCATGATGCCATCTACCGAAAAACCAAATTTAGCAAACAACTTATCAGCAGGAGCAGAAGCACCGAAAGTATCCATGCCGATTACTTCATCTGCAAATCTGTACCATTCTAAGCCACGCGCTGCTTCAATGGCTACTTTTTTAGTATCTTGTTTAATAATCGAATTAATATATGCTTTGTCTTGCTCAATAAAAAGGTCATAACATGGGACTGAGATAACATCTGCTTTAACACCTTTTGCATTAAGTGCTTCTTTTACTTTAAGAGCAAGTTCTACCTCTGAGCCTGAAGCCATTAAGGTTATAGTAGCATTTTCGTCAGTAGCTAGAAGGTATCCACCTTTAGCCGCACTCCCTTTCACTGCTGATGGTAATATTGAGAGGTTTTGGCGTGAACAGACAAAAGCTGATGGAGAGCTTTTCATCTCTAGAGCTATTTTCCACGCCTCTATATTTTCTCCACCATCAGCAGGTCTCCAAACATAAAAGTTTGGAAGTGCACGAAATTGGCTTAAGTGCTCTATAGGTTGATGAGTCGGTCCATCTTCGCCTACACCGATACTATCATGTGTCCAAACAAAAAAGTGTTGAATCCCCGAAAGAGCTGCAATTCTTGCAGCAGGTTTTAAGTAGTCTGAAAATACAAAAAATGTAGCACTAAAAGGCATTAGCGGACCATAAAGAGCAATAGCGTTAGTTATTGAAGCCATTGCATGTTCACGAATACCGAAGTAGATATTTCTGCCTTTTGGATAAACGCCCATGTCAATAAGCTCTGTTTTGTTTGAAGGACTTAAATCTGCCGAACCACCTAAAAAATTAGGAAGTGCTTTTGCGATAGCATTTAAAATTTTTCCGTTTGTGTTTCTTGTTGCATCAGCCTTATCAAAAGTTGGCCAAGTAATTCTTGAAAAATCTGGATTTTGCAGAGCCTCTAAAGTCTCATTTTGTTCCATTAACGGAAGAGTTTTAAGACTATGAAGCCACTCACGCTCAACTAAATCACCATTTTCTATTGCACATCTAAAGCGAGCCATTACATCTTCATCTACATGGAAACTTTTTGTCGCATCAAATCCTGCTGCCGCTTTAGCCTCTGCAATTACCTCACTTCCAAGAGGAGCACCGTGGGAGTGATGAGAACCTTCAAGTTTACCAGCACACTTTGCAATCGTTGTATGAGCGATAATAATAGTCGGCTTCTTATTCCCTTTTGCAGTCGTAATTGCAGTGTTAATCTCATCATAGTTATGGCCATCACACTCTAAAGCGTCCCAACCTTGCGCTTCAAAACGAAGACGAATATTTTCACTTATGCTCAAATCGGTTGAGCCTTCAATCGTGATGCGGTTTGAATCATAGATAAGAATAAGATTATCAAGCTTGTTGTGTCCGGCAATTGAACAAGCCTCATAACTAATGCCCTCTTCCAAGTCACCATCGCCGCATAAACAGTAAACCTTGTGATCTATGACTTTTGCACTGTCTGAATTTACCTGTGCACCCATAAATTTTGAAGCCATTGCAAAACCAACTGCATTTGCAATACCTTGTCCAAGCGGCCCTGTAGTAATCTCTATACCTTTAGTATGCCCATACTCAGGATGTCCCGGAGTTTTTGAGTCTAGTTGGCGAAAGTTTTTAAGGTCATCTATTTCAAGTCCGTATCCCCAAAGATAATAAAGCGAGTAGATAAGTCCTGTTGCATGTCCGCCTGAGAAAACAAGTCTGTCACGATTTAGCCAAGATGGGTTTTTAGGATTGTGATTTAAATGCTCACTCAATATAACTGCGATATCAGCAAGCCCCATCGGTGCGCCTGGGTGTCCTGAATTGGCACGCTGAACCATATCTGCTGCTAAAAATCTTATACTATCTGCCATTTTTTTACGCATTGCATTACTCATAATTTTATCGCCTTTATTAAATTTTTTAAACGATGTCAGAAGTTCTTCCGCCATCTCTGCTAGCCGCTTTGGCACTGATGCTTGCCCTCTTTAAAGAAGCAAAGTTAAGTTTGTTTATGTCTGTTTATATAGTGTGTAAGAAGCGAAGAGAGTTCATTTTTTAATTTCTCATCAAAACCACTCATCTCTTTTGCAAGTATTTGAGCTAGCTCATCTGCTTCTTGTAGCGCCTCATCCAGCCCAAGAAGTGTAACAAAGCTATTTTTTGATTCATCGTTATTTGTTAATTTACCTGCCTCATGTGAACTTTGTGTTACATCTAAAATATCATCTTGAATCTGAAATAGAAGTCCAAGTTTTATGCCAAAATCATAAAGAGCATCTGCTAGCTCTTCCTGACCGACAATAATTGCACCCATCTTAAGTGAAGCGGCGATAAGTTTTGCTGTCTTATTTGTATGTAAAACTCTCACATCCTCTATACTCAGAGGTCTGTTTTCAAAATAGCAGTCAATCGCTTGACCCAAAACCATTCCGTTAAGTCCGCCATTAACCGCCAACTCTCTTATAAGTGCAACTCTCGTGGAGTCTGAGAAGGGAGCATCACTTAAAATTTCAAAAGAGTAGGTGTTGAGAGCATCGCCTGCCAAAATTGCAGTTACCTCATCAAAAAGCACATGCAAGGTAGGCTCTCCTCTGCGAAGCGGCGAGTTGTCCATTATAGGCAAATCATCATGGATAAGAGAGTATGTATGCAAAAGTTCTATCGCGTATGCCGCATGATATGCTCCGCCTATTAAAAGCGGATTGTAAGCATTTACCACCCCAAGCAGAAGTGCAGGACGAAATCTCTTGCCACCCGCAAGGAGCATTTTTTGAACTGCTTCTTCATAAGTCGGATGTATGCTTTTTGACGTTGGTAAATGATTTAATAAAAAATTCTCAAAGTTGTGCATATGAAATTTTACCTAATTTACTTTCACAAAGAACTGAAAATGCTCTCTTTCAAAAAGAAGATATGCACTCTTTTTAGGATTGTCTATCATCTCTAATATCTCCTCTTCATTCTTTACATCTTTTTTGTTGACCTGCAATAGCCTGTCTCCTAGTTTGAGTCCATAATGCTCGGCTTTTTTCTCTATCCTAATAATAAATAAATTTTTATCAAAAGATATTCCTAAAAGCTCTAAAAACGTATCGCTGAGATATCCGCCACCCGCTCTGTTTTGAGTTTTTACACTTAAAGTAAGCAGCTCATTTTTTCGTTTTATTTTTACGCTGTGAACGGAGTTGATTTCGCTAAAGAGCACCTCTCTCATAAACATGGCACTATCTTTAACTTTTTTACCATCTAGCTCCAAAACTATATCGTCTTTTTTAAATAAATTATCTTTAAAAAAAGGGTTAGAGCTACTGATAGTAACTGAACAGCCGACATCTTTGACTCTAATACCGAAATCTCCATAGGCTACTTTTTTGCTTTTTAAAAAATGTTCAATATACTCTTTTTCAATTATCCCGCGCGGGGTTACAATTCCTTCCAGCGCGCAACAGCTGTTTAGCAGCAGACTAGGCGCACTAAGCGGCTCGCTAAATGTTGCAAAACTATTTAGTCCAACCTGTTTTTTTATAATTTTTCCCTCAATTACAGTGTTGTTATCAACACCAAAAGTTCCCAAAGATTGATTCGTATTAACTCTAAAAGGGTATTTGAAATTTTTTCTAACCTCTATAAGGTAAAGAGAAAGATATGGGTCATATTTGATAATTTTTGCATTTGGCTGAGTTGTGGAAAAAATGATTTTTTGATTATTTTGCAGAGGAATATGGAGTGAATTTTCTACAATTGCTCTTGAATCAACTGTTTTTTGCCTGCAAGAGTCAATACCGCCTTTACATGCATAAAGATTTAAAAAAAGAAGGTTTAATGCTAAAAATAGCCTAAACACTTACTTTGCCCCAAATGGATTTACGCCACCCATTGTGCCAAGCATACCTAAGGCACTATTTTGCCTATTGGCTTCTACCATTTTATTAGCATCGTTTATTGCACCGATTAGTAGAATTTGCAGCGAATCTTTATCGCTAAGAAGTGAATCGTCAATATTTATATCCACAACTTCTCCCTTTCCGTTGATGGCAATTTCAACCATACCGCCACCGCTTTTGACCTTGAAAATTTTAGACGCTAGCTCAGCTTGAAGCTTTTTTGCATTTTCCTGCATTCCCTCAAGCATCTTACTCATATCGCCTAAATTTCCAAACATATTTATATCTCTTCTAAAATTTCTTCGATGTCGTTGTTTTCGTTTACTAAAACAACTTTGGGTTTATAGTTTAACAGTTCGCTTTCATTATATGTAGCGTATGCAACTATAATGATTTTATCACCTTTGTGAACTTTTCTAGCAGCTGCCCCGTTTAAACAGACATCTCTCTTTCCACGTTCACCTAAAATAATATATGTTGAAAATCTCTCACCATTATTGATGTTTAGTATTTCAACTTTTTGTCCAACTCTCATCTTTGAAGCTTCTAAAAGCTCCTCATCTACAGTGATTGAGCCAACATAGTTAAGATTAGCATCAGTTACCGTAGCACGATGAATTTTGCTGTAGAGCATTTCTATCGTCATTTTACATTCCCATCTGTTTTTTCATTTCGCATGGCGAAATAGGTTCATCCCACATATCAGAACTTATAAGATACTCTTCAACGACTTTGCCGCCGATGATATGCTCTTCTATGATTTTATCTATCTTCTCTTTATTAAGAGCCGCATACATAAAATGTCCAGGCTCAACAAGCATAACAGGACCTGCCGTGCAACGATTTAAGCATGACGTTCGTATAGGCTGAACTGTTCCCATTATACCCTCTTTCATTAGTTTTTGTGCCAGATGCTGAAAAAGGTCTTGTGTTTCAGGCGTGACACATGAAGGTTTTGGCATACCAGGAGGAGCTGATTGCTCGCACTTAAATATATAAAATGCCGGCTGAGGAATTCCCATAAATACTACCCTTATTAAAATTTTTCGCAATTATATCAAAAATAATCCTATAAATAATAACGCACATAAAGAAGTTTAAGCGATTAAGATCTATATTATTATTTTTTCAATATCTCTCTAACAACTTCCCTGTCGTCAAAAGGAAATTTTTCATCATAGATAATTTGAAAAGACTCATCCCCTTTCCCGAGAATTACAACCACTTCATCCTTTTGTTGCTCTTTAATCGCCATCTCAATCGCTTTTCTTCTGTTTAACTCAACGCTCACAATGCTTCTATCTTCTATCCCCTCTAAGATATCATTTACGATATCCTGAGGATCTTCATTTCTTGGATTATCACTCGTTATGTAGAGTTTCTTAGCCAAACTAGCAGCGACCTTTCCCATCAAAGGTCTTTTTGTTTTGTCTCTGTCTCCGCCCGCACCAAAAACAACCAGAAGTTCTTTCTCTTTAAGCGCATTTAAAACCTGCTGCATCCCATCTGGCGTATGAGCAAAATCAACTATTACATTTGGAACTTCACTTACCTGCTCCATTCGCCCGCTAACTCCAGCAAAATTATCAACAACCTCACAAACATCTTCAAGCTTTTTCCCGGTTAAAATATGTGTTGCCGCAATTGCGGCTAAGAGGTTATAGAGATTGAAAAATCCATGTAAAGAGGCGGTAAAAGGAACTACATCTTTTATATTTTGAATAATTCCGCTTGTTGCGTTATTTAGTGAATATGCAATCAATCTGTATGTTGCAGAATTTTCTATTCCGTAAGTAAATGTATTTTTAAAATTAAACGACGCTTTTGGCTCATCTTTATTTATAAGTTTTTTGCCATCATCTTGAAAAAAGCTGTTTTTAACCGCTATGTATTCCCCGATGGTTTTATGATAATCCAGATGATCTTGTGTAATATTTGTTAAAATTTTAAGCTCAAAGTCAAGCCCCTCTACTCTTTTTTGAGCAATTGCATGTGAACTGACTTCCATAATAAAAAATTCACAGCCTGCCATAACAGCCTGATATATATGCTTATATGTATTTAAAACAGAGGGGGTCGTTAAACTTTTCCCCTCAACAAGCTCATCGTTCATAAAAAAGCCGCGAGTCCCTTGCATTGCACTCTTGTATCCTAAATCCAACAAAAATGAGTATATAGCGCTTGCAGTTGTCGTCTTGCCGTTGGTTCCGGTTATTCCGACAATTTTTATCTTATCTACTCCAAAAAGTTTTGCTATATCTTTTATATTTATAATAGAATGAGCACCGTTATCTTTTGCATTTTGTAGATACTTCTCATTTTGGGCGGTTAATACAAATGCAGTCTCCTTATCACACTCCTGCGAACTTTCGGTTATATATCTAAACGCTTCTTCGGGCAGCTCAATTTTCAATTTTTTTGCCCTTTGCCAATTTTTTAAGTAATTTTTTAAGCAGTTCATCACTTGGATAAACACTCAGGGCATTTTCTAAATAAGTAAGTGCCATTTCCGCAAAACCATGCTCTATAAGATTGTCCAAAAAGTCAATAAAGTCCTCTTTTTGGGTAATTATAACCCGAGTCGAGAACATAATATTTTCAAAAGTCTCCTTGAAGCTCTCTCCTGCATCTATTAAAGCTTTGAAATCTTTGTATAAAATACCATCTTCAAGCTCTATTCTGTCACGAATAGGCTGCGCAAATACTTCGCCGAGCTTCTCCATCGAGCCATCCATATTTTGAAGGATATCCCCTATGATAACATCAGCTTGCTCTTTGTCTTGCTCTTTTAGTATCTCATAGTAATCAAAAAGGGCTTCTGCTCCACCCTCTCCGCTTAGTGCCATCTCGGCAAGAATGACACCGTTATATGCCTCTTTTGAGTGAGGAAAATTTTGTAGTACCGCGGCAAACTTCTCCAACGCATTTTTATAGTCTGATCTGGAGAAACTATCTTTAGCTTGTGATAATATTTTATGTTTACTTATTGCCATATTCTCCCCCTGTGTATTTTTATAAGTTATCTATATCGTTTTCCATACCTAAAGGCACATTTATAACTGTAATATCTGGGTGTATATCCATCTTTAGCTGTCTTTCTACGCCATATTTCAATGTAGTTCCACTGCTAGCACATCCCACACATGCACCTCTTAGCTGTATATAAACCTTTGAGTTTTTAACTGTCAAAAACTCTATATCTCCACCATCAAGTGCCAAAGACGGACGAACTTTGTCTATAACATTCTTTACCGGCATCATCAACTCTTCGTCTGTAAATGGTATCATGACCATCCTTCTTGATTATTTATCTTATTGTTTTCATAAGATATGTAAATATCGCTTAACAAGTGATAAAAATTATAATCTATCTACCCAAAGAAAGAATTTCGTG
>NZ_JALNZY010000055.1 GCF_023229105.1 Sulfurimonas sp.
TCTCTACAGGAAGAACACACCAAATACGTGTTCATTTAGAGAGCATGAATCGCCATATAGTAGGTGACCATATTTATGCACAAAGCCCAAAACAAGAGAAGTCGGAACGTATTTTGCTTCATGCATATATAATATACTTTATTCATCCCAAGAGTAAAGAGAGACTTGTATTTAGCGTATTGCCTGATGCGCAGATGATGGATTATATAGATAAAAAATTCAATACGGAGCAAATAAATGAAGTTATGGACACTAGTTACATTATGCACAGTTTCACTGCTGGTTCTTAGCGGTTGTGGGGTAAAACCTACCCCAAAAAAAGAGGCGCTTATCGATGATACGCTGCCTATAGTAAATCTTACTAAAAATGGAACTATTGTTGATATTAATGCAATAGCCCTTGAATGGGAGCCTATAGAGGATCCAAGAGTAAATGGTATCTATATTTATAAGATAAATTTGAATGAGGTTAAAGATAATAAAAATAAAAATGACTACTACGATACTGTTGAGAACCGTTTTTCTACGCATTATCTAGATGCTAACGTAAAAGCAAACTCTAAGTATGGATACTATTTTAAAACATACAGCGATAAAGCCGAATCAAGAAAGAGCGATGTTGTAACAATGATGTCTCTGCCACCTATGGAGTCTGTAACATGGATACACAGCATTGAGAGCATGCCAAGAAGCGCAAAAATAATTTGGCGACCGCATACAAATGAAAAAGTAAAAGCTTATATTATTCAGAGAAAAACACTTGAAGAAGATAGCTGGAAAGAGATAGCAACTATTAACGGACGACTTAATGCCGAGTTTATAGATAAAGATTTAAAAGATAACTTTACATACAAATACCGCATCCGTGCATTGACTTTTGACAATCTTCTCTCAAACCCTAGTCAAGAGGTAAAGGTAGTTACAAAAAAGTTGCCAAATGAGATAACCAAGATAGATGCATCTAAGGATTTGCCAAAAAGAATCGAAATAAGTTGGCAAAAGAGCGAGATTGACGATTTTTTAGTTTATAGAGTTTATAGATCTTCAAATATAAATGGAACTTATAAAATGGTTATAGATACAAAAAATAACTCTTATGTTGACTTGATTGAAGAAGATGCAAAAGAGTATTTTTATAGAGTGAGTGTTTTTGATAAAGACAAACTAGAGAGTGTTCACAGTAACTACACAGCTTTTGGTAAAACACTTATTAAGCCAACTACTCCCTCGATGGTTGAAGCAAAGCTTATTGGCGGCAAAATTGTACTTTCATGGAGTAACTCAGATGTCAGAGTTAATAGCTACAATGTACAAAAAAGATACAAAAAAAATATGCTAGAGAGTTCTATTGAGGATTTTGAAAATATTAAAAATTTTCAGTTTATAGATTCAGAAATAGAAGCAGGCAAGACTTACTACTATAGAGTTTTTTCAGTTGATGCAAACGGTATCAAATCAGAGCCAAGTATAGAGATTGAGTTTAAAATTAAAGAAGAAGCGATAGATAATTCTTTAAAAAGCCAAGAGAAAATTCCTGAGCCAAAAAACTATGAGCGCGTAAGCGAGCCAAAAGAAGACGTAATAATACCTGTACAAGATTTTAACTAAAACGAGAATTAATGCCACATCTACATATAGAAGAGTTTAAGGAGATAGAGTTTCCCTCACAGAGTGATGGAATCTCATTTAATTTTATAGCAGATAATGTAAATCACAAAGAGGAGAGACTTATCTCTGTTAAAGTAGAAGATGATGAATTTTTCTTGCTAGTAAAAGATGAAAATTCTAAAAGTCTTTTAAAAGTAGATAAACTTACAAAGCCTGCTTCTATCTACAATGTGCATAAAGCGCTTTTAACCTATGCCAAAATTGCAGATATAAATATTGTTTCATCAAATGTGCCTCAAAGTGAAAAAAATATTCATCTTCAAGAGGTAACAGCTCTAAAAGATATAAATTATTTTGCCCAAAATTTTCCCAAAGAGCGAGAAATCCACATAGAAGTTGGTTTTGGTTCAGGGCGACATCTTCTGCATCAGGCAATCAATAATCCTGAGATACTTTTTATCGGTATAGAGATTCATCATCCCTCAATTGAGCAGGTTTTAAAGCAGATAGCCATAAAAAAACTTGAGAATATTTTTCTGCTTAGTTATGATGCTAGACTTTTTATGGAGCTTGTAACCTCAAATATAGTAGGAAAAATTTATGTGCATTTTCCTGTTCCCTGGGATAAAAAACCTCATAGAAGAGTTATATCTACTACTTTTATAGAGGAGGCTAGGCGAATATTAAAAGTCGGCGGAACTTTGGAGCTTCGTACGGATAGTGAAAATTACTATGCCTACTCCTATGAGACATTTATAGCGTTTAGTAAAACAACTCTCTATATAAACAAGAACAAAGATATTGCGGTAACGAGCAAGTATGAAGATAGATGGAAAAAGATGCAAAAGAACATCTACGACGTAATCATGATAAATGATGAGGAGTCTCCTGCTTTGGACATGGAAGGGAGTTTTAACTTTTTAGATGTAACTCTCTTAGAAGAGGAGATAATAAAGCTTCACAAAAAAGTGCAAAAGTTTGATGGCGGGTTTATTCACTTTGAGAGAATCTACACATTAAAAGATGGAGTAATGGTTCGTTTGTCTATGGGGAGTTTTGACAAGCCTGAGCATCTGTATCTTGTTATAAAAGGGAGCAAGGCTTATTACTATAGGGCGCTGCCTTTAAAATCAAAAAGTAACCTTTATGCGCATCAATTTTTAAACAGGCTGCTTCATGGATAAGGTTATAATTGCTAAAGATTTATCGCTGGCTTACTCAAGCAGTGAAACTATTATAAATAAGGTTAATTTTTCAATAAATTCAGGAAATTTTGTGTTTATAACAGGAGCTAGCGGAAGCGGAAAGTCAACACTTCTTAAGTCGCTCTATGGTGCCCTAAAACCAAAACAAGGTTCTCTTATTGTCGGGGGTGTAGAGATTAAAGGTGTTTCTCGTGCAAGACTGAATTTTTTAAGACGCCATATAGGGATAGTTTTTCAAGATTATAAACTTGTAAAAGAGTGGACGATTGATAAAAACATAATGCTTCCCCTTCTTATAAACGGGTATGTGAAAAGTGTTGCAAACAATCAGGTGGACAAACTTTTAAAACATGTAAGACTAAATCATCAGATAGGTAAATTCCCATTAGAATTAAGCGGTGGGGAGCAGCAAAGAGTTGCTATGGCTAGAGCGCTTGCACATAATCCGGTTTTGATTTTAGCAGATGAACCTACGGGTAACCTTGATGATTACTCTTCGCAGTTAATTTGGAATCTACTTGAGGGTGCAAACTCTCAGCTAAATACTACAGTTATAGTGGTAACACACAATATTCCTAAGACGCTAAATGTTGATTATAAACATTTTCATATAGAGTATGGGAGCATACATGAAGTCTGTTAGAAATCATTTTTCGCTTGTAATTGCGCTTTTGAGCATACTCTTCTCCATGCAAGTATTTTTAATTGCTGAGCGCTCTATTGAGGCATATAAAGTAAATCTTGTACAAAATTACTCTGTTATTGCAGTCAGTAAAAAGCATCTCGAGATTAGCGAGATATTAAAAATAAACAATATTATTGCAGATGCAAAAGAGCTTTCGCCGGACTCTGTTATAGAGAGATTAAGCAGCGATATGAGAAGTGCAAATGTTGAGCTTTTAAAGCTTACTATGCCTAAGTTTTATAAGCTCAGTTTAACCCGTTATCCAACTCCAGGGGAAGTTAAAAATTTAAAAAGCGATTTGCTAAGAAGCAGTTCAATCACAAAAGTAGAGGATTTTTCACATACACATGATACGACTTATAAGCTTCTCCTTTTGTTTAAAAACGTAGTTGCGCTTTTTGCTATTGTTGTTTTGATTGTTACGATTTTACTCATCATAAAAGAGCTTAGAATCTGGCAATATAAGCATAATGAGCGAATGAGTATTATGGGGCTTTTTGGTGCTGCTTTGTGGCTTCGTTCCGCAGTTTTGTTTAGACTTGCCATCGTTGATGCGCTTATTGCCAGTTTTTTGGCTTTTGGTATATTTATTTATCTCTCATCATCCCCCTGGGTGCTAGAGCAGTTTAATAATATTGGTATAAATATAGTTATATTTAATAAAGTTGATGATTCCTTGCTTATCTTAGGAGTTGCTATGTCGATATCTATTTTGCTCGCATCTCTTATTGTTTTAGGGCATAAAGAAGAGGCATGATTCGCTTACTCATACTATTTTTATCGGCATATTTGTTTCTAGAAGCAAAAACAAGCGTTGATATAAAGATACAAAAAACAAGCTCTGAGATAAGTTCTTATGCTAAGAACCAAGAAGAGATAAATAAAAAAATGAACGAAACTGCTCAGGCGATAATAAAGCAAAAAGATGAGATAAATCAGCAGCAGGAGCATCTTAAGGGATTAAGAGAGGAGCTTTTGGAGAAAGAGGGCAGTTATGATGAAAAAGTTAAAGAGCTTGAAGAGTTAAAACATTCCCAGAAAAAACTAAAAGAAGATACGCAGGAGCTAGAGGAGGAGCTAGTTTTTACCATAGCGCAGAGTGTCTCTTTATCCATCATTCTTGAAGAAGAGTATAGTGCAAATGCAGAGTCTCTTATGGAGTACGAAGTTTTAGAACTTATGCTCAAGAGTGCCAAAGAGAAGATAAAAGAGTTAAATGAAAAATTTTATAACAACTCCAAAAATATAAATATTTTAAATGAAAAAGTAAGCTCTTTGGAGGTTGCTATAAAAAGTATTGATGAAAAAAGAAAAGATCTTATAAATACACAAAGGGAGAATGAATCTTCTCTTAAAAAACTAGAAATCGCAAAAGCTTCTTATAAAAACAAGCTCCAAGAGATTTTTAATAAGCAAGATATGTTAAAGAAGACTCTCTCACAGTTAAATATTATAAAGATAGATGAGTTGAGAAAAGCACAGGAGGAAGCAGCAAGAGCCGAGGCATTTGATGCAAAAGATATTGTTTCTGATTCGAATCTTCCAAAAGTAAAAAATCATGGAAGCAGTTATCAAGCGGCAAAAACAAAAAATTATACCGGTCAAAAAACGATAGCCCCTTTTGAGCCGTATAAAATTACAAAGGAATACGGAACATACACCGATCCGATTTACGGTATAAAAGTTTTTAATGAATCAATATCCCTACAGCCGAGTGAAAAAAACGCCAAAGTTAAAACCGTCTTTAACGGCAAAGTGATATATGCAGATAAAACGCCCATACTTGAGAATATTGTAATCATTGAACATGATGACGGACTTCATACCATTTATGCAAATCTCTCTCAGATAGCGCCTGATATACAAAAGGGAAAAAAGATTAAAAAAGGCTACACGATAGGGCGCGTAAATGATGAGCTGATATTTGAGGTAACGCAAAAATCCTTTCATATAAATCCAATTCGATTGTTCCAATAAAGTTTTAAGAAGAGCAATAATTTTTTAAAAGAGAGCTAATTTGGATATAATTTCAAAAAAATTCTATAGGTATGTAAAAAAATGAAATTTATTCAAACTCGCGGATGCGATGAAAATAGCCCCAAAAGTGTTACCTTCTCAGAAGCCATATTAAGTCCGATTGCTTCTTTTGGCGGTCTGTATGTGCCGGAGAGTCTGCCAGAACTTGGCGAGAGATTTTTAACTAAGCATCTAAACTCCTCTTATAAAGAGCTTGCTTATGATATGTTGGAGCATTTTGAGATAGATATAGACAGAAGTGTCATTAAAAAAGCGCTTAGTCTTTATGATAAATTTGATACTCCCGAAAATCCGGTTCCAGTTGTAAAAGTAAAAGAAAATTTATATATTAGTGAACTTTATCATGGACCTACTCGTGCTTTTAAAGATATGGCGCTTCAGCCTTTTGGATCTGTTTTATCTTCAATCGCACAAAAAAGAGGCGAGCACTATTTAATTCTTGCTGCAACAAGTGGCGATACAGGCCCTGCTGCGCTTGAGACTTTTAAAAACAGAGCAAATGTGCAGGTTGCTTGTCTTTATCCAAATGGTGGAACAAGTGATGTTCAAAGACTTCAAATGGTAACAGAAGATGCGAAAAATTTAAAAGTTATCGGGATTAACGGTGTCTTTGATGATGCGCAAAATGCACTTAAGCGACTGCTAGCTTCGAGTGAATTTAAAAAGGCACTTAAAGAGAAAAACATCCTTCTTTCCGCTGCAAACTCTGTAAACTTTGGACGCATTATTTTTCAGATCATTTACCATATTCATAGTTATTTAGAGCTGGTTCGTCAAGGAGCGATAACGATGGGCGAAAAAGTATATCTAAATGTTCCAAGCGGAAATTTTGGAAATGCTCTTGGCGCATACTATGCATGGAAGATGGGATTGCCGGTAGAAAAAATTATTATCTCCTCAAATGAGAACAATGTTTTGACAAAACTCATTAAAACAGGAAAATATGATTTAAGAAAGTTGCATGTAGTCAACACAACTTCTCCGGCGATGGATATACTTAAATCATCAAATATTGAGAGAATTTTATATGATATGTTCGGTGATGAGAGAACAAAAGAGCTAATGTACAGCCTTGAAGAAAATCACTTTTATGAGTTGACATCTGATGAGTTGGCATCTCTAAAAAAGAGCTTTGATGCAGATTTTTGTACTGGAGATGAGGGCAAAAAGTATATAAAAGATACCTTCTATAAACATGGCTATCTAATGGACCCTCATACTGCTACATGTATGAAATCTTATGAGACATGCTCGAAAGAGGATATAAAAACTATTGCTTACTCAACCGCAGAGTGGACAAAATTCTCACCAGTTATTGCAAATGCTCTTACTGGGGAGATTGATGGGGAAGATTTAAAAGCTTTAGTTTCTATCTCTAAGGAGGCTAACTTGAAAATACCAGATATGATAAAAGAACTTTTTGCAAAAGAGATAGTCCAAAGTACCGTTATAGAAAAAGAGGATATTGAAAAAGAGATTTTAAAATTTCTCTAAATCTCCTCTTTTTTGTGTAAAATTCAACTCTTAGTAAAAGAAAATAGCTAAGAAAAGAGTTGGATACACTCTTTTAGTCTAAAGGTTTTGGTTCACCAAAATAGTAGCCTTGACAGAAATCAATGCCTAAAGATTTTACTTTTTTATAAATAGACTCACTGCTTACAAACTCCGCAACTACTGAGAGCTTTTTAATTTTTGCAAATCCTACTATCGTTTGAACAATATCATAGCTATCTTGATTGGTATCGATATCTTTTATAAGAGAACCGTCTATTTTTATTGTGTCGGCATTGAGTTTTAAGAGATACTCAAAGTTGCTATACCCCGTACCAAAATCATCTATGGCGAGGGAGCAGCCAAAAGATTTTACTTTTTGAATAAACTCATCAACTTCCACAAAGTTCTCAATTCCTTCAGATTCAACTAGTTCAAATGTAATATTTTGTGCCTTTGTGCACTTTTGCAGGCTGTTAAATATAAACTCTTTAATATATTCGGATTCTATATCTTCAATAGTTATATTTATACTGCATTTTATATCTTTTGCCTTTGCCAGCTCCATAGTTTTTTCAATAACAATTTTAGTTATTTCTATATATTGATGAGATTTTTTTGCTTTATCCAAAAAGAAAAACGGTGAGATAATTTTTCCATCTTCATCTATCATTCTGACTAAAGCTTCATACTTTTCTATCTTTTTTGTGTTTGTATCGACTATTGGTTGAAAAAAGATTGTGAATCTATTTTCAGCGAGTGCTTTTTTAATCTTAGAACTCCACTCAATATTTGATTTATACTCATCTTCAAGAGAGGTTTCTTGACTGTATATGTTAAAAGATAGACCCTTTTGTTTTGCATATCTGCTTGCTAAATTTACAGTTGTCACAAGAGAAGATGCCTCTTCAAACGAGAGCGCAACCGTGGTGTCGATATTGAATTTTTTATTTTCTGCAGTAATAGTATTTGCACTTAAAAAAGAGTTTAGTTTTATCATCTTATCAATAAAACTCTCTTTTTTTAAATCGGTATTTAAAATGATAAATTCATCACCTTGAAGACGAAAAATTTTATAGGAGTCGTCTAGTTTGCTTTGAATACTTTGAGAAAATGATTTTATGACGTTGTTGCCGATTGTTTCGCCGTAGAAGTTGTTTATTTGATTAAATCTATTTATATCAATAAGAGCGATATTGAGAGGCTCTTTTTTATATGAGGAGAGTATTTCACTCAGGGCAAGCCTATTTCCAACTCCTGTTAGATTATCTGTATGAGCCAATCTTTCTATCTCTTTTTGTTTGTTTGCAAGTTCTGTAATATCATATCTTATAGAGAGGTACTCTTTTATATTTGATTCCTCATCTAATATAGGAACAATTACACTATCTACTATATAATATTCAGAATTCTTTTTTTTGTTTTTTATATTTCCTCGCCACACTTTTTTACTTTTAATGGTTTTCCATAAATCTTTAAAAAGAGCATCGGGCGTATCATCATGACGAACTATGTTGTGCGCTTTACCTATAACTTCCTCCCTGTTATATCCGGAGAGTTTACAAAAGTTGTCATTTACATAGGTAATAATTCCCTTTTTATCGGCAATGGTTAGGATTAAGTTTTCATCTATGGCATCTTGATAACTTTTTAAAATAGAGATTTTTTCATTAAGCTGTTTAGTTTTTTTAGCTAATTTTTTTTCTAGCTCCTCCTCAAACTCTATTCTCATAGTTATATCTCTAACTAGAGCAATATTATATGTTCTATTTTCTCTTTGAATAATTCTAGCATTTACTTCAACACAAAACTGAGTTTTATCTTTGCAAGTCAGCTGCGCATAATCAGTTAGGGACTCTTTTTCTTGTAGTTCAACCATATGCTTAGAGAATTCTTTAGAGTCTTTTATGGGTTTTCTAAAACCGTCTATACCGAGTTCTTGCATCTCTTTGAGTGTATAGCCGAGTTTTTTAATAGCAGTTTCATTGGCATACTCTACAGATATATTATCTTTTAGTATCTCTAGTATAAAGAGCATATCACTAGAACTATCTAGAAGCTCGCCAAAAGGAAGATTAAACTCTTTTTCAATAATTTTTCTTTGCATATGCGAAATCCTCTATTTTGATAATTGCACTGCTTTTTTATAAGCTTGCTCAATCGCATTTATACATGAAGCTCTTACATTCCCATCTTCAAGAGCCCCATAACCCGCGGCAGTTGTTCCGCCGGGACTCATAACTGCATCTTTTAAAAGTGCAGGGTGAATCTCTTGTATAAGCTCCCCAAATCCACTGAAAAGTCCGCGCATAGTTGCCATAGCATCAGCTCTTTTCATTCCTTGTTTGACCGCTCCATCACTTAACGCCTCAGCAATAAGCGTTAGATATGCAGGTCCGCTTCCTGCAAGTGCCGTTGCGATGTCAAGCTCTTTTTCACTTCCTAGCCAAAGAGTTGTACCGATGGCTCCAAGCAGCTCTTTGGCTTCATCCATGTATGCCTCATCCCCGGTAAGCGTAGTCATAGATTTGCCTACGCTAGCAGCAAGGTTTGGCATGCTTCTTACGATGGCATAAGGGTTGAGATTTTGCTTTATTTTTTGCACTGTTGTTCCGGCAAGAACAGAGTATATAACCTTTGCTCTTCCTTTGATTCTAGCGGCAATTTCCTCAACATTTGCAGGTTTTACGCAGAGCATAACCGTTTTACCCTCTATGTCACAACTATCCATCAACATTTTTTCTATTTTAACGCCCACTTCATTTTCAAAGGCATCTAGTTTTTCTAAATCCCTGCCGATAACTTCTAGTTTATAGCTCTCTTTTAGCCCCTTCGCAATGCTTAGAGCCATATTTCCGTTTCCGATGAAAGTGATTGTTTTCATAAAATGCCTTTATTTTTTTATGGTAGTATAACATTAACATATAAATTTTATGAAAAAGGAAAAGAAATGGAGAAATTTTTAGCAGAGGCAAAAGAGGCGAGTAGGGTACTTAGTGCTCTTAGCGGGGCAGAGAAAAATAGAATTTTAAAAGAGATGGCAACGGCACTAAGAGCAAATACGATGGAATTATTGGAAGCTAATGCGCTTGACATGCGAGAGGGCAAAAAGAATTCTCTCTCCACAACGTTAATGGATAGACTTCTCTTAGATGAGGAGCGTATTAATGCTATGGCTGTGGCGATTGAGGAGATAGCAGCGCTAAAAGAGCCAGTAGGGCGTATTCTTGATGGCTGGGTAACGGAAGTCGGGTTAAAGATAGAGAAGGTCTCTATCCCTATCGGCGTGATAGGAATTATCTATGAATCCCGTCCAAATGTTACAAGTGATACTGCGGCACTCTGTTTTAAGAGCTCAAATGTTTGTGTTTTAAAGGGCGGAAAAGAGGCTGAAAATTCAAACAGTGCAATAGCAAAAATACTCCAAGCAACACTGCAAAAGAACAATCTTCCAAAATCTTTGATTTCGCTTATTCCCGACTCCTCAAGAGAGGGGGTTGCAAAACTTATAAAAATGGATAAATATGTTGACCTTATTATTCCTCGCGGCGGGGCAGGGCTTATAAAATATGTGAGTGATAATGCAACGGTAAGCGTAGTTAAACATGATAAAGGGCAGTGCCATACATATATAGACAAAGATGCAATCATGAAAGATGCTATAAAAATTGCTATAAATGCTAAGGTTCAAAGACCGGGTGTTTGTAATGCAATGGAGACACTTTTGGTTGATAGTGCTATAGCCAAAGATGCGCTTTTGCTTTTAAAGGCAGAGTTTGATAAAACACATACAGAGTTAAAAGGATGTAAAAATACGCAGGCAATTATAGACGTAGCAGATGCATCAGAGGAGGATTACGATACTGAATATCTGGCAAATATACTAAACATAAAAGTCGTTAACGGTGTTGAGGGAGCGATAGAGCATATTGTGAGATTTAGCTCAGGTCACTCTGAAGCCATAATCACTCAAAATGTAACTACCGCAGAGATGTTTTTAAATGCCATTGATGCAGCAGCTGTTTATCTAAATGCTTCGACAAGATTTACCGATGGAGCTGCTTTTGGATTTGGTGCGGAAGTCGGGATTAGCACAAATAAACTCCATGCTCGTGGACCGATGGGAATAGAAGGCTTAACAACTTATAAGTTTAAAATTTATGGAAGCGGACAAATTAGATAGATTTTCTCCTATCGTTGATTTAAGTCAACGTTATTTTTTTATTATTAAATATAATTAAAAATATAAATTTAAGGAGTTAAAAATGTCAAATATACCAGTAGAAGCATCTAAGATTGAAGTTGCTGGAGCAACTGTCGATTTTTACAAATTAGAAAAAGATGGTGTGAGTACGTACTACTTTGATACATCAAAATGCGGCCCGCCAGATCCGATGGTAAATGCTGTATGCGGCTTGAAGCTTATAAAAGCAACAGATGATAAGTTGGTCATGATAAATCATAAAGCACCCGGCGGTCTTTTTGCCAAGCTCGGCGAGGATGTCTCGCATGAGATAGAGACGCTAGATAATGGTTTAGTAAAGGTAACTTTCTCAAGCAATAGCGCATCTGAGGCGAATACTGATTTTGAAAATATCAAACACTAGTATTTAAATGTTTTCAGTATCACAAGACTTTGCTCCTCCATTTAAACTAATCTCTCCATTTTTTATAATAGGGAGTTTGTTTTATCTATTGTCAGTTATATTTTTATTTTTTTTCTCGGTAGAAAATCTATCAATGTTAGATACAAAAATACTAAGTTTCGTCCATCTATTTTTGTTAGGCTTTGTCATGATGACGATTTTTGGTGCAATGGCACAATTGGTGCCGGTTGTTTTAGAAGTCGGACACTTTGGCGTTGAACTTTTTTATGCAATTTGGCCTCTGCTTGGTATTGGTACGATAATGATGGCATTTGGATTTTTAAGCTATCCGATGCTGCTACCTTTTGGCGGAGTAGTTGTTTTGATAGCTATGATGATATTTGTGATGGAAATATTTTTGACTATAAAAAAAGTTAAAGAGTTTAATCTTGTCATTAGTAGTATATTGATATCAAATATTTTTCTCTTTTTTGGGATTATATTTGGTCTTATTATGGCTCTTGGGTATGCGGGGATGATTTCTGTAGATATTCATACTCTGCTAAAGAGTCATGTTTTTTTAGTGATTGTGGGATATATAATTATCACTATTATGGGACTTTCCCTTGTTTTGCTTCCGATGTTTGGTCTTTCACACGGGTTTAGTAAAAAGCCTTTAAAAATTTCCATGACAATAGTAAGTCTATCGGTTTTATCGGTTATGATTTCTTCTCTAAGCGGAGTTGTGTTTATGGAGTATGTAGGCTACACGTTAGCAGCGCTTGGACTGTTTGTCTATTTTTACTTTATAAAAACAATATATAAAACCAGAGCTAGAAAAGAGATTGATGTCTATGCAAAATCACTTATTTTTGCCTATTTTTCTTTAATCTCTTCGCTTGTTTTGGGCTTGAGTTATTTACTTAGCGGGTATGAGCCGTTGCTTTTAACATCTGTATGGATGATATTTTTTGGTTTCTTTGCTTTTACTATTACGGGGCACATGTATAAAATAGTCCCGTTTCTTGTCTGGTTTGAGAGATTTTCTCCTCTTGTGGGAAAGCAAAAGGTACCGATGTTAGCAGATATGCTTCCAGCTAAAAGTGCCTCTGCTCAGTTTATTTTTTGTGCCTTGGGTGTTTTAGTCGTGGCAGCTGCTTTGTTGCTGCAAGATGAAGTTGTTTTAAAAGCGGGAGCCTCGTTTTTATTGGTAGGAGCTTTAGCTTTTTTAAGAAGCGTATTTTATATGATAAATTATAAACAAAATATTATTTAAGGATTGAGATTATGTATACAAAAGAGGAACTGTTTTTAGCTATTTCAACGGTAATAGACCCAGAAGTTGGCTTTAACCTTGTAGAAATGGGGCTTATTTATGATGCTTCATGTGATGATGAGGGAAATGCATACATAAAGATGACGCTCTCCACAAAAGCGTGTCCTATGCATCAGCTTATACAGCAATGGGTAAAAGAAGCTGTAAAAAAGATGGCAGGGATAAAGAGCGTAGAGATTGATTTGGTATGGGAACCGGAGTGGAATATAACTATGGCTGATGATAATGTTAAAAAGGCATTAGGAGGTTAATTGATACTTCTTAATCTCTTCCCATACTCTCTCAAGAGAGCGTTTGTACTTTTTTAGATTGCTTATATATGTTAAATCAGATGGGTTTGCGATGCTGTTTTTTAAATCAAGTGCAGCATCATGGAGAGAATCAGCGCCGATGTTTGCGGCTACTCCCGATATATCTAAGAGCATTTTATCGGCATGTATGCCGTTTGTCCCATTTATATGCTCTTGAAGTATTGCTGCTGAATTGGCATATTTTGATATAAAATCATTTAATATCTCAATATAAAACTCTCTGTCTTGTGCACAAATTTTTAGACCCTTATCGCTGTTAAGCACTAAAGAGGCACTCTCTTTATCTGTATTGTGTATTTTT
>NZ_JALNZY010000056.1 GCF_023229105.1 Sulfurimonas sp.
TTTGTAACATCAAGCCGCGGCATAAACTTTCCAGAATGGAAAGATGGGTTCAAAAATGGACTCATTTTCTCGACCCCCCATCCACTACATGTGTACGGTTTGGATGATCATAATAACTACAAAATAACAATAGAAGAGATGCTCTTAAGAGAAGAACTAAAAGAGATAAAACTCATTGAAGTACTAAGTGATAGTGTATATATTGAGTATACAGACTTTGATTCGATGGAGCTGTCTTTTTCTAAAGCAAAAGAGATGATAAAAAAATCAGCTCAAAAGTCAATACCATATATATTTTCTAGCAGTAACAATAAGTCGTGTGACTTTATAAACAAGATGCCAAACAGAACCCAAAACAATGGCTCTTTAGTTTTGAAAAATACAAAATAACAGTAGAGGAGTATAAGAACATGCTGAAAAATCTTATAGCACGCTTGTTAAAGGCATTTAAAAAGCGAAGATGGGGTGAAAACTCATGAAACTGTTTGTAATTTTATGCTTAATTTCACAACTTCTTTGGAGTGAAATTTTCATATTTCATGATGGAAAGACTTATGACTTCGCGGAAAAAAATGCATTAGAAGACATTCAAGAACATATAAAAAAGAATGAAAGCAAGATTGAACAAAAAATCAAGCAGCTCAATATTGAACAAAAAAATAAGATTAGAGATTGGAAACCGGAGCAAAACAAATTAACTGCAGCCACAAAAGATAAAACTTTTTATCCCGACATAACATATATCGTGCCGCAAGATATAAAAGACTCTCAAGGCAGAGTTATGTATGCAAAAGGATTTAGGCTCAATCCTGCGGATTATGTGCATATGCAGCAGGAAATCGTGATCATCGATGCAAACAACAAAATAGAGATAGAGTGGGCAAAAAAGAACAGTTATCTTGACAGTGCAAAATATATGATTCTGCTCTCAAGCGGCAATGCTTTTAAAATCACTGAGGAGTTTAAAAAACCTGCTTACTACTTAACAAAAGATATTGCAGATAAATATAAAATCGAAAAAACTCCGAGTATTGTAAAGCAAGTCGGAAATCAAATAGAAGTGAGGGAAATATGTTTAAAAGATTGCCAATAATTTATTTTGCATTTGTTGTAAATGCTTTCGCAGTTTGCGCACCAACGGGAGCGTTAACATTGGACTTGATAGGAAAGATTGATTACGGTGCAATGTTTCCTTTGCGTATTGCAGGTGCAACGATTATACCAGGTAGAATGTCAGATAGTTCAAGCCATGTAAGTAGTCCTATTTGTGTATGTACGGATCCATTTCCAAGAGTAGGGATACCGGTATCTTACTTTGAACCATCTCGTATAATCGAAGTAGTTTCAGATGCATGGTGTTTTCCTACATTTGGCTTTGGAACGGGCTACGGAAAAATAGGCGGTGGAACATACGGGGATGGGCAGGATAGGCAGAAAACTTTTTATCAGGCACATTATTTAATATTTCCTATCTTTGCTCTACTTGAGTTGTTAACTGATTTTGTATGTTTACAAAGTACAGGAGCAGATTATGCGTATGTTACAGAGGTAGATCCCCTTTGGAATAGCGATACGCTTAGTGCTTTTATGACACCGGAAGCTTTACTATTTGGCAACCCTGTAGCAAATTTATCATGTGTTGCTGATTCAGTTGCATCTATTCTTTTTAATCCAATAGATCCACTTTTTTGGTGCAAAGGCAGTTGGGGCAATGCTTACCCTCTTACAGGCTGGACAAATACTAAAAATACAGTTGAAGATGCTGCAAGTGTGGCAGCTTCGATGATTTACAAATTACATAGACAGTTAATATTGTGGGGTAGCTGGGGACAGGCTGGTCTTTGCGGTTACTATCCGGCTCCTATTTGGAGAAAGTCGGCATACCGATTACAACTGGTGACTCCGATTCCGTCGTTTGCAACAACAATAGGTACAAGCGGTTTAATGTGGACTCCTGGGCACAACCCACCTTTCATAGGTGATAATTTTGGCTTTATGTTGTTCAAAAAAAGAGATTGTTGTGTTTTATAAGGAGAATACAATGCAAAAATTAATTTTACTGTTAATAATTTGTTTTACAGGTTTACAAGCCTCTGATGAACAAAATGAATCAAAAATCTATTTAGATAAATATAGCACTGATGTTGAGAAAGCCAAAAAAGAGATTGATATCGATTACAATGCAGATATAAGTGCATCCAAATTATTTAAAGATATAAATATTTCTAATTCTATCAAAGCCGATGCAAAAGAGATTGTTAAGAACAAATTTACGGATGAAAAGATAAAAAATGATGCAGAAGATGATGCTCAAGTAATTCATACTGATAAGTTTAAAAAACAATTTCGTGAGGCAAAAGATAATTTGCTTTATGATAAAAAATTAAATTGGAGTGCACAGGCGGCAGTAGCTAAAGAACATATCAAATCAAACCAAGCAACGGGGCAAGACAATTTTTATTTTAACTCAAAAGAAACAATCTATATTTTCATTAGCTCTTCTATGCCAAAGGCAACTATCAAAAATTATCTTGAGAGTACAAAACATATTCAAAACAATGTAGTTTTTGTATTGCAAGGTGCTATAGGCGGTATGCAAAAAATAAAGCCTACATTGATTTGGATAAAAGATCTCATAGGCAAAGAATACGCCAATGCAAAGATCATAATAGAGCCGAGAATATCTAAAAAGTTTGATATAGAGCGAGTACCTGCAATTTTATATACACAACATGACATATTAGATGTAAAAAGCGATATCGGCGATACCTTTATCTTTTACGGTGATATGCCATTTATATATGCTCTCAAGAAGATGCTAGAAAAAAAGCAAAATGATTTTTTAGCAAGCATTGTAAAAAAGTTAGAAACAAGATGAAAAGAGTACTTCTATTTTTTATATTCGCATTAAATCTTTTTGCGAGTACTCCGGTACTTAATTTAAATGGTATCTACTTCTATGATGTCAAAGAAGTTTTAAATTATTCAAATTCAAAAGACAGAAGAAAACTCTTCTTGCTGTTTTCTTCTGAAAAATGCAGTAGTTGCGTAAGTTTTAAAAATAAACTTGCGTCATTGGATAGCGATACTAAAAACTCTTTAAACTCAAGGTTTATTTTTGCCATTGTCGAAGATGAAGCAAAAATGTTCCAAATGTTTCAAATTAAATCTACTCCTACAACTTTTGTGATGACACAAGATAAAAAATTTGTTATTGCTCCAATGGTGGGTGAGCCTATAGATATTTCCCTATTTATTGATTATCTTTTTAAAATTTCTGAAATTCAAAGAAATTATGAATAAGAGATAAATAATAGAAAAGGTTAAAAAATGAAGAAAATAGATCCAGGTTGAAACAACATTTTTCTTAACAGTTCAAACAAATAAAAATTATGGAGATAAAAATGAAAGAAAGAAAAACTTTTGCGGTAATAGCTGTAATGCTAATGATTTTTAGTGTATCAGCTATTGCAGGAACAACTGATACACTAGGAATGTCTGGACTATGGGCAAAGGTTCAAGCGATTCTAACGGATCAATACCTACAGCCTATTATTGTTGTGGGAATGCTTGGTATGGCAGTATTTAGGGCTTATAAAGAACATCCTTTTCAGGGTGTTATGGTTGGTGCTTTAGCACTTATAATTGGGCAGCTTGACAGTATCGCACAAGCTATAGCAGGAGCAATGATTTAATGAGTGACTATGTGAAAATTTATCGAAGCATCAACAAAGATATTACGATAGGTAATTATACGCTTAAAGACATGGCTATTCCGATAATCGGAATAGCTGTTGCAAAAGTTTTTAAATTTGGATTTACACCTACTTTAATCACAATCGGTATTTCTATGTATATGATGATTTTTTTAAAAGAGTTGAACGAAACAAGAGTAAAAGGTTATTATCGAGGAGTTTTGTGGTGGTATGGCATAACAAATCCTGATTTAAAAACTTTTCCAAAAAGCCATGAAAGGGAGTTTATAAAATGATTAGAAAATATTTTAAAAATGAGTATGACAGATTAGTTGCAAAAGAGCTTGCAAATAAAATAGTTTCAATAATACTTGCATCTGCTTTAAGTATTTCTTCTTTTACTATATACAAGCTTTATGAAGAGCAAAAAATAATTATTTTGCCTGCAAGCGTGCAAAAAGAGTTTTGGGCAACATCTAAGGATGTAAGCGAATCATATCTTGAGCAGATGGGGCAGTATATATCAACGGCACTTTTAAATGTTTCTCCAAACAGTGTAGAAACACAGTTTAAATTTGTTTTAGATTTGGCAGCACCTCATTTTTACCAAAACTTGAAGCTAGACCTGGAAAATCAAAAAAGGTATTTAGTAGAAAACGGTATCACGAGTGCGTTTTGGGCAAAATCATTCAAGTTTGAAAAAGACCATATAACGGTGCAGGGAATGAAGCATAATATTATCGGGGATAAAGTAGTAGAGAAAAGAGGAATCACTTTAAAAATCTACTTTGAAGTGCAAAGCGGCAGATTCTATATCTCATCGTTTACAATCAAGTAAATTATGAATAAGTAGTGAATAATAAGAAAGGCTAAAAAATGAAGAAAATCATATTGTTCATAACTTTTGTTACCTATGTTTTAAATGCGGATGTAACAAATAGTTTTGACTATAAAGACAATGAAACATTGAGGATACGCATAAGTAAAGATTCTGTCAATAGAATTGTATTGCCCAATGAAATTACAGGGAAAATATATTCTCAAGAGAAAAACATAAATATTCAAACCAATGGTAGTGAGGCTTATGTAAAAGTTATCCCAAAGAAAAAAATGGAGGTTGTGGATAAAAAAATCATTGAAAGTGAGATTATATATGCGGACAATGAGGTAGAGGTGTTTTTTCTAACCGACAAAAAAACTTATGCCGTTATTTTTGTTCCCGATAAGATAGATCCACGAACCGTGTATATAACTGATAGCTCACTTGCAAAAGAGGATGTAGTAAAGATAGAAAAAGGTGAAGCGGAGTATATAAAAAATATAAAAAATATTTTTAGATTAGCTATTGAAAATAGGCTTAATAGTAGTTTTAATGTAGTAAAGAAAAATGAAAGGTATGACGACTTTCTTTTTTTAAGTCGTTTTGACGGAATTAATTATCAAGTATATAAATTCTTTTTGAAAGACAATGATGATGCAGGGATGGAAAAAGCAAACAAGATAGTGAAAAACAAGATAGCAGCGACTGCCTTATTTGAGCATAATTATTTTGTATTGGCGGAAAAGGAGGCAAGTAGTGGAAGATAAAAATGAAGAAACTGTATCTACTAATATAGATGCACAAAAAGAGCAAAGAAACATTAAGCTCATAGCAGGGGGAGCTATTTTGACTTTACTTGTAGTGTGGAGAGTATGGGTTACTTTGGCTTCGGTAGATGAACCACGAGTTGAAAAAGAAGATATTAGAATTTTTAAAAACGATGACATGATAAAAACAAAATACATAGGAGAGATTGCACCGGAGTTAAGCTCACAAAAAAAAGAGATGCAGATGATGAAAAAATTGCAAAAAGAGCAACAAGATATCATAAACCGATTGCTAACAAAAGAGGAGATGCAAAAAGAGGAAGAAAGAGCAACCGGTGTTGATTTTAAGTACTCTGGACGTGAACAAAACAACCTCTCTTTTCCTGCTCCTTTTCAAAGTGCAGACAGTGGCAATATGCCGCTGCAAAAACCTATAGAAAAAACAACAAGAATTGAGCCGATGCAAGAGAGCATGATTTTTGACATAAAAAAAAATGATACGAATGATACTGCTAAAAATTTCCCGCCACAAAAAGATAAAAAAGACATTATTTTAGCTCCGGGTGTCCTCATAAAGGCAAGATTGATAAGCGGTGTTAGAGCGCCAACATTGACTAAAGCAGTAAATGAGCCGCAGCCCGTTTTTATGAAAGTAACTGACTTGGCAATCCTTCCCAATCACGCAAAAGCAAATATTAAAGACTGCATGATAAAAGGAGAGGGAAAAGGAGATCTCTCAACGGAGAGTGTTTTCATAAGGACAAATTTTCTTTCGTGTACTACGAATGACGGAGAAGTTCTTGTATCTAAACTTTCAGGTAGTGTATATGGAAAAAGTGGAACTAATGGAATAGGCGGTGTAGTTGTTAGTAAGCAGGGTGCATTACTTGGCAGAAGCTTAATCGCCGGTTTTGTAGATGGGTTTGCAAGAAGTGCGGCTAACCAATACCAAAGTGTCTTAACGAGCACAACTGGAACATTAACCACAACCGAAGGAATGAGCAACGATGAGATGCTAAAAAGTGGTGCTTACGGCGGTATAGCGCAAGGCAGCAAGGAGATTAGCAAATTTTATATGGATATGGTTAAACAAATAGAGCCGTCAATAGAAATAAAGCCAGATATAGATGTTGATGTCATGGTTACTGACACATCGGTTATTCAGTTTCAAAAAAATACGGTAGGAGTCAAAAAATGAAAAAAATTATTTTAGGAACATTAGTAGTCGCAAGTGTGTTATTTTCTTCCGAAAAAGTGGTAGAGGTTAAAAGCATGTTTGACTTAAATAAAGTTAAAAGTGGAGAAATGAAAGATTTCTTGGTGGCTGTTGAGTCTTTGTCAAGTGAGGCGGCGGCGGTTGTAAAAGACTACCATGAAGCTAAAACTTGTACCAATGAATTTTACAACAAAGTTGCTGTAAAAGATCTGCAAGAGTTTTTCTCTGAAAATCACGCATTTTCAGCTTTAAAAACCATAGGCAACAAAAAAAGCAAATACGCATATGCCCAGATAATTAATGATTATAAATTTATGAATTGTGGACTAGGAAAATCATTGGCAGTAGAAGAAGCTGTTGAGTCACTCAAAGAGGAGATAAAATGATGAAGAAAATCATATTTTTAATATCAACGGTATTAGTATTTACAGGCTGCTCGTTTATGCCCTATAAAGAAAACTTTAGTTGCAGCGGTGATGTAAATGCCGGAAGCTGCGGAATGGTAAGAGATAACTACAATCGTTAAAAAAAGGAGATAAGAAAATGAGTTTAAAGCTTTTGTTTGGTAGTATAATGGTTATATTGTTCTTTAATGGATGTGTAGCAGCTACAGAAAATCTAAGTAGTGCAGAAAAAGAAGATTTAGTTCCGAGAACTCCGATAACTCCGAGAACCCCTGATTTAGGGCTTTATATAGAGTCGGATATCGTACATGATAAGCCGAATAACTCCGAGAACCCCAAAATACTTAATAATCTATCTATCGTTGAAAATTTCCCGCGGGAAAAAATAGAAACAAATCCTCTCTTGAGCAAACCAAAGATTGCTAAAATCAAAATTAAAAGCTACATAGATACGGATGGCGACTATCATGAACCTTCAACGATTCATATGATAATTAAAGAATCAAGATTTATAGAAGAAAAAAAATACTTTTCTATTCATGAGAAATAGACATGTCTGCAATTGAAAATATTATAAAAAAAATTGGCGATAGATTTACCGCATCTAATAGTTTTGATGATAAAAAACACTATTTTTTCCCTAGATTTTCTAACTATATTCGCCCGAGTATATATGACGGAAACGGTATATGGGAGACAAACGACGGAGAACATGCATGGGTTTGTGAACTTGCTCCCCGCATTCGCATGGGTAGTGAAACTGCAGAGACTTTTGAACAGGCTCTTACAAAAATACCGGAAGGTTTTTATACGCAAGTTATTTTATTTGGCAGCAAAAACATAGAAGCTTACCTGCAAGAATATACAAATATTCATACGCTGCAAGATAGCGAAATTGTTAAAACTTCCGTTTTTAATTTCACAAATTTTCTAAGGCAAAAAACCACCGAGAAAATAAACGCGAGATTTTCTACACAAATCAAAAACAATAGAGTTTTTTTCGTTTTAAAAAACAAAAATCTTTTAAAACTTAAGGCAGTAAAAGAGGATGTGTTTAATATCTTAAACTCTAATCACTTTTATCCTACAAATTTGGAAGAAGATGCATTAAAAGCAATCTTTTACGAAATGGTAAACCCAAACCACGATTTACGAAATATTCAAGAGTATAACGAGAGAAAATTTTTTAATAAGCAAATAATGGCAAATGATAATAAAATTTTTGTTCATAAAGATAGTGTAGTTGTCGATAAAAAGTACTTCAAAGCTCTTACTCCTATAAAATATCCAAAACTTGCACATATAAGCGAGTTTGGAATGAAAATAGGTGACTATATATCTAAAGGATTAGATAGTAATCAGTTCGTTGACAATTATATGATCTGTTTAAACCTTACAAGAGTCGGTTCCGGAGAAGCAGCAGCTATAAAAAGAAACAAGCAAATCGTAAAGGGCGGAGCAAATACTGGAAATAAGGTAAAAAAAGAAAAAACAGAAATTCAGGATATTGTGGAAGGCATCGAAGAGAGAAAACCTGTCTTTAAGATGGACCTAAATATTTGGGTTAGCGGTAAAAGCTATGAAGATGTAAAAGCAAATACGGACAGAATAAAATCGTACTGGCAGAAAAAAACACAAAAAGGCGAAGAAGAGATAGGCGGTATTATCCTAGAAGATTTTACATTTGCTCTTATGCCTCTGTTTATAGGCAGCTTGCCGGCAGGAATAAATAAAGAGTATTTTCAACTTATATCAAAGTCCAATGATGAAAACCATTTTGTAAATGAAGTTTGCCAGTTTTTACCCCTAGAGGCAGATTACAGCGGTAATTATCCTAATCTTCTATTTGCTAGTCGCCGTGGACAGATATGTGGCGTGGATATTTTTAACTCAAACTACTCAAAGAACGCTTTTATTGTCGCACAAGCAGGCGCAGGCAAATCCGTACTTGCAAACTATATAGCTTTTAATGAGCATTGCCGAAAATCTCGCGTATTTATTATAGATATCGGTGAGAGTTATAAAAAAATATGCAATGATATAGGAGGTGAGTATATTTCTATTGATATGAATAATCCGATTTCATTTAATCCTTTTCATGGACTGCAGATAACACATAATGAATATATGCAAACAGGTGCAAAAGATACACTAGATGAAATACTTGAGCAGACAGAGTTTATGATTAATTTTGTTTATATGATAGGTGCAAATCTTTTTTCAGAACAAGCTCAGTCTGAAGAGCGATATATAAAGGGTGTTTTGCAAGATGTAATTGCTAATTTATTAGATACAAATCCAAACAAAATTTTAGAGATTCACGATATTCAAGAATATCTTTTAAAAAGCTATGAAGATACTAGGTTAATAGATTTTGCAATACATCTAAAACCATGGTGTAAAGGTGGAGCATACTACAAGTTTGTAAGTGGTGCAAGAAATATAGATCTTACCAAACCGATGGTAGTACTAGACCTCTCAAGCGTTGAGCAAAGAGCAGATATTAGAGATGCTTTAATTTATATAATGGCCTCAAATATCGCTTCGTTTATTTACAATAACCACGACTTTAATATTCAGACGCAAGTGATCATCGATGAGGCACATAAATTTTTAGGAAAAAATGCAATCATGGATGCGTTTTTCGACCAGGCGTATAGAAGATTTAGAAAGCATAATGCTTCTATTATCGTAATAACACAAAGTTTTGAAGATATTTACAATATGAAAACAGGTGGTTTATCTATTGCAGGACAGGCTATTATGGCAAACAGTCCTTACAAGTTTTTTTTAAATCAAAACGACACTGCAATAAATGCCATAAAACAATCAGGACTATTTACACTCTCTGAACTTGATATAGAGCTTCTAAAAAGCACAAAAAGTGCAAAAGGATACTACTCAGAGATTTTTTATATCAATCCTGAAAATGAGATATCTGTTGTCAGACTGCTTATAGATAGGTACTTCTATTATTTAAGTACTTCCGAACCAAAAGACAAAGCCAAAATAGCACAAATTATGAATAAATACAGCATGACTACAAGTGAGGCGATTCAGCATATTGTAGATAATGAAAAACAAGGAGCTGCAGCATGAAATGGCAAGAAAAATTAAAAGGGCTAATAGATATATCTTTAACAATAATAATAGCTATAGGTGTTATATTTATATACGATGAATATAAAAGGTCTAGTGAAAAAGTTTATGTAGTCGATGTTCAAAAAATATACCAACAAAAACAGTCTGCTTTTAAGGTATCAGAAGCAACGGAAGATGAGGCGATAGAACATTATAACAGTTTAGAAAAACTCATATTGTTTTCAAACGCTTATATAGACGCTGTATCGAAGAATAAAGATGCTCTCGTTTATCCAAAGACGCACATTCTAACAAGGAAATCAACAAAGATAGTTGATCTCACGGATGATTTAATTGTGAAGCTAAAGATAGAAAAATTGCTGCCATGAAAAGATATGCAAGTATGGCTTTTACTCTAGCAACGGTAGCTTTTTTCTACTTAGCTATAAAAATAAGTGATCTACATTTCGTAGTTCCTGAGAGCGAGTCAGTGTCCGGTAATCTATTTTTACTTCAAAACAAAAATACTTCTAATGATTATGTAGTATTTGAATATGAGAAAGCACCTTATAAAAATTATCAAAAAGGTAAATTATTTATAAAGAAAATTGGCTGTGATAGTGGACAACATCTTGATATTCAAAATAACAAAATTTTTTGTAACGACAAACTAATTGCAGTGGCTCTAGATAAGAATAGAGAGGGAGAGATTTTAAATAAAATAGATTTTACGGGAACAATCCCTCAAGATGAATTTTTTGCACTAGGGGAACATCCAATGAGTTACGATAGTAGATATTTTGGGTTAGTAAATAAAAAAGATGTAAAAAACACTGCAAGGAGGATATTTTGAAAAAAATAGTATATGTTGCATCTCTTTTGTTAATTATAAGCAATTCTCAAGTTCAGGGAAATTGGATTGCAGATAATATGATTGATGCAGGAGCTGATGCAGGTTATTATGAAACACAAACAAGAGGCCTTTATTCTCTAGGCTCACAAACGATTAAATTTAGAGAAATCGGTGGAACAATCAATCCTATTCATGTTGAACCACCAAGATTTAATGTAGGATGTGGAGCAATAGATATAGCGATGGGTGGGTTTTCTTATTTAAATCCTGAATTTATAATAGAAAAGCTAAAAGCAATAAGTGCAGCTGCCCCAGCGTTTGTCTACCAAATGGCGATATCAGCTCTATGTAAAGATTGTCAAAATATTATGAACGAGCTTGAAAAATTTGCAAATATGGCTAACGGAATGAATTTTGATACATGTGATGCTGTTCAAGCCGCGCAAGGAGCAGGAAAAGCAGTTGGTGAAGCTATGAACAACACTATTTTTAGTGGACAAAGCGACTCTTGGTTATCACAAAGACTAGAATCCGCAACAAATGCAATGCAGGGATGGAAAAACAATCTACAAAATCATTTCGGCGGCGATGCAACAAAAGCAAATGAGATGATGGAGATTTTGGTTTTAAAAGGCAGTTTGCTTCATATATCTGCAACAAAAGGTTTACCTGATGTTTCAAAACTAGATTTACTGGGCAATGACGCTAATAATGATAAATTAATACTTTCATTATTTAGAGCTGCAGTAGGAGATGTTATCGGTGGTGAACAAGCAGACGGTACGCCTGTTGACTATGCTCTTCCGGGTGAAAAAAAAGAAGAGTTTTTCAAAAAATTGTACGAAGGTGGGAAAATACCATACATAAGCTATAATCCTAGCACAAAAGAAATCTCAAAACTTGGTGAACATGATTTTACTCAAGGAACAAAAGAGATAATTCGGGATCATCTTATACAGATTTACAACAAGATGAAAATCAAACAAACATTAAGCGACGAAGATAAAAAGTTTTTATCCACTTTGACATTCCCGGTATATAAATATTTGAATACAGCAGTGCTCAGTAAAGCTGATAGTGATTTTGACTTAATGGCAAGTCAGATTGCGGCCGGGCAGACGAAAGATTTAGTTCTATATTTATCAGGGCTAATAGCAAGAGGGGTTTCTTCCTATATTGCCTTAAATGGTAAAGATATTTCAAATCACAACATTGAATCTGCAAGGCTTATTGTTGCAAATATTAATGATTTAAGCAAACAGACGGTGCAATACCACAGAAGTATTCAAGAAAATTTTGTTAATAGTAAAAGTGTAAAAGATTATATAGAACAAAGGGATCAGCAACTTAAAACTCAAAGTGCTTATCAAGCTTTTATGACTGCAGGACAAGGCAGATGAACAAAAGAATAATTCTTCTTTTGTGTTGTTTTTGCGGATTAGATGCGGGTGAGTATTTAAACGAAGCAAAAAATTTAAACAATCATTTTAGCAGCAACTTTCAAAACACAATCACAGCTCCAGGAACAGGAGCCGGCAGTTATACAACTCTTGATGGAAACTCTACATTTAATGCAAATATCACATGTGAAGGCGCAACACAGCCTATCGCAGATATATCTTACTTGGGAACAGATGATATTTCTATATATATAAATGTAGATATGGATGCGGACGGAACAAAAGAAAAAAATTATACCTTTAGCGGGATTAGCGGAATATGTTCAGACGGTTTGATTAAATGCGATTCTGGGAGTTGGAACAATTGCAATTATTTTAGTTATCAACATAATGCAAGTAATATTTATCTTCAAAGCTCAAATAGAGGAAATTTATCGAATTGTTATTGTATCAATAGCAGCTGCAATAGTGTTGCGGCCAGAGATACACAGAGAGTACTTGATGATATATCAGCAGCTATATATGCAATACTCCAGAATCAAATGCCTCGTTTTGTATTAACAAGAATCAATAACGATAGTAGTATTGTTGAAATTTACGGGGAAAATCAAGATGCCTGCAGGAACTATCAAGAGGGCAACAGCAATTATACTTATACAGAAACTGATAATACATCTTTAATAAATCAAGGTAATGAGATGATGACTTCTCAGCAAAATGATTCAAATTCTGCTATGAGTACATTGCTAAATGCTTCGGCAAATGAAGATAGTATTGATTTTACGACGGAAAAAAATCAATTGAGAACTAGATCTAGCTCAATTCCAGTTGCAACAGAGAATGAGAAGATAGTTTCTGCTGCAGGAGAGACTTTTGACATGTCAAGAACGGAAGATTTGGAAGAGGTAAGATATTGTCAAGTTGAAAAAACAGTTGTAAATAGCCATATTTTTACGGATGGTTCAGCTGCAAATAGAGATTTTATAGAGTATGAACTTAGGGAATGTATCGGTACAAACAATGATATCTGCCCGATTGATTCCGGAGAGAGTATTAAATATGAGTGCGGAGAAGTAAATGAAGAAAATTTTAGTGAATCTGTAGCCGGCTTAGGAGCATTAAATGAGATTGCAAAAGATATTTCCTGCTCAGTAAACTAAAATCACTTTTTAACCTCAAAATTATGAATAAGAGGTAATTCATAAAAAGGTTAAAATAATGAAAAAAATAATACTCGCTACTGCTATAAGTGCTTTATCACTCTTTGCTT